>JAXECN010000001.1:0-5096 GCA_034093535.1 Pelistega sp.
GATTCTTGCGATATTGTCTATTGTTGAGGATTTTGGGATAAGGTGGTGACCTAAATAAAATAGGCTCAGGTGTTTATATCCTGAGCCTATTGTTTTTAAACACTTCCTCTATGAGCGGACTTCATCAAGCGACAATCAACCAACCATCATCAATCCAGCGATGGAGTAATTCAAAAGTGTCTTCATCGCTTTCTGCTGTGGCATAACCGGCAGATAGGCAACGTTTATCGGCTAACTCTTTTAACACGGCATTGAGGGCGATAGGTACGGCTTCACCATTAATAAAGAGCTGCTCGCCACGATAGACCATACGTGTTTTACGGTCAGTCTTAATGATTGTTTCTTCAGGTAAGTCCTCAATATTAATTTCTTCTTCTGCAAAATCAAATTGGGCTAATTGATTAGGTTCGGTCAGCCAACACCCTAAGAAGCGACTAGCTAAATCGGCATTGAGCTGAATTTTCTGCGCGGCTTGTAGGGCTTGTTCCACCATGTTTTCAGGCATAGCAGCTGGTGTGCTGACAGCAGGAGCACCGGGGTCACGGTAATAACCCTCGACTTTAAAACCTGAGAGTGCGGGTTCGGAATAGACACCACTGCCTAGACCTGAATTGACACTGACTTGATCGGCAGCAGCTTCAAAGATACCACGCACCATATTGGCAAAAGAGAGTGTTCTAAAACCAAAGGAAATTGTTACGCAATTATCGGTTTCGGCAATACCATCATGTGCGCATTGAGGCGGCAGATAAAGCATATCACCGGGTTCTAGAACCCATTCTTGTTCAACTTGGAAGTTTTGTAGAATACGGCAAGGTAAGCCGGGGATGAGGGTCTTATCCTCTTGTTGGCTGATACGCCAGCGACGTTGTCCATGACCTTGGAGTAAGAAGACATCATAGGTATCGAAGTGAGGACCGACACCACCGCCTTTTGAAGCTAGGCTAATCATCACATCGTCAAAGCGTGCGTCTGGGACAAAGCGGAATTGCTGTGCCATCTCAGAAACTTTATCGTCATGGAGGTCGACACTCTGCACCAGTAATGTCCAATCATCTTGTTGCATACTCGGTGTGCGTGCGATAGGACCTTTTTTCAGTTTCCAATCCCCATCATTACGAGTGATAAAGCGTGATTCTACATCGTCTTGGGTAGCTAATTTTTTCAGATTAGCAATGCTAATAGGCAATTGGAAGTTTTTAAAGGCTTGGCGAATCAGTAATGGCTTGCGTTGCCAATACTCACGCATAAATTCTTCAGGGCTGATATTGCCTAATAGGTCGATTTTGTCTGTTAATGAGATAGTCATGATGATGTCGTATCTAATCCAAAAATATTTTTAAGTTTATAAAGGGCATCAAGTGCATCGCGAGGGCTCATATTGTCTGGGTCGAGCTCATTTAAGGCATTCTTGATGGCATGTAATTCGAGATAGTTATCGTTTTGTTCTTGGTCTTTAATCTCGGCTTGGGCAAACAGGTCTAGTTGTGGTGAGGCTTGAGCACCTTGTTCGAGTCGATCTAATTCGCGTTTGGCTTGGCGGATGACAGCCATGGGAATACCGGCTTTTTGGGCAACTTGGATACCATAGCTACGGTTGGCAGGACCTTCTTGTACTTCGTGTAAGAAAGCAATGCCTGTGCTTGTTTCGGTGGCAGCGAGGTGGACATTGCGCACGCCGCTATGTTGCTCAGGTAGGCGAGTAATCTCAAAATAGTGGGTGGCAAAGAGCGTCATCGCTTTATTGTGGCTGAGTAGGCGACAAGCGATTGCCCATGCGAGGGCAAGACCGTCATAGGTAGATGTACCGCGTCCAATTTCATCCATCAGAACAAGGCTATGGGCGGTACTATTAGCGAGAATAGCGGCAGCCTCAATCATCTCCATCATAAAGGTAGAACGCCCACCGGCAAGGTCATCGGCAGCACCGATACGGGTGAAAATACGATCAATCTTGCCAATGGTAGCGGATGTCGCTGGGACAAAGCTCCCCATACGAGCCAATAAGGTAATCAAGGCAACCTGACGCATATAGGTTGATTTACCGCCCATATTGGGACCAGTAATCAATAACATACGGTCATGTTCATCCATCCAACAGTCATTCGGTGTGAATCGCTCAATACTACGTTCTACGACAGGATGTCGCCCTTGTTCAATTTGAATACTAGGCACCTCAACCAGTGTTGGACGCACCCATTCATGGGTATAGGCATGATGGGCGAGGCTGGCATAGACATCAATCTGTGCGAGTGTGCGTGCAAGATTTTGTAGTGGGACAATCCAAGGCTGTAGGGATTGTAGTAATTGGTCAAAGAGATATTTCTCACGACTGAGGGCGCGGTCTTTAGCTGAGAGGACTTTATCTTCCCATGTTTTTAGTTCGGGCGTGATATAGCGCTCAACATTTTTTAAGGTCTGACGGCGACGATAATGTGCCGGTACTTTATCGATATGTGTTTTTGTGACTTCGATATAAAAGCCGTGGACTCGGTTATATTCAACACGCAAGTTGGGAATGCCAGTGGCTTCTTTTTCGCGAGTTTCAAGTTCAATCAAAAAGGCACCGCTATCTGCTGCCAAGGTGCGCAGTTCATCAAGTTCACTATCAAATCCTGTGGCAATAACACCGCCATCTCTGACCATCACGGCAGGTTCAGGAGCGAGGATATCGGCTAATAGTGGATAGACGGCATCAGTCGCACATAAGGGGTGTAGCAATTCGCTATCTGCCCCGAGTTCTACCTGCACAAATTGGGCAAAGGCAGGGAGTTGCTGTAAAGCGTCACGCAAACTCGCTAATTCACGTGGTCGCACGGATAATAGGGCGATACGTGTACTGATACGCTCAATATCGGGATAGGCTTTGAGGTGCTCCAAGGCAGTATCAATCAATTGCTTGGCATTTAGACTGATATTGCTTGGGCTTAAAAAAGCTTGTACATATTGATGGCGACGAGTAACTTGGGCATTATCGCGCAGAGGGTGATGTAACCACTTGCGTAATAAGCGACTGCCCATCGGTGTTTTACAATGATCTAACAGCGAAAATAGGGTGGGTGAGTTTTCGCCACTAATCGTCTCGGTAATCTCTAGATTCTTGCGACTAACGGGGTCGAGTACCACATATTCATGGCTATGGTCTTGGGCGATTCCTTGGATATGACTGAGCGATTGATTTTGTGTACGCTCGACATAGCGCAAAAGAGCACCAGCAGCACAGATAGCATTGGGTACGTCATCTACACCAAAAGCACGTAAGGAATCAACACCAAAAAATTGGGCTAATTGCGTCTGAGATTCTTTAAAGTCAAAATGCCAGTCAGCTGTCTTACTCATCGCTGCTGGTGATGTTGTCTCAAGTGTGTAGGAGTCTGCCGTGATAATTTCTGCGGGTGCGATACGGAAAATCTCTGAATCGAGATTTTGGTCGTCTGTTTCGCAGACTTTAAATTCACCACTAGCGAGGTTTAGCCAAGCAAGACCAAATTTGGGATTTTTACCTTTAAAAGGCTTATAGACCGCTAGCAAGGGTCTGTCCGAGCGAGAGGGTAATAAGTTCTCATCGGTTAATGTCCCCGGCGATACGATGCGCACAATTTTACGCTCGACCGGTCCTTTGCTCGTAGCAGGGTCGCCCACTTGCTCGCCAATTGCAACGGATTTACCGAGGGCAACTAAGCGAGCCAGATATTGTTCCATGGCATGAGCCGGTACGCCTGCCATCGGGATAGGCTCACCATTGGATACGCCACGTTTGGTGAGGGTGAGATTGAGTAGACGAGCCGTGACAATCGCGTCATCGTAGAACATCTCATAAAAATCACCCATACGATAGAACAATAAGATGTTGCCCACTTCATCTTTGAGACGAAGGTATTGTTGCATCATCGGTGTGTGTCCAGCGTAAGGGTTATGGTCAAGTTCAGACATTGAATGTATTAGCATAAGAAATCATTTAAGACATCATTTTAACAGAATGTATAGGGTCGGCATTCTTTTGAGAAATGCTCAGTAGGTACGAGCCATTCTCAGCTATCTGCTGGAATAAGGCAGATTGGTGTTGTGCTAAACAATCAGGTTACAATAGACCTTTGTTCAAATAACAGGAAGTCTTATGAACTGGTCACTCTTATGGGAAAAATATTCCCCTTTAATTGATGATTTTTTGATTAATTTTATTTCGGCACTTGCTGTTTTTGCGGTAGGTTGGTTTGTCTCAAAGTTAATTGGTAAATCGATTCGTCGACTCGCCCAACGCTCTAATGTGCTTGACTATACTGCTGTACCGATGATTGAAAGTATTGTGGTATGGGCATTGCGTGTGTTGGTGATTTTAGTGGTTTTAACCCAGTTTGGTATTAAGACGACTTCTTTAATCGCGGCGTTGGGTGCAGCTGGTTTAGCGATTGGTTTAGCGCTACAAGGGACGCTACAAAATATCGCTGCAGGGATTATGCTGATTGCTCTACGTCCTATCCGTGCGGGTGAGAGCGTGACGATTTCTGGTGCGGGCATTTCAGGTACTGTATCTGAAATTGGGCTGTTTTTAACACGAGTGATTCAAAATGACGGCATTCAGGTAACCGTACCCAATAGCTCGGTATGGAGCAGTACGATTATTAATTTTAGTCGTAATAAGACACGTCGTATGGATATTTTAGTGCCAGTCAGCTATGGTGATGACTTAGATAAGGCTATTGAGATTCTAGAGGAAGTCGTTGCACAACAAGAAAATATTGATCTCGAACCTAAAGCCAGTATCTATGTGAGTGAGTATCGTGAGTCGGTAGTGGTGATTACGATTCGCTTATGGACTGCATCTAATGTATATTGGAATGTACATGCGGCATTGATGAAACGAATCCGTCAGCGCTTAGAAGATAATGCTTTCCAATTGCCCATTCCTGCGCGTATTAGCAAGGTGGTGACAGAAGATCACGAATAATCAATCTCATAGGATAAAAAATGACAACGAAAACCTCAAGCGCGTTATTTGTCGCTACAGGCTTAATGCTCTTTGCACTGTTTTTTGGGGCAGGTAACTTGGTGTTTCCAGCACATATCGGTCAGCTATCAGGTGAGCATATGTGGTG
>JAXECN010000002.1:0-15228 GCA_034093535.1 Pelistega sp.
GGAAGATCGAGAATACGCATCAGCCGCATGTACAGCTGCTTGTTCGTGGCGAACGAGAATATGTTCGAAATCTTTTTGTTTGTAAATGGCATCGTAGATATACAATACCGCCCCACCGGGGTAACCGAATATATGTTTAACGCCCTGTTCGGCAAGGCAACGCACTACAATATCGGCGCCTATAAGTTCCATTTTTTTATGTCCTTTCATCACTAGCCCAACCGGATTGATTTGGTTTTAGGGTACTTAGGTGAATTGCTAAAACTCTCAGCGCTTTGTGTCTTACGAAGACCGCCCACCTGAAAACCTTAACAAACTCAGCGCATAAGAATCAACCAGTCAGCGCAAACAGCGTCAATCAACGCAATAAGTTCGAAACGGAGGTCGCTATACCAACTTGTGGTCAATATAACAACGATTTTTCTATTAAAAGAGGCGCAATCAATCACTAGCGGATAGCTAGTTTTTCTGCTTACCAATCACTTCTCTGGATAAAAGAAGAAAATACACTTTACCGCATTGCAAAAAATAATGCAAACCAGCACCGCCTTTTTTGAAAATTTTCCAACAATATGCACCAACAAAATCATCTTTGCGAGCACAGGTCTATCCCTATTTATCGCCTAGAAAGGCAATGTTAAAATACCGCTCAATACCGATAACTCTGCTGTTATTGCACTACTATGTATATATCAACTGGCAAATTTAATCGCCTCATTTCTGGCCCACACTGGTTCTTTGCACTGCGACAAGGGATTGGGGTTCTTTTACCTATTATTATCCTCATCGGGGTATTCAAACAATATCACTTTGGTTTTGCATTTTCAGCAGGTGCATTAGCCATTGCCATTATCGACCAACCCGGCGGTACCAAACGGTTCCGCATTAAAGAAATGCTCTTTGGTCTGATTGCGGGTAATCTAGCGGTATTAATTACCGGTCTAGCAAGCCCTTTTCCCTCTATTATCTGGCTAGTCATCGCCGCACAGGTCTTTATTTTCTCCATGCTATCAGTCTTCGGTAAACGTGGGGGTATTGTCGGTTTTGCCTGCTTATTGATGATGTTGTTATCGTTAAGCCTAGATAGCAAAGGCACCGACATCTTTTTATACAGTCTGACAACCTTTGCCGGAAGTGCTTACTACTTTTTATTTAGTATTATCATCAGCCGTATTTTCAGCTTGCATGAGGAGCGTTTAACCTTAGCCAGTGCTGTCTATGCTACCGCTGACTATATGCGAGCACGGGCAAGTTTTTACGATATTAATAATGATTTAGACACCTGCTTCCGTAAGCTGCTTCCCTATATGATTACGATGACAGACGCTCATCAAGCAGCGCGCGATAATGTTTTGCGTAATTTACCCGAAGACCATAAAGACCATCAGCGTCAACGTATCGTCCTCTGGAATGTATTCATCGAGATGATTGCGCTACTTGATACGATGGTTGCCACACAAACAGACTATGAAGTACTACGCCAACGCTTCCAAAATGAAGATATCATGCTCTTTATGCGCGATACCCTCATCAAACTGAGCCGTACTTTACAGCGTTGTGCTTTGAAATTAGCGAATAACTCGACTGTCAATTATCGTAATAGTGTCAAAGCCGAGTTACGTGCTATTGAATATGAATTAGAACGATTTAAGGCTGAAGGTATCGCAAAAGAAGAACCAGAAGTGTATGCGCTTATCGTACAAGTACTACGTCGCTTACGTAATGCGGCACGCTATGTCGATATTATCGCTGACAATGTCCGTGATGAAGGTGAGGTAAAACCACTGGATACCATGCGTCGCGACAAGTCCCTATTACAGTTCCGTACGCACCAATCACTACGCTTACAACCTATCCTCGATAATCTTCATATGGGCTCGGCGATTTTCCGCTATGCCTTGCGCGTCACTCTTGCCATCACCATTGTCCAATTGATTACCAATGGCATTATTCTGCTCTACCCTGATAATGCGATTGTCAGTAAATTGATTGAACATAGCCACTGGATTACCATTACGATTTTATTAACAATGCGTCCGGGTTTTGCACTCACTCGTCAACGTACGATGATGCGTCTCCAAGGCACCGTCATCGGCTGCTTAGTCACCTTAGGCTTATTTAGTATTAGCACCAATCCCATCTTCCTCACTATCATGATGTTGATTTCCATGATTTTGGGTCAAGCCCTGATTGTGAACCATTTTCGTCCGGGGTCGATGTTTGTGACGATGTATGTATTGATTGGTTTTCATTTTATCAGTCCCGATATTTTCACCATTATCGGTGAGCGCGCTCTCGATACGCTTATCGCTAGTATTATCGCTTTTGGCTGTAGTTTTGCCTTTCCATGGTGGGAAGAAAACCAAATTACGCATCTTGCTGAGCGTACTATCCAAGCTAGCCAACAATATTTACAAAAAGAGCTTGCCTTTATCGACTCTGTACTGACCAAAGGCATGGGCGGTGACAACTACTCTGCCGATACCTTTGCGCATAACCCACTGTATATTGATTTGCAATTGGCTCGCCGTGATATTCACAATAGTTATGCGGCTTTTGCAGATAGCTATGCACGTATGTTAAGTGAGCCCAAATCACACCATATTAATATCGCTAGTCTGAACCGTCTTGTGATGTCACTCAATACGATGAGTAGTCAAATTAACTCTCTCGGTCCACTCTTACTCTCGCTCAAAAAGCTTGATAGTGATCTCGCTCAACAATTTGAGTATATCCATGCACTATTGCAGCCATCCGATGACGAATCTATGCCCGAACCTCCGGCTAACTTAGAAAATACCGCGGAGAATCAACCGTTTATGTTGCCGGTCAAACAAATGCAAAAAGCCGCACAGACTATTCGTCAAGAAATGCAGGTGTTAAAAATTTAAAGCTAGTAGTGAGCCAATCTATAACACATAACAGATAAACAGATAGGCTCACTTCTTCTTACTCCTCAAAATGCTGAGAGTCGACCTTTAGCGGACGAGGCCAAAAAGAAATAATCGCGGCCAATGACTGAATAGCAAGGAAAAAAGACCATGCTGTCATATGAGCTATCGCTGGATATTGTCCATTGGGTAATTTATCCCACATATCGAGGATATAACCGATGATTAACTGAGTTAAAAAGATAGCCGAGAAAAACACCACATTATAGGATGTCGTCACTCTACCTAGAATATGTGCCGGGAAAATCTCTGCACCATAAGCAAAATTGACTGTCCAGCTCGACCCTGCAAAACCAAAAACAAACCAAGTAATTGCTGGTGGTACGGGCACCTCTAAAATCAGCAAAAATTGGATGAGCATAAAGCTCAACATACCAATACCACTAAAATAGTGTAGGTTAATACCCCATGCCTCGACTCGGCGAGCCAATAAGCCAGTAGATGCCGTACCTAATACCATCGAAATCCCTATCAATGATACATAGCCAGCAATCTCTGCAGGGCTATAGTGCAATACATCCGACATATAAGAACGTACCCACAAGGTGTGAGCTGCATAGAACATACCACCTGTCGCTGCAGGCAGGGCTACCCACCGCCAAAAGGTCGGTGTTTTAAAAATTTTAATCGTGCCTTGGCATTGTGCTTTAAAGCTAAGATGTCGCGAGGTATGGGTATCAGGCAGTAAAAACCAAATCCCTCCAGCAATAATCACCGTAATAATAGAAATCACCACGGTAATACTCGACCAGTGGAAATACTCCAAGGCAAAGGTTAAAGGAGCACCGACGACCACACCGCCTAAACCACCAATAGCAACAGTCAAGCCTGTCAACATCGGCAAGCGTGCCAGAGGGAAGTTTTGCGTATAAATTAAAATACTGCCGGCTAAACCAACCGCAATACCAATTCCGATAAGAATCCGACCGACCAATAGCCCCGTAAAACTATCTGCCAAGGCATAAATCAGTCCACCTAAGGCACAGATAAACAATAAGACAGCATGGGTACGCTTAGGTCCCCATTTATCGAGCGCTAGACCTGCAGGTATTTGGAATAAAGCAAAGGCAATAAAATAAATACTCGTCAACAAGCCTAAGCTCGTGGCAGTGAGTTGTAACTCATCAATCAGAAAAGGAGCAAAGGCAACATTTACCCCTCTAAATAAATTAGAAATAAAGTAGGCAAATGCAAATAAAAAGAAAATTTTTATGCCTGTGCTGTCTTTCATATTGTGTCTCCTGAGACATCGTATAGGCTCTAACGATGCCCCTCCTCCATAGTTTGTTTATTCTTATGGCTGTCTGCTTATTTTTCTAGTTTACGGCGGAACACGAGTTTATCTTTACTCGATACTTCTGCATCGTACTGATACCCTTCAAGATTAAATTTCAATAAATCTTCGGGGGTTTTCGCTTCTGTCTCAATCGCAAAGCGCGCCATTAAGCCACGGGCACGTTTAGCATTAAAACTGATTACCTTATAAGTACCATTTTTATACTCTTGGAAAACACATTGCACCACGCGTGCTTTAAGTGTTTTTAAATCCACCGATTTAAAATACTCTTCCGAAGCAAGATTAATAATGATAGGTTCAGCTTCATGAGCTAGACGGTCGCTGAGATACTTGGCAATGGTCGAACCCCAATAAGCATATAGAGTTTTACCAGCTGGGTTCTCTATACGTGTTCCCATCTCAAGACGATAGGCTTGCATTAAATCAAGCGGACGTAAGACACCATATAAGCCACTCAAAATCGCCACGTGTTCTTGTGCCCAATCCAATTGCTTAGCGTCTAATGTTTGCGCCTCAAGTCCTTCATAGACATCACCATTAAAAGCAAGCAAGGCTTGACGTGAGTTATCTAGAGAAAATGTTGGCTCCCATTCTGCATAGCGAGCCACATTTAACTCTGATAACGCTTGGCTTAAATCCATCAATGCTGAAATATCAGCTACCGATTTCGTCCGTAAAATCTCAATCAACCCAGCCGCTTCTTTGACAAATAAAGGTTGGGTATGTTTAGCCACATTTAATGGTGTGTCATAGTCCAGTTTCTTAGCCGGTGATAATAGAAACAACATACGGCGTATCTCCTTATCCGATTAAGGGGTTAACACTTCTACACCACCCATATATGGGCGAAGAACTTCTGGTACGACAATACTGCCGTCAGCTTGTTGGTAATTCTCCATCACTGCCACTAATGCACGTCCCACGGCAAGACCCGAACCATTCAAGGTATGTACGTACTCATTTTTACCTTGTTCGTTCTTAAAGCGAGCCCCCATACGGCGAGCTTGGAATGCCTCACAGTTAGACACAGAGGAAATCTCACGCCATGTATTTTGTGAAGGAATCCACACTTCAAGGTCATACGTTTTGCTTGAACCAAAGCCCATATCGCCCGAACACAATAACATCACTCGATAAGGTAACTTCAATAATTGCAGAATTTTCTCGGCATGTGATGTCATCTGCTCTAAGGCTTCATACGATGTCTCTGGCTTAACAATCTGTACCATTTCAACTTTATCAAATTGATGTTGGCGAATCATACCGCGTGTATCACGACCACCACTACCCGCCTCAGAGCGGAAACATGGGCTATGTGCCGTCAAGCGTAATGGCAACTCAGCTGCTGGAACAATACTGTCTTTTACCGTGCTAGTTAAGGTAATCTCAGCTGTTGAAATCAGATAAAGCTCTTCTTTAGGAATGGCTTGACCATTTTCATCTGTATCATCACCACCTTTGGTTACCCAGAACATATCTTCTTTAAATTTAGGAAGTTGTCCTGTACCAAATAATGTCGAACTATTAACAATATATGGCGTATAGCACTCAGTGTAACCATGCTCTGCCGTATGTGTATCCAACATAAACTGGGCTAAAGCACGATGTAAGCGAGCTACACCTCCTCGCATAAAAGAAAAGCGAGAACCTGATAATTTAACAGCCGTATCAAACTCTAGACCTAATTTTTCACCTAAAGCCACATGGTCTTGTACCTCAAAGCCTAAAGCAGCCGGCTCCATATCAGCCTTATAGCCAACATCAGGGAACCAACGGCGCTGTTCCACATTTTCATCACTATCCTTGCCAAAAGGCACTGATTCATGCGGTAAGTTAGGGATAGTCATCAACCAACCCTCTAACTCATTTTTAATTCCTGCTAATTTATCTTCTAGCTGCTTAAGCTGCTCTGGAATTTGTGCCGCCTGTGCCATCACGGCTGATGCGTCTTGACCTTGTGATTTTAATTTACCAATTTCTTTGGCTAAAGCATTGCGGCTTGCTTGTAGGTTTTCGGTTTCGACTTGAATTTCTTTGCGAGCTGCTTCTAATTTATTAAAACGCTCTGTATCAAATGACAAGCCACGACGTGCTAATTGAGCGATAACAAAATCAATATCTTTACGCAATAATACAGGATCTAACATTTTCTTTTATCCAACACTTTTAAGTAATTTCATACAGTATTCAAGCATTATATCGCTAGAATAACACTATGCTTGAGCAACAGCGGCTTTAATATCATCCGCTAATTGTTGTACTCGCGATAAATCTGCGTCCCAAGCAAACATAAAACGCGCCCCACCACCAATAAAGGTATAAAAACGCCATCCCTTAGCTCTAAGGGCATTTAATACGGTTTCTGAGGCTTTTAAAAAGACACCATTCGCCTGCACAGGGAACATTAACTCAACCCCATGGATAGGCGTAATCTGTTCTGCCAAAAAACGAGCGGCATGATTCGCATGCCGAGCATTTTTTAGCCAAACATCATTTTCTAACATACCTACCCAAGGTGCCGCTAAAAAACGCATTTTAGACGCTAACTGCCCTGCTTGTTTACAGCGATAATCAAAATCTTCGGCTAAGTCTTTATCAAAAAATAAGACTGCTTCACCAACTGCCATCCCATTTTTAGTACCACCGAAACAGAGCACATCGACACCTGCTTTCCAACTAATATCGGCAGGGTCACAACCCAAGAACTCACAAGCATGGGCAAAACGTGCGCCGTCCATATGCAATTTCAGATTAAACTCTTTACATACAGCGGAAATGGCTTGAATTTCATCAATGGTATACACCAACCCGGTCTCTGTGGGTTGCGTAATCGTCACTACACGTGGCTTAGGGAAATGAATATCGGTGCGACTCAGTGCCAAAGCGCGAATAGCTTCTGGTGTTAACTTACCATCTACAGCGGGTGCTACGAGTAATTTTGAACCATTGGAAAAGAATTCAGGGGCACCGCATTCATCTGTTTCGATATGAGCCGCCGAGCTACAAATCACACTATGATACGACTGACACAGTGATGCCAAGGCGAGCGAGTTAGCGGCAGTCCCATTAAACACAAAGAAAACTTCGCAATCAATATTGAATAAGCGACGAAAACCATCTGACGCCAAGGCAGTCCACTCATCATCACCATAGGCAACGGCAGAACCTTGATTCGCTTTTTGCATAGCGGCCCAAGCTTCTGGACAGACACCAGCGTAATTATCACTTGCAAACTGCTGTTCGTTCATCATGAACCCTATTGTTAATTCTTAAAATTAATAAGGGTCTATTGTAACACTCCCAGCCATATACGCCTATCGAGTTTTAAGAATTTGCCTCTTCATCTAAGCTATGCAAAAAAGCCATTTTTTCGGCAATTTTAATTTCTAAGCCTCGTGGCACAGGTTGATACCAATGTGGGCTTTCCATCCCCTCTGGCAAATAATTCTCACCTGCGGCATAAGCATGAGGCTCATCATGCGCATAACGATAGGTCTTTCCATAACCAAGCTCTTTCATCAGTTTGGTCGGTGCATTACGCAAATGCACAGGAACAGGACGCGATTTATCTTTTTGGACAAAGGCTTTTGCCTGATTATATGCCATATAACCGGCATTGCTCTTGGCGGCAACGGCTAAATAAATCACTGCTTGAGCAAGTGCTAACTCACCCTCTGGACTTCCCAGACGCTCGTAAGTCGCAGCGGCATCATTGGCAATTTGCATTGCTCGAGGATCAGCCAAACCAATATCTTCCCATGCCATACGAACAATACGGCGAGAAAGATATTTCGGGTCTGCCCCTCCATCCAACATCCGTGTTAGCCAATACAAGGCAGCATCTGGGTTTGAACCACGAACCGATTTATGCAAGGCACTGATTTGGTCATAAAAAGCATCACCGCCTTTATCAAAGCGGCGTAAGTTCTGTGGCAGGAATCGCTCTAGCCATGACATATCAATCATATATTGCCCCACGGTTAGTGCGGACTCCAAAACAATTTCAATGGCATTGACCAAGCGACGACCATCACCATCTGCCCATTGTGCCAAATGCTCGCGCACCTCACTCTCCATCGTAAAAGGATGGTCTGGGTGCTCTGCATTAACAACGCCCAAGGCACGGTCAATCAGAATATTCAGTTCTTCTGGCTTAAGCGACTCTAATACATATACACGCGCACGCGATAGTAATGCAGAATTAACCTCAAAAGACGGATTTTCGGTCGTCGCGCCAATAAAGGTAAATAAACCACTCTCTACATAGGGTAAAAAAGCGTCTTGCTGTGCTTTATTAAAGCGATGAACTTCATCGACAAAGAGAATGGTTTTACGACCTTGCGATTGGGCAATTTGTGCGGTCTGCACAGCGTCACGGATATCTTTCACCCCACCTAATACGGCAGAAATCGCAATAAACTGAGCATCAAAACCATTTGCCATCAGACGGGCTAACGTCGTCTTGCCCACACCGGGTGGTCCCCAGAAAATCATAGAGTGCGGGCGACCTGATTGAAATGCTACACGTAAAGGTTTCCCTTCAGCAAGCAAATGGCTCTGCCCCACAACCTCATCGAGAGAGCGTGGGCGTAGGCGTTCAGCTAATGGAGCATTTAGTAATTTCTGTGTGAATAAATCCTCACCTTGCTGCATGCCGCCTCGCCCTTTAAAAGATTAGTTCAAACGAACACGATCAACACCTGCTGGTGCTGTAAAACGGAATGTAGACGCAGGCACTGCTGCATTGGATTTGAAGTTACGTAATTTAATGGTCGTGGTTTGACCAAATGAATCTAAAATACGTAATTCAGCAGGTAAGTTATTGGCAAAAGCAATATCAATATAGCTCATACCCGCATCTGCGACTTTTGGTGTGGCACGCAACCATACCATACCATCTTTAGCTGGTAATGTTTTAACATTAAAGTTTTGCTCTAAGCTACCTGTACCAAAGAGGATAGACGCAGGTGAAGCACCTACTGCGTCTTTAACTGAACGCTCTGTGACTTGTGCTAAATCAGGGTCGTATTGATAAACTAATTTACCATCAGAAATCACACTTTGCTCGAAAGGTTTCGTCACTTTCCAAGAAAACTTACCCGGACGCTCAAAGGCAAACGTACCTGATTGTGCAGGCTTCGCTTTACCCCCTGTTGTCGCTTGAGCAAATTGACCTGTTGCTGATTTGATATTTTTTACAAAGTCACTTAACTGTTGACGCGCATCGCCTTTGGCTTTGTTTTCAACTTTTGGGATTTCAGAGAAAGTCACCTTACCCAAATCCGTCTGAAAAGTAGCGTCACTACCTAACAAATCGCTATTCACCTTAAAGTCTTGAGCATAAGCTTGAGCACCTAAGGCAGACACACTCATTAATAAAATTTGAGTAATTTTTTTCATTGTTTTCCCCATTGAGAAATAAACGTGAACCATTGTTTTACTGTATTTTTTACGCTCTGTATTAAACAAAGCGTAAAATTGATTACAGGATAGAAATAAATTTCACGCTCAAGTTATTAGTCGTTATCCTCTAACCCCTGCAATTCAGGGACGAGAATCTCACGGTTATTATTCGCATTCATCGGTGATACGATACCTGCAGCTTCCATCTGTTCTAATAGTGTTGCAGCTCGGTTATAACCAATACGCAGACGACGCTGAACCAATGAAATAGAGGCTTTTCGACTACGAAGAACCACATCAACCGCTTGGTCATATAGCTCGTCTTTCTCGGCGTCACCACCGCCACCAAAGACACCGCCAACCCCCTCTTCCGTACTGGCGACACCACCCTCAAGGATTCCCTCGATATACTCTGGTTCACCTTGGGCACGTAAGAACTCAACCACACGATGAACTTCTTCATCCGCCACAAACGCACCATGCACACGCAATGGCACACCTGCCCCAGGCGCCATATAAAGCATATCACCTTGTCCTAATAGTGACTCTGCACCACCTTGATCCAGAATAATACGCGAGTTGGTATTGGTCGATACTTGGAAAGAAATACGTGTTGGTACGTTGGCTTTAATCAAGCCAGTAATCACCGTTCTATCCGGACGTTGTGTCGCTAATACTAAGTGAATACCTGCGGCACGAGCCTTTTGCGCAAGACGAGCAATCAACTCTTCGATTTTCTTGCCAACTACCATCATCAAGTCTGCCAACTCATCAATAAAGACGACAATCAATGGCAAGGTACTTAATGGTTCTGGATTTTCTGGCGTGAGTGAGAATGGGTTATAAATCTTCTCGCCTTGCTTTTCTGCCTCTTTAATCTTCGCATTATAGCCAGCGATATTACGCACACCCAATTTACTCATGATTTTATAGCGGCGTTCCATCTCCGCTACGCACCAATTTAGCGCATTCGATGCCTGACGCATATCTGTCACTACCGGTGCTAATAAGTGGCGAATACCCTCATAAACACTCATCTCCAACATTTTCGGGTCAATCATAATCAGTTTGACCTCGTCAGGATGGGCTTTATAGAGCAACGATAAAATCATCGCATTAATACCAACCGATTTACCTGAACCTGTCGTACCAGCGACTAATAAGTGCGGCATTTTCGCTAAGTCAGCCACCACAGGATTGCCCGCGATGTCTTTGCCCAGAACCATCGTCAATAAAGAACTGCTCTTATGATAATGCTCCGAACCAATAATCTCACTTAAACTGACCATCTGACGACGTGGATTAGGCAACTCAATCCCCATCACGTCCTTGCCCGGAATAGTTTCCACCACACGTAGGCGTACTAAACTTAATGCACGAGCGAGGTCACGACCTAACTCAACAATTTTAGAGCCACGAGTACCTTTGGCAGGTTCAATCTCATAACGTGTAATCACTGGACCCGCTTGCGCAGCCACCACTTTAACCTCAACACCGTAGTCCTGTAGCTTTTTCTCAATCATACGCGAATTAAACTCAATCGCGTCTAGAGAAACCGTCTCAATCATCTCTGGTGCTGGGTTAAGTAAATCTAACGTCGGTAGCTGACTCTGGCTACGCTCTGCACGCTCTGAATCATCGACTGGCATAGTAAACAACTTAGGCTGCTTAACTTGTTGTTCTACTTTAGGAGCTAACTTAACCTGAGTAACGGCAGGCTCAATACGGATAGGCTCCTCATGAACAGGCAATTGCTCTTTTTGGGTTTCAACCATACTCGCACGCACTTCTGAGGCTTGCTCACCGATTTTACGGTCTTCTTTTTCTTCACGACGATTAACAAAAAAGCTAATCCCTTTTTGAATCATCATGCCGATTTTTTCAGCTAACCCTAACCAAGAGAAATTAAAGAAAAGGCTTAAACCAAGACCAAAAAACAGCAATAACACCATCGCTGCTGGTCCTACACCGATATAGGTCTGTAATTGACTGGCTAATAGATGACCAAGTACACCACCGGCACCACCGGGGAGTCCGAAGTCAAATAAGCGACTCTGTGTCGCCTCTAAGCCCATAGAGCCGATAAAAATAAAAATAAAGCCAATCCATACTTCCCACTGGACGCGAGGTAGTGCCAATTCAGGATCAATCACAACCGATTTAATCACTCGTTTGAAAGCCACATAAGTACGCTGGGCAATAAGAATCACTAACCACCAAGCCGAAGCACCGGCTAAATAATAAAGAATATTTGCCGTATAAGCCCCTAACTTGCCTAGTAAGTTACGCACTTCGCCATCACCAGAGGTACTTACCCAACCCGGATCTGTCGCATGCCAAGAGAATAAAAGAACAGCCAATGCAGCCGTAATTCCCAAATAAATCAAGCCCTTGGCCTCTACAAACATAGAGAGCAAACGGCTAGTTTCTTGGGGAGTTTCGGGTTCTGTTCTGCTAGTACGCGAGTAGCGTTTTTCTGAAGTATTTTTAGTACGTGCCATAAAACTCATTTATAATTACATTTCGATATTATAAAACCAAACAACAATCAAAGAATGTAAAACATTCTCAGGAGTAAATATTCGATGAGCACCTCTCAACATGCCAAAGTGATTATCCTAGGTTCAGGTCCCGCTGGCTATACCGCCGCACTTTATGCTGCTCGAGCTAACTTAAAGCCGATGTTAATTACCGGTATGGCTCAAGGCGGTCAACTGATGACGACCACAGAGATTGATAATTGGCCGGCAGATGTGGATGGTGTACAGGGTCCTGAATTGATGGAGCGCTTCCTCAAACACGTCCAACGTTTTGATACTAATGTTGTCTTTGATCAAATTAATAAGGTTGATTTATCTAAGCGTCCGTTTACCCTACAATCTGATATGGGCAATACCTACACTTGTGACAGTTTAATTATTGCCACAGGCGCGTCTGCCCGTTATCTCGGTCTACCAAGCGAACAAGCCTTTATGGGCAAAGGTGTCTCTGCTTGTGCGACATGCGATGGTTTCTTCTATAGAAATCAAGATGTTATCGTCGTAGGTGGTGGTAATACCGCTGTCGAAGAGGCGCTTTATCTCTCTAATATCGCTCGTAAAGTCTATGTTATCCATCGCCGTGATAAATTCCGTGCAGAGCCTATCATGATTGATAAGATGATGGATAAAGTTCAAAACGGCAATATGGAACTGAAACTCAATGCAGTCCTTGATGAGGTACTCGGCGACCAAACTGGGGTCAATTGTGTCCGCATTAAAGATGTCAATACAGGCGCAACCGAAGATATCGCCGTCACAGGGGCATTTATTGCCATTGGTCACTCACCGAATACCGCTATTTTTGAGGGTCAGCTAGCGATGAAAGACGGCTATATCATCACTAAATCTGGTCATGACGGTCTAGCAACAATGACCTCTGTTCCGGGTGTATTTGCTGCTGGTGATGTCCAAGACACTATCTATCGCCAAGCGATTACCAGTGCCGGTACCGGTTGTATGGCAGCACTAGACGCTCAACGCTGGTTAGAAGAGAATGAAAGCAATTAAAGGCGATTTACACGCGCTCAAAAAGCTGCAAAAACAATTTGTCCAGCAAAAAGACCAATTGGAAAAGCAAGCATTTGAGCAAAAAAAACAGTCTGCTATTGCCCAAGGTAGGATTCCCCCACTTAGCCAAGATGATATTCAATTATTTCATCAAAGCTTGCGTGGGGTCACGCCGCTCTCTGATACCAACCGTATCGATAAAAAAGCAGCACCACTAAAAAATCCAGAATTTTATCGTGCCAAACGTGAACAAGCCGAGGGAGAACCTCATCTCCTGACGCCAAAACGCACCAAAGCACCCGCCACTCGTCCAGTCAAAGCTCACCCCAATCATACGCAAGACAATAATACTTATCTTGCGATGGGTATGGGTAAAGATGTCTTAAGCAAACTGAAACAACTCGTCTGGCCAGTAGAAGCGACACTAGACCTACATGGGGCGACCCTCGATCAAGCTACCACGCGTTTTGATCGTTTTGTTACTACCTGCTTTGAACATAATGTGAAATGCTTTATGGTCATCCATGGCAAAGGACATGGTTCTAAAGACGGCAAAACCGTCCTCAAGCAACATGTAATGTCATGGTTACGCGACCTCGATAATATTGCTGCATTTATGCCTGCTCCCGAAAGCATGGGGGGCGATGGTGCTCTGATTATTCTCAGTAAGAAGTAGTCACTTATGTTTAATCTTCACTTTGATACCGTAGCAGGCTTATTAATTGTACTTATTGCACTGGGTGTTATCAGCCATAATAATGCCATCACGATTGCGGCTTGTGTCTTACTCATCATGCAACAAACCGCACTGGCAAACTATTTACCATGGGTAGTTAAAAACGGACTCAACATCGGGATTATCATCCTCACCATCGGGGTGCTCAGTCCGCTGGTATCAGGCAAAATCCAACTTCCCGAACTCAGTGACTTATTGACCAACTGGAAATTAATTGCCGCCATTGTAGTGGGTGTTTTTGTCGCTTGGTTAGGGGGTAAAGGGGTTACCCTCATGACGGTGCAACCTGCCCTAGTCACTGGACTACTCATCGGTACTGTAATAGGCGTTGCCTTTTTCAAAGGTGTACCAGTAGGTCCCCTCATTGCCGCAGGGATATTAGCACTGGTGCTAAATATAGCTGAATAACAGTAAGCAAATACTTACAACAAGCTGAATTTTTCCGTACAAAACACAAAAGCCACTCTGATGAGTGGCTTTTGCGCTGTCTTTGTTTTATTTATCTATAACCTCATTAAGGTTACGCGGTACTGCTATCTATTTTCCGCTATATGCAGAATTGTCTCCTTCACTGCATGGTGATATTATGCAACAAATAGTAACTAATTACACCTAGGTGTTTCCCTAACATGGTTAATACCTAAACTAATTTTGTTGCTGTCTATTCAATGCACGTAAGCGTTCTTTTGCTGCTTCCTTTTGTTGGCGACGCTGCTGAATTTTCTCTTGCATATCTGCACCTAAATGAGCCTCTGCGCGCTGTTTCGCTAAATCCACTTGCTTTTGACGCTCACGGAAACGCGCTCTTTGCTCATCAGTGACTTTGTCATAGCAATAAGGACAACTCTCACCACGGACATAATGCTCAGATTTTGTATCCTCTTCACTGAGAGGGTGACGACAGGCTCGACATTGAATATAAGCCCCCGGTACCAGTTGATGACCTACCGAAACACGATCATCAAAGACAAAACATTGCCCCTCCCACAAGCTCTGCTCTTCTGGGATGGTTTCTAGATATTTAAGGATACCTCCCTCAAGGTGATAGACTTCATCAAAGCCTTGTGATTTCATATAGGCAGTAGATTTCTCACAACGAATGCCACCAGTACAGAACATCGCCACTTTTTTGGTTTTTTGCTTATCTAATAAACCACCTTCTTTTGACTGCTCTTGTACCCAATCAGGAAATTGACGAAAGCTCTCCGTATGCGGATTAATTGCCCCTTTAAACGTACCAATCCCTACCTCATAATCATTACGTGTATCGACCACCACCACGTCAGGATCAGA
>JAXECN010000003.1:0-6447 GCA_034093535.1 Pelistega sp.
AGAGAATGCAACGGCGATTGCTAACGCGAATTTAGAGGGCTTGTTCATATTTCTCCTCGATGAGCTAAATAAGCTAAAAAATTGACTCGCAGCGTTAACGCCGCAGAATGGAAATCAGGGTTAGTATAACAATCCTTTCGGCTTGTTTCAAAATTTTTTGACAGTTCTCCCTGTGTTCTCTGAAACATATTAAGTGATTTCTAGCCTTTTTGTGGAAAATAATGACTATATTTCCTCAAGTATTTCCCCTGTTTGTCGCTTTTTTACAATGCTTGTGGTTAAATCGCAACAAATGAGTTTTTTCTTGCACTCCAAATGAGAAGTTAAAGTGTTTTCTTAAGTTAAAAGAGGGGGATTGGGAGAAATTTTTGTTTATTCGTAAAAACAAGTGGCTAAATTTTTAGGAAAGGCTTTGCCGTGTAACTCTTGCGGTGAAGAGTGGTAAAATCGAGTACTTATTCAATCATTTATACAACAGGAATTAAAGACAAGTGAGTAATATGGATTCCTTTGCTAAAGAGACGTTGCCCATTTCTCTCGAAGAGGAGATGCGTCGCAGCTATTTAAGTTATTCAATGAGTGTTATCGTAGGGCGTGCCTTGCCTGATGTGCGTGATGGATTGAAACCAGTACATCGTCGCGTATTATTTGCGATGGACAAACTGAACAATAGCTGGAATAGTGCTTATAAGAAATCAGCGCGTATTGTGGGTGATGTTATCGGTAAATACCATCCGCATGGTGATCAGGCCGTTTACGATACGATTGTTCGTATGGCTCAAGACTTCTCTTTGCGTTATATGCTTGTTGATGGCCAAGGTAACTTTGGTTCGATTGACGGCGATAGTGCTGCGGCGATGCGTTATACCGAGATTCGTCTCTCTAAAATTGCTCACCAGATGTTGGCTGATATTGATGAAGAAACAGTCGACTTTGGTCCTAACTATGATGGTAGCGAAGAAGAGCCTAAATTATTACCGACTAAATTACCTAACCTATTGGTAAATGGTAGTTCAGGTATTGCGGTGGGTATGGCGACTAATATTCCACCTCATAATTTGGCAGAGGTGATTGATGGTTGTCTTTACTGCTTGCGTAATCCAGCATGTACTGTCGATGAATTGATTGAATTGATTCCAGCGCCAGACTTCCCGACAGGCGGCATTATCTATGGTATGAGTGGGGTGCGTGAGGGTTATCGCACAGGTCGTGGTCGTGTGGTCATGCGTGCTCGTACCCATTTCGAAGATATCGAAGGTAGCAACCGTCAAGCCATTATCGTTGATGAGATTCCTTATCAGGTTAATAAGAAAAACCTCCAAGAAAAAATCGCTGAATTAGTTAATGATAAGCGTATTGAGGGTATTTCTGATATTCGTGATGAGTCAGATAAAGACGGTATGCGTCTTGTTATCGAACTCAAGCGTGGTGAAGTCCCTGAAGTGGTATTAAACAATCTCTTCAAACACACACAATTACAAGATACTTTTGGTATGAACTTGGTGGCACTTGTTGATGGTCAACCACGTCTACTGAATTTAAAACAATTAGTTGATTATTTCTTACAACATCGTCGCGAAGTTGTGACACGTCGCACGATTTATCGCTTACGCGAGGCGCGCAAGAAAGGGCATTTACTCGAGGGTTTAGCCGTTGCTTTGGCAAATATTGACGAGTTTATCCAAATTATTCGCTCGTCTCCAAATCCAGAAATTGCTCGCGATCGTTTGATGGAGCGTACTTGGGATTCTTCATTAGTGCGAGGTCTTTTACAAGGTGTAGCTGCGGATAATCTGCTCGGTGGTATTAATGCCTATCGTCCAGAGGGTATGAGTGCTGCCTTTGGTTTGCAACCAGATGGTCTATATCGTCTGAGCAAAGAGCAAACTGAGGGTATCTTGGCGATGAGCTTACGTCGCTTAACTGGTCTTGAACAAGATAAGATTATTCAAGAATACGAAGAGGCGATGAAAGTTATCGCGGATTTATTAGATATCTTGGCAAAACCAGAGCGTATTACTCAAATCATTTCCGATGAACTGACTGAAATTAAAAATGAATTTGCTATTAAAGTAGGTGATAGTCGTCGCTCACAAATCGAATTTAATGGTGGTGAATTAGATACAGAAGATTTAATCACGCCAACAGACATGGTTGTGACCATGTCAAATAGTGGCTATATTAAGAGCCAACCACTCTCTGAATACCGTTCACAAAAACGTGGTGGTCGCGGTAAGCAAGCGACAGCGATGAAAGAGGACGATTGGATTGACCAACTCTTTATTGCGAATACCCATGATTACTTATTATGTTTCTCTAATCATGGTCGCGTCTACTGGCTTAAAGTGTGGGAAGTTCCTCAAGGTACACGTACTTCTCGTGGTAAGCCAATTGTGAACCTGTTTAATTTACAAGACGGTGAGCGTATCACTGTTGTATTACCGGTAAAAGAATTCACTGATGACCGTTATGTCTTTATGGCAACCTCACAAGGTACAGTGAAGAAGACGCCTTTATCAGATTTCTCTAATCCTCGTAAGGCAGGTATTATTGCGGTTACATTGGATGAGGGCGATTACCTCATTGGTGCTGAACTGACAGATGGTCAGCATGATGTGATGTTATTCTCTGACGCGGGTAAAGCTGTACGCTTTGATGAAAACGATGTTCGCTCGATGGGACGTACGGCACGTGGTGTGCGTGGTATGAATCTCGAAGAAGGTCAGTCAGTGATTTCTATGTTAGTGGCTGGTGATGAACAACAAAGCGTATTAACCGCCACAGAAAATGGCTTTGGTAAGCGTACTTCGATTACCGAGTATACACGTCATAGCCGTGGCACTAAAGGGATGATTGCTATCCAAACCTCAGAGCGCAACGGTAAAGTTGTCTCAGCGGTATTGGTTAACCCAACTGACGAAATTATGTTGATTACGACGGGTGGCGTATTAGTACGCACCAAAGTAGAACAAATTCGTGAGATGGGACGTGCTACTCAGGGCGTAACTTTGATTAAGGTTGATGAGGGTACGGTACTCTCAGGTATTCGCCGTGTAGCAGAGTCTGATGCCGACGATGAAGAAGAGCTTGATGTTGCCGATGAGGGTACTCCTCAAGATGATGCAGCGGATACTCAAGAGTAACAACTGACAAGTATAAAATGGGTGAACCGGTGTGTTTGCCCATTTTTATTTATTGAATTGGAATTAAGAAAAAAGGATTAAAAATGGCAGTGTGGAATTTTTCTGCAGGACCTTCAAAATTACCGACAGAGGTATTAGAGCAAGCGGCTGCTGAGATGTTAGATTGGCATGGTAGTGGTATGTCAGTGATGGAGATGAGTCACCGAGGTGCTGAGTTTACTCAAATCTGTGATGAAGCAGAGGAGGATCTACGCACTTTAATGGGTATCCCAGATGACTATGCCGTGATGTTTATGCAAGGTGGTGCAACTGCAGAAAATGCCATTATTCCGATGAATTTATTGCACACTCGTGAAGCACAGACAGCTGATTATGTGCTGACGGGTTCGTGGTCATCAAAGTCTTATAAAGAGGCACAGCGCTTTGGGCAAGTACAGGTTGCCGCAAGTAGTAAATCAAGCCGTGATTTTGATGGTAAAAGCTATGGTGAGTTTTGCTGGGTACCGGCTTATGAGGAGTGGAAGGTAAATCCAGAAGCCTCGTACCTCCATATTTGTACCAATGAGACGATTGGTGGGGTGGAGTTTTTTGATGTTCCGAATATGTCGACATTAGGTGCACCAGATGTACCCTTGGTTTTAGATATGTCATCACATATTTTATCGCGACCATTTGATGTGACACAGACAGGTTTAATTTATGCCGGTGCACAGAAAAATGCGGGACCATCTGGCGTTACTATTGTGATTGTACGCCGTGATTTGTTGGGTAAAGCGATGTCTCATTGCCCTTCAGCTTTTGACTTTGCCAATGTCGCCGCAGAGCGTTCTCGCTTTAATACACCACCTACTTATAGTATTTATATTTGTGGTTTAGTCTTTAAATGGCTTTTAAAAAATGGTGGTTTAACAGCGATAGCGGAGAAGAATAAAGAAAAGGCAGATTGCTTATATGCCGCGCTGGATGCTAGCGATTTTTATACTAATATGATTCATCCCGCCTTCCGCTCACAAATGAATGTGCCTTTTATCCTTGCGGATGATAGCTTGAATAGTGCTTTTTTAGAAGGTGCTAAACAACGCGGTTTACTAGGCTTAAAAGGTCATAAATCTGTAGGTGGTATGCGCGCGTCTATTTATAATGCGATGCCATTAGCAGGTGTACAAGCATTGGTGGACTATTTAAAAGAGTTTGAGCGTTCTCATGGATAAGAAAGATTTACAAGCAGCCCTTTTGCCTTTGCGTCAACGAATTGACAGTATTGATGAGCAGTTATTAGCGTTGTTAAATGAACGAGCCCAAGTCGCTATTGAAGTGGGTGAGGTAAAACATGCTTTTGGTGAAACAGATGTGATTTTAAAACCAGAGCGTGAGGCACAGATTATTCGCCGTCTACAAAAGTTAAACCAACATAAGACTTTTCCAGAAGAGTCGGTACAAGCGGTATGGTCTGAAGTGATTTCAGCTTGTCGTGGCTTAGAACGTGGCTTAGTGGTCGCTTACCTTGGTCCAGAAGGGTCTTTTTCTGAACAAGCAGCATTCTCGTATTATGGACATGCTATTCAGAAGTTGCCATGTGTGTCTTTTGATGAGGTTTTCCGTGCGGTTGAAACAGGACGAGCCAATGTTGGTATGGTACCTGTTGAAAACTCGACAGAGGGTGCTGTGAATCGTACACAGGATTTATTGCTCACAAGTATGCTTAAAGTACATGGAGAGCGGACCTTACCGATTCGCCATTGTTTATTGCATAAAACAGGTGATTTGACAGGGGTAACACGTCTACTAGGTCATCCACAAGCGTTGGCACAATGCCATCAATGGTTAAGTTTAAATTACCCTCAATTAGAGCGAGTACCAGCAGCGAGTAATTCTGAAGCAGCGAAACAAGCCGCAGAAGACCCGACTTGCTTAGCGATTGCAGGTATCCAAGCGGCAATGATTTATGGGCTGACGGTGGTGCAAGAGGGTATTCAAGATGATGCCAATAATAAAACCCGTTTCTTAGCACTAGGCAAGATTGACGCCTTACCGAGTGGTAAAGACCAGACGAGCTTAATTTTTGCTGTCCCGAATAGAGCCGGTGCGGTATACGATATGATTTCACCGTTTGCGAAACATAAAGTTTCTATGACGCGCTTTGAATCACGTCCTGCACGTACTGGTCAGTGGGAATACTATTTCTATGTGGATATTCTCGGTCATCAGCAAGATAGTCATGTGGCTCAAGCATTAGAAGAGTTGAAAGGTCAGTCTTCTTTCTTCAAGATTCTGGGTTCATACCCAATGCAGTAATGGGTATGTGATGGTAGAGAAAATTCAAACCTTAGGGATTATTGGTGTTGGTCTAATTGGCGGGTCATTTGCTTTAGGCTTAAAACATGCAGGGCGTGTTGAGCGTGTATTGGGCTATGGTAGAGATGAAAAAAGTATCGCTCAAGCACGAGCATTGGGATTGATTGATAAAAGTGTCAGTCTGGCGGAGATGGCAGCACAAGCCGATGTCATCGTGATTGCAACCCCAGTGAAAGCTTTCCCTGCAGTACTTCAAGAGCTTGCTCCTCATCTGCAAGCTAATGCGGTGGTGAGTGATGTAGGGAGTACCAAAGCAGAAGTCATTCGCCAAGCAAGAGATATCCTCGGCGGTAAAATTGGGCAATTTGTGCCAGCACATCCGATAGCTGGTTCGCATGCCTCTGGACCAACAGCAGCGAT
Source organism: Pelistega sp. (assembly GCA_034093535.1). GTDB lineage: Bacteria > Pseudomonadota > Gammaproteobacteria > Burkholderiales > Burkholderiaceae_B > Taylorella. Next base: position 5,859 of record JAXECN010000003.1, read on the forward strand.
TCCTGATTTATTCCAAGAGCGTAATGTGATTATTACACCATTGGCTGAAAATAAATTACAGGATGTTGAGCTGATTAGTGAATTATGGCGTGCTTGCGGTGCGAGAGTGCAAATACTGGCTCAAGCAAAAGACCATGATGATATTTTTGCTGCGGTAAGCCATTTTCCACACTTCTTAGCGTCGGCTTATATGTCGTTTATGGAGTCAGATCCTGTACGACAACAAGCTTTGCAAATGGGCGGGACGGGTTTTAGAGATTTTACTCGCATTGCGGCGGGGTCACCAGAAATGTGGCGAGATATTTTCTTGAGTAATCAAGAAGCGATGTTGGCACAAATGAGTGCATTTGAAAAAGAGTTCGCTCATATCCGTCAACTATTGGAAAATAAAGATACTGACGGTATTTATAATTGGTTAGATAAAGCCGCAAAGTTACGGAAAAACTGGAAACTTCTGGACAGTCAATAAGCGATTGACGCTTATTGACTACCTGAAGTTTCGGAGAGCCTCTGTGCTCGACGTGGATAAGTTAAGACCAGAAATGGCACGAGTGTGCTATTTCGCGCTTAACGCATCGGAGTGATATAC
>JAXECN010000004.1:0-9880 GCA_034093535.1 Pelistega sp.
ATAGTGGCTAATCTAGAAGAGAAGAAAGTAACGGTTTTGGCGGGGCGTTCTACACGCGTTAATTGGACAATTAATCCTATTCGCTTAAATGATACTGAAGGCAAGCAAGTGATTGATTGGGTATTTGAGGCGAAGGAACAAGCAGAATTAGGGGGTAAAATTGCCAGAGATAGATTGGCGATAAAACAGCAGTTAATCCCTTACGTGCCAGTGACTGTGCGTCAAACACAATTAGTTCAGGTTTCTGATACGCCTGTAAATTTAACCGTGCAAGCACCTACACGTGCGATGACGGTGGAAAATAATATTCGAGGTGGTATTCAAGTGCAAATACAAAAGAGCTTGAGTGCAAGTCTAGATGGCGTCAAACGTTATTTCCAAGATTATCAATTTATGTGTTTTGAACAACAAGCTTCCGTGGCAATGGGCTTACAAAATCAATTGGCTTGGGATAAGCTTATGCAAGAAAGCCATAGCTATTTAGATGACTTTGGCTTGTTACGTTATTATCCAACCGCTCGTATTGGGGGTAGTCCTTTGCTCAATGCTTATGTATTGGCTATTGCCGCAGATGCTCAGCGCTTAGGATGGTCATTTACATTACCGATACAGATACAAGAGAAATTATTAACTGGCTTAGAGCAAGTTGTACAAGGTAAGGTTAAACAGCAAGGTGATTGGATAGCGAGCCCCGATAAAACTGACTATCAGTTAAATCTCTTGGCAGCATTAGCACGTTATAAGCTCGTGACACCGAGGATGTTAGAGGCTTATCCATTAACGGAGAGTTATAGTGCATCAGCTTTGGTGAATCTCTATATTATTCATCGACAGTTAATGACTGAGCAACAAGCACAGAATTTAGCGACTTTACGTCAGGCGCTATTAGCCAAAATGCTTAAGCAAGGTGATCGTTTGGTCTTTAAAGAGAGCGCCGCTTTAAATCAATTGTGGTGGCTAATGGAAGATAGCCATGCGGTGCATGCTAAGTTATTACTTGCGGTAGCGGATGATAAGGCTTGGCAGCAAGATATTCCTTACCTTGTTCAAGGTTTACTGGGTGCGCAACAACGTGGACAATGGGGGATGACAACCAATAATCTATGGGGCACATTGGCTATTCATGCCTTTAGTCGTGAGTTTGAGAAAGTACCAGCCACAGGTGAGGTCGATATGACATTGAAAGGAGCTGGTTATGATACAGCGCAAGAGTGGAATGGTTTAAGCTTGAATCAAAGAATTATTGCGCCATGGTTAGATAAGAAATCAGCAGAGATGAGCTTGCAGTTAAAAGGTAAAGGGTCAGCTTGGGCAACCGTATCAACATTAGCGGCCGTAGAGCCAGTGGAAAATGTGTATGCGGGTTATCGTGTTGAGAAATTGATTGAGCCGGTCAGTCGACGTATCGCAGGTCAATGGTCTGTCGGTGATGTATATCGAGTGAAATTAAAAATCACGGCAGATGCACCGATGATATGGGTAGCGGTGACCGATCCAATTCCAAGTGGAGCAACGATTTTAGGTAGTGGTTTAGGTCGTGATAGTGCGATTGCCGCGGTGAGTGATACGGAGTTTATGAGCGATACACCAAGTTTTATTGAGCGTAAGTCGGACGTCTTCCGTGCTTATTATCGTGTGATGAATGCTGGTGAAACTCTATTGGAATACACCGTTCGTCTCAATGCTTTAGGTAAGTTTGCTTTACCTGCCACGCGTGTTGAAGGGATGTATGCACCAGCCGTATTTGGTGAGACAGTCAATAGCGATATTTGGGTAAAAGAGCCTTAAAAAGCTTGTGGCTGAATGACAATACACAATAGCGCAAATGATGAAGCAACGATTAAGTATTTTTTTAGGAATTGTTCTTGTTATTGCGCTGTTGTGCCGATGGGTGATAAGCACAATTACCTTACCCAGTTTTACTGAGATTAAGCAGCAGTCAGCCGCTTCTTACATTCAAATTCTGGCGAGAGACAATACACCTTTAGAGCGTATTCGAGCGAATTTCGACCAACGACGGTTAGAGTGGACTGCACTTGAGCAGTTTTCATCTGCTATCCAAGAGATGGTCTTACGTTCAGAGGATAAGCGTTTTTATCAGCATAGTGGTGTAGATTGGCTGGCGTTAGGTAATGCTTTAGTTGGGCAAGTTCAAGGGGAAGCAACTCGAGGGGCGTCGACAATCAGTATGCAGTTAGTAGGGATGTTGGTTCCTGAGTTGCAGCGCCAGCAAGGTTCACGTCGCTATGCCCAGAAAATTCAGCAAATGTTTTATGCGATGGCCTTGGAGGGGCAGTGGTCTAAACAACAAATCCTTGAGGCTTATTTAAATCTTGTACCTCTTCGAGGTGAGCTTGTTGGGATTCCTGCGGGTGCACAAGGTTTTTTTCAAAAATACCCAGAAGCACTAAATATGAGGGAGAGTGCTTTACTAGCTGCCATGTTGAGAGCACCTAATGCGGATGTGGATAAACTAGTACAGCGTAGTTGTGCTTTGATAAAACCCGATAGTTGCGAATATCTTGACCGATTTGTGAGTAATGCGGTTAAACAACGTCACAGTCAGTGGGTGGATAGTCCTACAGACGCACCTCATTTGGCTAGGCGATTAATCAGTCAATATCGTGCTCAACACATTCCTGTCCCTGAAAATCTTCCATCCACGATTGACTATGCCCTACAACGTTTTGTTAAAGAGCGTATTCAGTCACGCTTGTTGGAGTTGTTTACTGAGCGAGTGAGTGATGCCGCTGTGGTTGTTCTGGATAATAAAAGTGGTGAAGTCTTAGCTTATGTAGGCTCATCCGGAGAGCTTTCGACAGCAACAGATGTTGACCATGCCAATGCATTACGACAAGCGGGGTCTACTTTAAAGCCATTTGTTTATGCTTATGCTTTTGATAAAAAACGATTGACGGCAGCCTCTTTATTAAATGATGACCAATTAAGTTTACCTGTGGATACGGGATTGTATATTCCGCAGAATTATGACCGAGGTTTTAAAGGGTGGGTATCGGTGCGGACGGCATTGGCGTCCTCTTTAAATATTCCTGCGGTACAGACCTTGACAATGTTAGATGTTGAGCACATGCGAGATATATTGGTGGATATGGGACTGCCGTTAAATGAGAGTGGAGAGTTCTATGGATATAGTTTGGCATTGGGCAGTGCAGATGTGACGCTTCTGAGCCTCACTAATGCTTATCGTGGTTTGGCAAATGGGGGGCAATATCGTCCAGTGAGCTGGTTGCCGCAACAGAATACTGATTTATCTGTGGATAAACAAAGCGCTTCGAACCTTGTTAATGTTAAGCAAGTATTAAGTCATGAGAGTAGCTGGATTATTGGTGATATTTTATCGGATAGACAAGCACGCTCCTTAACCTTTGGTTTAGATAGTGCGTTGAGTACACCATTTTGGACCGCAGTTAAAACAGGGACGAGTAAAGATATGCGTGATAACTGGACGGTGGGTTGGTCATCGCATTATACCGTGGGTGTCTGGGTGGGCAATAGTGCCGGAGAGAGTATGCGTAATATTAGTGGAGTGTCGGGAGCAGCACCGATATGGCACGATATTATGAAATATTTACATCGTGACTTACCCTCTTTAGCCACTCTACCACCCGAGCAAGTCGTCTCACAATATATTCACTATGAACCGAATTTAGAGCCTAGCCGTCAAGAGTATTTTCTTGCCAATACGGAGATGAAATTAGTGCGTCTAGCGGGCGTTGATAGCCATGCGACGGCGATGTTTATTAGTGCACCGAGTCAAGGTACGATTATTGCGATTGACCCTGATATTCCACGAGAACAACAATTGCTTAAGATAGAAGCGAAATATTTAAATCAGCAAGTGGCGACAGATGTGTATTGGGCATTGAATGGACAAAAAATAGGGGAGAAGAATCCTCTTTTTTGGTCGGTAAAAGCAGGGCGATATACCCTTACCTTGTATGCTAAAGATGGTAAGAAAGTGGACGAAGTCGCTTTTCAAGTTCGGGGAATACGATAGAGTTTTTTTAGTTTAAATTAAGATTAAGTTTTAAATTAAACTTAAAAATACTGTTTTGTAGTCATTTTTTAGTTTAAATTAAGATGGTATATGAAATTAAACTTGATTTAGAGAGACATATGGCAACGCTAAAAGTAGGTGTAGGACAATTTCCTGCGAGTAATGATATTGAAGAGAATAAAAATTATATTCGTGGTTTAGTTGAGCAGGCCGCCGAGCAAAAAGTAAAACTATTTGTTTTGCCTGAGGCTTCGATGTGTTCTTTTGCTTCTGAGCTAGAGGTGTTACGTCAGATGGCGAGCGAGCATACACCAGACTTTATTCAGTTTATGCAGTCTTTAGCTACCACTCATCATATGCATATCGTGGTGGGTGTATTGAGTATGAGCGAAGAGCAAACTGAGCCTCGTGTGCAGAATCAATTATTAGCCATTGATGATAGCGGTGAGATTATTACTCGCTATAACAAAATTCATGTCTATGACGCGTTTAAGTTTAAAGAGTCGGATAAGGTCAAGCCAGCTGATTTATATGAAGATGGCTCTATGCTAGGCGTATTCTCTATCGGAGAGTTTACGTTTGGTTTGATTAATTGCTATGACTTGCGTTTCCCTGAGCTAGCACGTGCGCTTATCAACCGTGGTGTTAATGTCCTCAGTATCAGTGCGAATTGGATTCCGGGTCCCTATAAAGAAATGCACTGGGAATTATTATTACGAGCACGAGCTGTAGAAAATACTTCTTATGTGCTGGCGAGTGGACAGACAGCCCCCAAAGGAGTGGGTCAAAGTATGATTATTGACCCGATGGGATTTGTATTGGCAGGTTGTGGTGAGCAGGTGGGTATTCAGGTGCAAGAATTAGATAGCGCACGTATTGATAGTGTTCGTGAATTATTACCTTGCTTAGCGAATCGCCGACTTTCGCTGTAAGCAAACAATTTTTACGATTTTTAAAGTTATTTTCATCGCAATTTTGATGAATAAGCTTTAAAATTATCGGTTAACTAGATTAATTTTCAGATTATCCTCAGGAGAAATATTTATGGCACTCGTGTCAATGCGCCAATTACTGGATCATGCCGCTGAGTTTGGGTATGGTTTACCAGCGTTTAACGTCAATAACCTTGAACAAGTTCAAGCGATTATGGAAGCGGCAAAAGAAACGAATAGCCCTGTTATCATGCAAGCGTCTGCTGGTGCACGTAAATACGCGGGTGAGGGTTTCTTAAAGTATTTAATCCAAGCAGCGGTTGAGTCTTATCCAGAGATTCCTGTTGTTATGCACCAAGACCATGGTCAATCACCAGCGATTTGTAAAGGGGCGATTGATTTAGGTTTCTCTAGCGTGATGATGGATGGCTCATTAATGGCTGACGGTAAGACAGTGGCTAGCTATGAGTACAATGTTGACGTGACCAAAGAAGTCGTAAAGATGGCTCATGCACTGGGTATTTCTGTTGAGGGCGAGTTAGGTGTATTAGGTTCGCTAGAAACAATGCAAGGTGACAAAGAAGACGGTCACGGAGCAGAGGGTACATTAACACGCGATCAATTATTAACTGACCCTGAGCAAGCAGCAGACTTCGTTCGTCAAACACAAGTAGACGCTTTAGCAATTGCGATTGGTACAAGCCACGGTGCGTATAAATTCACACGTAAACCGACAGGTGATATTCTTTCTATCCAACGCATTAAAGAAATCCACGAGCGTTTACCAAATACACATATCGTTATGCACGGTTCTTCTAGCGTGCCACAAGAGCTACTCGAAGAAATTCGTCAATTCGGTGGCGATATGAAAGAGACTTACGGTGTGCCAGTTGAGGAAATCCAAGAAGCGATTAAATACGGTGTTCGCAAGGTAAACATCGATACGGATATTCGTCTTGCGATGACAGCAGCAGTACGTCGTTTCTTATTCGAAAACCCATCGAAATTTGACCCTCGTGAGTTTAATAAACCAGCTCGTGAAGCAGCGAAAAAAGTATGTATCGCACGCTACGAAGCGTTTGGTGCAGCAGGTCAAGCGAGCAAAATTAAGCCGGTATCATTAGTGGATATGGCAGCACGTTATGCTTCAGGTGCTTTAGCACAACAAGTGAAGTAAGATAGTCGCTTTTTATACAGTGCTTCATAAGAACTCTACAGATGCTTGGTATCTGTGGAGTTTTTATTTTTTTAGCCTTATTTCATAGTAAAATACTGCATCATTTCCAGCAACTCAAAAGGTCAAATCGTGAGTACTTTACACCAATCTTCTCTTAAATCTTTACCTTTATTAGCCCGCGGAAAAGTGCGTGATATGTACGCCGTCGGTGATGATAAATTGTTGATTATTGCGAGTGATCGTATTTCAGCTTTTGATGTGATTTTAGATGATCCTATCCCGGGTAAAGGGCAAGTACTCACAGAGTTAACTGAGTTCTGGTTAAAGAAACTCGCACATATCATCCCTAATCATGAAACAGGTATTCGTCCTGAAGATGTTGTAGCCCCTAATGAGATTGAGCAAGTGAAAGGACGTGCGATGGTTGTCAAACGTCTTAAACCTGTACTTGTTGAGGCAGTAGCTCGTGGTTATATTATCGGCTCAGGCTGGAAAGATTACCAAGCCACCGGCGCTGTATGTGGTGTGCAATTGCCGGCTGGTTTAAAGCAGGCGAGTAAATTACCTAGCCCAATCTTTACCCCAGCGGCTAAAGCAGAAGTTGGTGCTCACGATGAGAATGTGAGTTTTGAACATGTGGTTAATGTTGTCGGTCGTGAGTTAGCTGAGCAAATCCGTGATGTAACCTTACGTCTTTATACCGAAGCGTCAGAGTTTGCTGCAACTAAGGGTATTATCATTGCCGATACTAAGTTTGAATTCGGTCTTGATGAGAATGGTCAATTACACTTGATGGATGAGGTATTGACACCTGACTCATCACGTTTCTGGCCAGCCGATACTTATGCAGAGGGTACTAGCCCAGCGTCTTTTGACAAACAATTTGTCCGTGACTGGTTAGAAACTCAAGTTTGGGATAAAACACCTCCAGCACCGCGTCTACCACAAGAAGTTGCTGAAAAAACAGCAGCGAAATATCGTGAAGCCTTAGAGCGTCTACGTGGTTAATATTGTTTTTGACGAAAACAGACTGTTATAGATAGGGATAGAGATGAGCATTGCAAAAGTTGGCGTGATTATGGGTTCTTCAAGCGATTGGGACGTGATGCAAAATGCCGTTCGTATGCTGAAAGATTTTGGTGTGCCTTATGAAGCACAAGTGATTTCTGCACATCGTATGCCACATGATATGGCGGAGTATGGCGCTCAAGCTTATGATAAAGGTATCCGTGCCATTATTGCGGGTGCAGGTGGTGCAGCACACTTACCCGGGATGATGGCGGCATTGACCGAGGTACCTGTTTTTGGAGTGCCTGTGCCTTCACGTTATCTGCGTGGAGAGGACTCTTTACTCTCTATTGTCCAAATGCCTAAGGGTGTGCCCGTAGCAACATTTGCGATTGGTGAAGCCGGTGCTGCCAATGCGGCTTTACATGCGATTGCGACATTAGCTATGCATGATGAAGCATTACGTCAGAAATTAATCGCTTTCCGTGCTAAGCAAACAGAAGCAGCACGTGCGATGCATTTACCAGAGGTGGAATAATATGACAGTTCCTTACTCTACCGTATTACAGCCCGGGGCAACATTAGGTATGTTGGGTGGCGGTCAGCTAGGACGTATGTTCTGCCATGCCGCTCAGAGTTTAGGCTATAAGGTCGTTGTATTAGAACCAAGTGCCCATAGCCCAGCAGGTAGTGTTGCCGAGCAAGAGGTAGTAGCAGCTTACGATAGTGAGCAAGGTCTTACGGAGATGTTATCGCATACACAAGCTGTGACGACAGAGTTTGAAAATGTCCCAGCGACGAGTTTGAAATTCTTATCGAATACAGCACGAGTCAGCCCATCAGCAGCTGCGGTGGCGGTGGTTCAGGACCGTATTGCGGAAAAAGCTTTTATCGCTTCCCAAGGTATTCCTGTTGCCTCTTATGCAGAAGTGCGTACAGTGGCTGATTTAACACAAGTCGATGAAGCCTTGTTCCCTGCAATTCTAAAAGCTGCTCGTCTTGGTTATGACGGCAAAGGGCAGGCTCGTGTTAAAACGCGTGAAGAAGCGATTGAAGCCTTTAAGTCGTTTGGCGAAGTTGCGTGTGTCTTAGAAAAGATGTTGCCTCTTAAACAAGAGGTCTCTGTTGTGATGGCGCGTGGTTTTGACGGTAGTACAGCGACTTTCCCACTCGGTGTGAATACGCATATCAATGGTATTTTATCGAGTTCAGTCGTAGGGATTGAAGCTATTGATAGCTCGATTGAAGAACAGGCTAAAGCAGCAGCCGTTAAGATTGCGACAGGACTGAATTACTTCGGGGTGATGTGTGTAGAGTTCTTTATCCTCGAAGATAATAGCTTAGTGGCTAATGAAATCGCACCGCGTCCTCATAATAGTGGACATTACACGATGAATGCGTGTTTAAGTAGCCAATTTGAACAACAAGCTCGTGTATTAGCAGGCATGCCGCTTGGCTCGACAGAATTGCTGGCACCGACAATTATGCTGAATATCCTAGGGGATAGTTGGTTTGCCCGAGGCGATAAAGCTCAAGAACCGGATTGGGCTCGTGTTTTAGCATTGCCGGGCGTGCATTTGCACCTCTATGGCAAGGCCGAGGCACGTAAAGGTCGTAAGATGGGGCATGTGAATATCGTCAATAAAGACCCAGCATTAGTGCTGCAATATGCACGTCAGGTGAGTGATATTCTACATCTTAATGCAAAAATCTAAATAACGATGAGTATCAGTATTCAAGAGGCTGCACAGCAATTGGCAGCAGGTGAGTTAGTGGCATTTCCAACAGAGACCGTCTATGGTCTTGGTGCTGACGCTGAAAATCCTAGTGCGGTAGCGAAAATCTATCAAGCCAAAGGTCGCCCACAAAATCATCCCGTGATTGTTCACCTAGCACCGAATGCTGATTTATCGTATTGGGTGAGTGATGTGCCTGTCGACGCTCAAAAACTAATTGAGCACTTTTGGCCGGGACCGCTGACATTAATTTTACCTCGTGCACCACATATTCCTGATGCGGTGAGTGGTGGGCAGAGTAGTGTAGGGGTACGTTGTCCTTCACATCCTGTAGCACAAGCGTTATTGACGGCTTTTGCGGCACTTAAGCCTAATGGTCAAGGGGGTGTGGCAGCTCCGTCGGCAAATAAGTTTGGACAAGTGTCACCGACGAGTGCCGACCATGTTAGGACTGAATTCCCTGAAGAAATAGCTGCTGGGTCATTGGCAGTTTTAGCGGGTGACGATGCTGATATTGGTATCGAGTCAACAATTGTTGATTTATCGCGTGTGCATGCAGGAGTCGGCGCTGTATTGCTACGTCCGGGACATATTACACGTGCACAATTAGCCGAAGTATTAGGTTATGAGCCTGCTAGTCCCGATACCGCAGCACCCAGAGTGTCTGGTTCACTAAAAGCGCATTATGCTCCACGCACACCATTACAGATGGTGAGTGCAGAAGAGAGCTTACAGCTTGCTTCACGTATCCCTGCCGGTGAGAAGTGGGTATTGATGGCATTTAAAGAGAGCATTGACGCCCTCTCTAAAACTGTACCATCGCAGTTAGCTCATCAATTGGCAACTTATACCGTGTCGGATAATCCCGTGGATTATGCACGAGAAATTTACGCCTTATTACGCCGTCTAGATGAACAAGGTTATCAGCGTATTTGTGTGCAAGCCCTGCCGCAAGATACTCACTGGGAAGCATTAAATGACCGCTTACAGCGAGCAGCCGCGGCTTTTG
>JAXECN010000005.1:0-4573 GCA_034093535.1 Pelistega sp.
ACAGTACACATTAGACCGTATCCAGTTCAATCGACCATTGGCGGCGACACAAATTGTCCAATTAAAGTTAGCAAATATGCAAACAGAGATTGCACTTGGTTTACAAGCAGCCTTACGTGTAGGTCGTTTGATGGAGGATGACCGAGCTGCACCAGAGATGATTTCGCTGATTAAGCGTAATAACTGTGGCAAGGCGTTAGAGATTGCTCGTGTTGCTCGTGATATGCATGGTGGCAATGGTATCTCTGATGAATTCCATGTGATTCGCCATGTGATGAATCTTGAGGCGGTCAATACCTATGAGGGTACACATGATGTGCATGCTTTAATTCTAGGTCGAGCGCAAACAGGATTACAAGCGTTTGCTTAAGATTAAGAGGTTTGTCCTTGATAAGATAGTCGTCTAAATAATAAAAGGCTGATTCTTTCATAGAGAGAATCAGCCAATTTTATATGGATGGTGAAATCTTTAGCAGCTGCTTGCTGTAAAACACCGTTCTTTAGGGTGGGGGGTGTCAAACTCTCTCAATAATCAGAGCAATGCCTTGACCCACACCGATACACATACTACAAAGAGCATATTTACCATTGCTACGCTCTAGTTGGTTTAATGCTGTTGTTACTAGACGAGCACCAGAAGCACCAAGGGGATGACCGAGTGCAATAGCGCCACCGTTAGGATTGACCTTAGGTGAGTTATCGGGAATCCCTAAATCTCTCAATACTGCCAGTGCTTGTGCTGCAAAAGCCTCATTCAGTTCAATGACATCCATTTGCTCTAATGTCAGTCCTGTTTGTTTGAGCAATTTATGAATGGCAGGGACAGGACCATAACCCATAATACGAGGTGCAAGACCTGCGGTTGCCATACCGATAATACGAGCACGTGGTTTGAGTTGATAGTTTGCGACAGCCTCTTCTGAGGCGAGGAGTAGAGCGCATGCACCGTCATTGACGCCAGAAGCATTACCAGCCGTAATAGTACCGTCTACTCTGGTAATCGGTTTGAGTTTTGCTAGACCTTCAAGCGTTGTTTCTGGTCTGAGATGTTCATCTTCTTTGATGACAATAGGGTCGCCTTTACGTTGAGGAATGATTACGGGTGTAATCTCTTCAGCAAATACACCTGCTTGTTGTGCTCGAGCTGCGCGTTGTTGGCTTTCGAGGGCGAATTTATCTTGGTCTTCACGATTGATATTGAAGTCTGTGGCGACATTCTCTGCTGTTTCCGGCATAGAGTCGATACCATAGAGCTCTTTCATACGTGGGTTGATAAAACGCCATCCAATTGTGGTATCTTCGATTTTATGGTCGCGACTAAAGGCGGTATTGCCTTTACCCATAACAAATGGTGCGCGGGTCATGCTTTCGACTCCACCTGCGATGACTAGATGTTGCTCGCCTGTTTTAATGGCACGTGCAGCAGTTCCTACGGCATCTAAGCCTGATCCACAAAGACGGTTAATGGTATTGCCACTGACTTCTACTGGAAAGCCAGCTAATAAGCTCGCCATGCGTGCCACATTACGGTTATCTTCACCGGCTTGATTGGCGCAACCGAGAATCACATCATCGACTTGAGACCAGTCAATTTGTGTATGTTTTTCTTTTAAATATTTGAGAGGAATTGCTGCTAGGTCGTCTGTGCGAACGGTTGATAGACCCCCACCGTAGCGACCGATAGGAGTACGAATGGCATCAATAATATAAGCATTTTTTAGCATAATCATTATCCTTTAAGTGGTAGCGTCAATTAGTGGGGCATCAGTGAGTTCTTGTAACTCTGCAAAGGAAAGTCCGGGAACCATTTCAATGACAACTAGACCTTCTGGTTTGACATCAATCACTGCTAAATCGGTATAGATACGGTCAACGCAGGCAATTCCTGTTAGTGGATATGTGCAGTTTTTGACAATTTTTGCTTCACGGTTCTTTGTGACATGTTCCATTGCCACATAGACCTTTTTTGCACCTACGGCTAAATCCATCGCACCGCCCACGGCAGGGATAGCGTCTGGTGCACCGGTGTGCCAATTGGCTAAATCTCCACGCTCGGATACTTGGAAGGCACCGAGAATACAGAGATCAAGATGACCACCACGCATCATGGCAAAAGAGTCCCCGTGATGGAAGAATGAGCCGCCTTTTAAGAGAGTGATATATTCCTTGCTCGCATTAATTAAATCCATATCCCGCTCTCTTTCGTGAGGAGCCGCCCCCATACCTAGCATACCGTTTTCGCTATGGAGGATAATTTCTTTGTCGGCAGGGAGATAGTTAGAAACCTTAGTGGGTAGTCCGATACCCAGATTGACATACATGCCTTCTTCAATGTCTTGTGCAACGCGTTTAGCTACTTCATCTCGAGTGAGTGGTTTAAAAGTCATAGTGCGGAACTCCTGTTTCGATAACGTGTTGGACAAAGATACCGGGTGTTACGATATGCTCGGGATTTAAATCACCCAATGGTACGATTTCTTGTACTTGGGCAATAGTACATTTTGCAGCGGCAGCCATAATTGGACCGAAGTTACGGCCGGCTTTGCGATAGGTCAGATTACCCCAGCGATCGCCTTGATAAGCTCGTACTAGCGCAAAGTCTGCTTTGATAGGATACTCTAACACGTAGTGTTTACCGTCAATCTCGCGAGTTTCTTTGCCCTCTGCTAATAGCGTACCGTAACCAGTTGGTGTAAACACAGCTCCTAGTCCCATGGCGGCAGCCTCAATACGGCAGACTAGAGTTCCTTGTGGTACGAGTTCAAGTTCGATTTTTTTTGCACGGTATAGTTCATCAAAGACGTAGGAGTCAGCTTGACGAGGGTAGGAGCAGATAATTTTACGTACCTGACCTGCTTTTAATAGAGCGGCTAAACCGTACTCGGCATTGCCGGCATTATTGCTGACAATTGTTAAGTCTTTTGCACCATGAGCAACCAGAGCGTCAATGAGCTCAAAAGGTTTGCCTGCGACACCGAAACCACTAGTCATGACAGTAGCACCGTCATGAATTTGGCTGATGATTGCTTGAATATCTTGGCTAGTTTTATCAAGCATTCTTGTCTCCTTGATATAAAGATTGTGTTTTTGATATTTATTTTGTTATGATTTTTAGGTGTTAGATGATTATCAGATAGGTTTTTGCCTTTGTCTAATACATATTTAGTAAAGTTCATAACTAAAAGGTTATATATGTTGAACTTAAGAAAAATAAAATATTTTGTGACGTTGAGTCAGCATAAAAGTTTTACCAAGGCGGCTGAAGAATTACATATTGCACAACCGGCGTTGAGTAAACACATCAAAGAATTGGAGGATTTTTTAGGTGTTGAGTTGATTGTGCGTAATAGCCGTCCACTTGAACTGACAGAGGCTGGCGTATTTTTTTATGGCAAAAGTAAAAGCCTACTAGCAGCAGCTGATGAAGCGGTGCTGATGACACGCAAGATAGGTGGTATTAATAAAGATAAGTCAATGGCGATTGCTTTTGTGGCGTCTTCGTTATATACCGCTTTACCAACTGTTTTAAAGCGTATCAAAGAGGAAATGCAAGGTGTGGAGATTCACTTGCAAGAGATGAATACCATGGCACAAATTGCTGATTTAAAAGCAGGGCGATTAGATGTTGGCTTTGGTCGTTTGCAATTGCATGATGCAAGTGTCACCAGTGAAGTACTGTATGAAGAGGGACTCTATGTTGCTGTACCTAATCAGATGCAGGAACTGATTAATCGAGAGAGTATTCGTCTGGTCGATTTGGTGGATGTTCCTTTGATTGTGTTTCCTGAGCAGCCTCGTCCGAGTTTTGTAGATATTGTGTTGCGTGTATTCCAGTCAGTGGGTTTAAAACCGAATCATGTGATTCCAACACGAGAGTTACAATTAGCTTTAGGTCTGGTGGCAGCTGGTGAGGGAGTATGTATCGTGCCAGCCAGTTTTGAGAAGTTGCAGCGCTCTGATATTACCTATATCCCACTGCCAGAAGCGGCAGCTAAGGTACAAATTGTGATGAATACACGAGCAGCGGATAATAGTCTAGCGGTTCAACAGATTAGAGAGATAGCCAAGGAAGTGTATCAAACTGTATCGTAAGGTTTATAATGGTGTCCGAATGATTGTATTGAAAAGTCCGTTAATCATCTAAGAAGAAGGAAATTATGCACAATACCCTAACCCCGAGTATTCAAGCTGAATTTGAAAAAGCGTTTGGTAGCCAATTTGTGACAAGCTTGGCGGTGCGAGAGCATCATGCCCAAGATGAGTCAGCCTATGATAAGACATTGCCAGAAGCGGTGATTTTTGCCCGTTCTGTTGAGGATGTGGTACAGGCGGTTAAACTGTGTAATACGCATAATATTCCGGTGGTGGCTTTTGGTGCGGGTACTTCTATCGAGGGACATATTCTTCCGATTCATGGTGGTATCACTTTGGACTTAAGTGAGATGAATAAGGTGTTATCGGTGGATGACCAAGACTTTACCGTTACGGTTGAACCAGGTGTGTTACGTCATCAGCTCAATGATGAAATTCGTCACACAGGTTTGTATTTCCCGATTGATCCGGGTGCCAATGC
>JAXECN010000006.1:0-6831 GCA_034093535.1 Pelistega sp.
AGCATATGCCCAGAGTGGATTTTTCGACTGCCGTTCCAATGTCCCATAACCACCACTGACATACCCTTGCTTCGGCAGTCCTTTATTATCAATAATCAACTCGGTGTCTACCGAATCCAAAGGAACTGAGACGCTCTCTGGAAGTATTTGTGCTTGTGATAAGTACGGTTTCAATAAACTACTATGACGTAGTACTTCATCACCCTCTTGATGAGCCCAACTTAAGGTCACATAAGGCGCACTATGCAAGATACTATTAAAAATCTGCTCTGCCCATTGCATTTCACTCTCAGGGGTGGCATGCATCACACCACATCGGCGCTGGCTACGAATAGGTAAGTAAGGATTAGGACTTGGCATTTGGGGTAAGACTTTATCGGTTAAGCCTAAAACCCACACAGCGTCCCATTGTCCGCCCTCAGTCTCATAAAGACCAACAATATCCAACACCACATCTTTAGCTCGTTGTCCTTGGAAACTGGTCTGCATTAGTTGCTGTTGGAATAAATGTAAAGCCTCTGTGGCATTTAATGCCGGTAACATCTCATCTAATAAAGCGAACTTTTTAATCGCTTGTTCAAAGGCACGACATAACTGATAATTTACGCTACTCAAACTCATCGTACCCGGGAAACCAAATGCCGATAAGGTCTCTCGATAAATTTGCGCCCAATCTGCACAACGATTAGACGATGACCAAATCGTCAATTGTGATTGAAATACCTGTGCTAACTCGACATGAATAGTGGTCAATTTATCTAAAAATTGAGTGCGTGATAAAGCGACCCATTCCTTTTGTCGTAGTTCACTATCCCAGCTAGCAAGCTCGTCTGCATAGTAAGGGTCAAAAGCAAACCCGGCATTAAGTAAAGCCTCTCCAATTTTGGCTACATCGACTTTGTTCGTCTTTTGGAAATCTGCCAATAACGCAAACCATGCGAGGACAGAACGCACTAAGCCCCACTCACTGAGAGGACGTCCCACTGCCATATGCCAACGCTTATCCAATACCGTATCGGCTAATGTTTTATTTAATAAACGACGTATATAAGCCGCCTCTTCTTGTAAAGACGGGATAACCAACGCCAAACGATGTTGTGGATAGGTCTGAATATGCTCTTTTACCCACGCTAAAGCGGCATATAACTCTTGTTGAACATCGTTTGCTTGAAAAACACGCACGGTCTGTGCAGACTCTCTATGCAGAGCCCAGGTATAGATTTGTGTGCCTTGTGCCGCTAAGATTGATAATAGCTGCTTCTGATAAGCACTCAAGCTATAAAAGCCTAATAAAACAAGATGTTTTGGTACTCTCAATTGTGCTTGATTGAGTGCGGCTAAAATCTCATCAGCGAAACGAGGAGTATCCCAAGCAGATAAGGCTTGAACGGTCTGTTGATACTCTGCTCGCCACGCCATAAAAGCCTCATATTCAGGATTTTGCTCATCCTCTCGAACATCAATTTGCCATTCATTTTGCAAGCGATGTGCTTGACTCAGTGAAGCCGCTGCCGCAGAGGGATTGAGCACCTCGTCATCAGACTTTTTAAGTAAGGCTTGCTGCCAATACCACCGTTGTGCGGTTTCATTTAACACAATCGGCATCTCTGGATGTTTAAAGACTAACTCATCGGCTAATTGTGTCAGCCACGCCTTATACGGTGCGATGGTTGGTAAATTAATCGTCTTCGCTTGTGTTTTCAGGTGAGATAACAACACCCCTTTAATAAAAACCGTTAAGCGATTATTGGCGGTGATAACAGCTGTTTCGGCAGCAGGTAATGCCAACAGCTGTTCAAAAGAGAGTGCAGGATAAGTATGCATGGTATCTTCCTGAAATGAGCATACCATGCATTATACCTTGGCATTAAGCACCAAAAAGCTCAGCTGCCTGACGGCGTAATTCAAATTTTTGAATTTTACCCGTAGCCGTTTTTTGGAGAGGTCCAAACACCACTTTTTTCGGGGCTTTGAAGTGAGCAATCTGTTCACGACAATAAGTGATAATTTCCTCTTCAGTCAGCTCTGGTGCATCATCTTTAAGTTCAACAAAGGCAACTGGTACCTCGCCCCACTTTTCATCATTCAGCGCCACAACCGCACAGTTTGCCACACCGGGATATTTATAAATCACATCCTCGACTTCTAATGAAGAGATATTTTCTCCCCCTGAAATAATAATATCTTTGGAGCGATCTTTAATTTGTACATAACCATCTGGGTGCTTCACACCCAAATCACCGGTATGGTACCAACCACCGGCAAATGACTCTGCTGTGGTTTTCGGATTTTTCAGGTAGCCTTTCATCACCAAATTACCACGGAACATAATCTCGCCCAAGGTTTTCCCATCCGCAGGAACTGGTTGCATGGTATAAGGGTCAAGTACATCAACATCACCTTGTAAGTGATATGGTACGCCTTGACGAGCTTTCATCGCAGCGCGATCCGCAATAGATAACGTTGCCCACTCTTCTTGTTCCGCACAAACAGCTGACGGTCCATAGACCTCTGTTAAACCATAGACATGAGTGATGTTAAAGCCCATTTTCTCCATATTTGCTAAGACGGCCTCAGGAGGTGCTGCCCCTGCAATCAGACCATTGACGGTATGCGTGATACCCTCTTTAAAACTATCTGGTGCATTAGCAAGTGCTGCATGTACCACAGGTGCCGCACAATAATGACTCACTTTATGTTGGCGAATCAACTCAAAACAAAGCTTCGGCTCGAATTTACGTAAGCAGACATTTACCCCTGCACGTGCCGCAATACTCCAACTCACGCACCAACCATTGCAATGGAATAAAGGTAAAGTCCATAAATACACAGGGAATTTAGGCATATCCCATTCTAAAATTTGGGAGACGGCATTGAGTGCTGCACCACGATGATGATAAACCACACCTTTAGGATTACCCGTAGTCCCTGAAGTATAGTTTAAGGCGATAGCGTCCCATTCATTATCCGGCATGACCCAGTTATCGAGGTCTTGACTTTCGGCGAGTAGACTCTCATAAGTAATATCAGAAAAGCTTTCGACATCTTTGGGTCCCAAATAATCATCGACCTGAACAATGGTCAGATTAGGACAAGCTCGGCGGAACTGTGGAATATGATAATGAAACTCGCTGTCCACGAGTAAGACTTCGGCTTCCCCATGTTGCAAACAGAAAATTAATGCCTCGGTATCTAGACGCGTATTGAGTGAACATAGGACACCACCTGACATCGGTACACCAAAATGTGCTTCAATCATGGCAGGTGTATTGTGCAATAATACGGCAACTGTAGAGTTTCGCTTCACACCTCGCTGACGCAATGCTGAAGCTAACTGACGACAGCGGTCAAAGGTCTGCGACCACGTCTGGGTAAAATCCCCATGTACAATCGCGGTTCGAGTTGGGTATACAGCGGCGGTACGACGAATAAAATCAATGGGTGTTAAAGGAACAAAATTTGCCTTTTGTGGACCCAAATCCATATCATAGTCTGCCATTTACGTCTCCTATAATAAAAAATAATTCTTTATATTCCTTATCATAAGAGCAACTTTACGCTAAAACCTTTGTAAAATATCAAACTTTTGTTCAATTTATGGTAATCCCTAAGAAAAATGAACTCCGAACAAATTAAGGTGTTGCGTGATCATGCCAAGCTTGCAGAAACTGACCGTAGCTGGGCTGCATTAAGTCGTTTTTTAGCGTTAGTCAATCCGCAGGATATCGTCAATCTCTGTGATGAACTGCTCGCTTTGCGTGCAGGGAATTCCAAAACACCGAGTATTCGCCCATCTAAACAAGCACTGGAGCAACTTCTCAATGCAGAGGTCATGATGCCTGCCTGTGACAAAATTAAAAATGGCTATGCGATTCGTTATGCGGGATTTTCTTTTGATGAGACCAAAGACGGTCCAGAGGACGGCTTAGTGTGGACAGCACAAGAACGCTATATCCACGAATTACGCCAGAGCGGAGAGCTGAGTGCTTTTATCCAACAGCTTGAACAAGAAGCGGCGATTCCAACATGGAAGCTCACCGTTGAGGTTGGCAAACGTAAAAACTATGAGGGGACGCTTATCTTCCGTTATATTCGTGAAGACCACGCCACCTCACAGCAATTAAGTTTTTTATAAAAATTATGGATTCAGTGGTTTGCCATCAATACATTTGATGAGACCTGTGATAGTTTTCACTAAGAACCAGATGGCTAAAGCAAATAAAATCACAAAACCAATAAAGAAGAACGTCGTTAAAGAACCAATAATCGTCCAGATTAAACTCATCCAGAAAATTTTAATCAATGAGTCAATATGACTGCGATAAATCGTACCCGTCATATCATCTCGCTTCACATAAGCAATGACGACACCCACAAATAAGGTAATCCCTAATAATAAAGACGCTAAATACAAGGCATAGATGACTTTTGTATAAGTTGCCGCAGACTCAAGTTTCTGCGTATCTACTGCTGATTGTTGTCCCTGTGAATTGTTGACTTGATTCACATACTCCGCAGGTAGTGAGTTATGGTTAGCATTGTTCTCTGACATAGTTTTATCCCCTAAAAAATAATGATTATCATGAAAAAACCGGAAAGTAATATTTCCGGTTTATCTAGACTAATAAGACGATGAATTAATCATCACCACCCATAATACCGAACAGCTGTAATAGGCTTGTGAAGATATTATAGATATTTAAGTAAAGCGATAATGTTGCTGAGATATAGTTAGTCTCACCACCATTTACAATACGTTGGACATCATACAGAATAAATAGTGAGAAAATCACTGTCGCTGCGGCAGCAATGGCTAAGCTTAAAGCTGGCATCTGTAAGAAGATATTTGCAATCGCTGCTAGAATGACGACAATCACGCCCATAAATAAGGCTTTACCTAAGAAAGAAAAGTCGCGTTTTGATGTACTCGCAATTGAAGCCATCACTGCAAAAATCACGGCTGTACCACCAAATGCCATGGTAATAATATCGCTACCATTGCTTAGACTTAATACAGCACCAAGGATACGCGATAGCATAATGCCCATGAAGAAAGTAAAGAGCATCAGGAAACCAATACCTGTCGCACTGTTCTTATTCTTCTCAACCATAAACATTAAGCCAAAAGCACCCACAAAGAAAATCACAGTGCTGACTAATGGGCTTAAGCCGGCAAATAGATTCAGCTTCAAGGCTAATAAAGCACCTAATACGGTAGGTACCATAGAGATTGCCAATAACATGTACGTATTACGCAGGACACGATGGCGAATGACAGCACCACTACTCTGTGCTGGCGAATATTGTTCGTAATTATTCATAAAAATCCCCTATAAAAGAAATGAGAGTTACTGATGATTTTACAGTAGATACCGAAATTTGCAAGCAAATTCAACGCCAGTTAACGACAATTATTTCAATCCCTGACAGGATTTTAAACAGCCGTTTGAGGTGTTAAGTCATGGTAGGCGATTTGGTGCCCACCTTGCTTATAAATCGCCATTCTTTCTCTTGCCAATCGTCTATCTTCAGGGTGAGCAGAAATAATCTCCAAGACACGCTCAAAATGCTCAACAAAAGGAGGACAAAGTACATCTAAGTTTAATAACCAAGGCTTACGTCCCTCTTCCCATTGTGCAATATGCTGTTCTGACAACTCACGACAAAGATAGACAAGCGACGATAGTACCCCTCCCTCACCCAAATGAGGATGGGGTACAAAAGCCGTTGCCTCTACTGACCATAAGGCTTTGCTAAAAGCGTCAAGTCGCTTACTGTCAGAACAATAGACGATAATTTGACGACCTGCCAAAAAGTGTTTATACACTGTCTGGCAGGCTTGCTTAACACGGTGCTCAGCACCGTAAGCGACATCAATACGACTCATTATTGCTGATTCAATAAGAATTCAACTAATAATGGTACTGGACGACCGCTTGCACCTTTTTTAGGACCACTCTCCCATGCGGTACCTGCGATATCTAAGTGAGCCCAACGGTAAGACTTAGTAAAGCGTGATAAGAAGCAAGCCGCCGTAATAGAACCGCCCGGTGCACCACCAATATTCGCCATATCCGCAAAATTGCTCTTTAGGCGATCTTGATAAGCGTCCTCTAATGGCATATGCCAAACCGTATCCTGCGCACGCTTACCTGCTTGTAGCAATTCCTGTGCTAAATCATCATCATTCGAGAATAAACCGGTATTGATATGACCAAGTGAGATAATAATGGCACCGGTTAAGGTCGCTACGTCAATCACCACTTCAGGATCAAAACGCTCTGCATAAGTTAAAGCGTCACATAGAATTAAACGACCCTCCGCATCTGTATTCAGAATCTCAATCGTCTGACCTGACATACTGGTCACCACATCACCCGGTTTGGTCGCATGACCGCTAGGCATATTCTCTGTCGCTGGGATTAAAGCTACCACATCACGCTGTAAGCCTAACTCTGCTGCTGTACGGATAACACCAAATACCGTGGCTGCACCGCACATATCATATTTCATCTCATCCATATTAAGACCCGGTTTTAATGAAATACCGCCAGTATCAAATGTCACCCCTTTACCCACTAAGACGATTGGTTTTTGTTTTGACTTCTTAGCGCCTTTAGATGCACTGTATTGCATCACAATAAAGCGTGGTGGTTGATCAGAACCTGCTGCCACCGATAAGAAAGAGCCCATTTTTAAGGCTTCGATTTGTTTTTTATCGAGGACTTCAGTCTTAATCGTAGCGAATTCTTTTGCGAGGGCTTTAGCTTGCTCACCTAAATAGCTAGGCGTACAAATATTGGCAGGTAAATTACCTAGTTGGCGAGTGAA
>JAXECN010000007.1:0-3695 GCA_034093535.1 Pelistega sp.
GAGCTTTATTAGTGCTCAATACGCTAACTTTAAGACAGATGAAAAGACACAAGAGCGATTTATTGAGTTGGGTCCGGGTAGTCGCTATGACCTTATTCCTAAATCACCCGAGGTGCGTGTATCTGCCTTTGAAGATGCGACTATGCGCCTAGAAAACAATAACGCCGTACCTGAGAACCGTATTCGTGCTATTGCCTTACAACAACTAAAAGCACGCCCTACTGAACTTTTAATCAAAGACAAAAAGCCTCGTAGCGATGCTCAATTGATGTGGCGTATTTCTTTGCCAATTGCCCTACTTAATCTTGCCTTACTAGCTATTCCTCTTGGATCCGTCAATCCTCGCATGGGTAAGTCAGGCAGCATTATTATCGCCGCCTTAGTCGGTCTGCTCTATATGAATCTACTCAATATGATGCGGGGTTGGATTGGCTCGGGTAAGTTCGATTTCTGGACAGGTACCATTCTGGTCAATGCTGTATTCTTCCTATTTGCTATCGCTATGTTCTGGTGGAAGATGCGAGTTAAGGCCCCTAAGCAATCGTAGATGTACAGGCTACGCCCATCATACTCTCATCGGTCTAATCACGGGCAGACCTTGGCTATCGTATAGGATTTCAATATTGACGCGGTAGAGGTCGCTGATAATATCCGATTGTAAGACTTCTGTTGGTTTGCCTTGGGCTTGGATTTTACCGTGACCGAGCAGGATAATCTCATCAGAGAATTGGGCTGCGAGGCTGAGGTCGTGCAAAATCATCACCGTAATCAGGTTCTGCTCTTGGGTATATTCACAAACATGGCTTAAGAGATTAATTTGATGTCGCATATCCAAGGCACTGACTGGCTCATCCAACATCAATATCTCTGGTTGTCGCAACAACACCTGAGCAAACATCACCAATTGACGCTGCCCCCCCGATAGGCTCATAATGTCTTGGTGAGCGAGATGAGCAATCCCCAAACTCTCTAAAACGGTCGCCGCCTCCGTCAATAACTCATCACTAATATGCATTTGCAGCGCGTCCATACGACCTAATAAGACAACTTCAATCGCATTTAAAGAAGCTTCTACAAAACTATCTTGTGGCATATAACCAATCGGTTTGCGCCAACGCAATGGGTGCTTACTCGAATAGGGCTGCCCCTTATAGTACATCTCTCCACTAAACGGTACTTCACCAAAAATCGTTTTCAATAAAGTGGATTTACCTGCACCATTAGGACCCAAAATCGTATAGGTTTTACCCGGTGACAGCGATAGATGACCATTTTCAATAATAGTCAAATCACCACGTTGGATATTAATATTCTTCAGTTCTAACATCTTTTATCTACCCATTACGCTTTGTCAAAATAATCCAAAACAAGAAAGGTACGCCAACAAAAGACGTTACGATACCGACTGGGAACAATGCTCCCGGCACAATAATCTTGGAGAGTACTGAAGCAATTGATAAAAAGGCGGCACCCACCAACATCGAGCCGGGTAAGAAAAAGCGCTGATCTTCACCGACAAGTAGACGAGTAATATGTGGTGCAACCAAACCAATAAACCCAATCACCCCCACAAAACTAATCGCTGTCGCTGTCATCATCGCTACAATCACCAAGGTCTTAAAGCGTAACCAGCGTAAATTAATACCTAAACTAGTCGCTCTATCCTCACCTAGACGTAAAGCCGTTAATTTCCAAATATCTTTTGAGAGGAAAAAGATACACACTGCCGTCACAACACTGGTAATCAAAAGACTATTCCAAGTCGCTTTTGACAAACTACCAAATAGCCAGAATAGGATTTGTTGCGAAACCTCTGGTGAGGCAAGAAACTGCACCAACGATAAAATAGATTGGAAAAGAAACAGTAGCGTAATCCCCACCAAGACCAACATCGCAGAGGAAAAGCGTTTCATCGAGGCAAATAGGAACAGAATAGCCGAGGCAATCATGGTCATCGCAAATGCCCCAAAGGGCACAGCAAAAGCCGGAGGCAAACCAAAGCTCCCAAAGGCAATCACCATTGAAGCACCAAACCCTGCAGCCGCTGCTAGACCTAAGGTATAGGGACTTGCCATCGGGTTATTCAGCAAGGTTTGAATTTCTGCACCACCCACCCCTAAGGCAGCCCCCACAACAAGAGCCATCAACGCCATCGGTAGGCGTAAATCATAAACAATCACTTGACTAATGGGTTCAGCAGTTTCTAGACCTACTAAGGCTCGTAGCACTTCACTAATAGGAAGCATTGATGGACCGGTCACAATATCAAAGACAAGACCAGCAAGACTGACTAACAAAAACACCAATAACACAAGCCAGCGTTTGCGTTCAAGCTTACGCTGGCTTTTGACGATATCGGTTACTACCGATTTATTCATAAGACCTCAACTCTTATACAGTGGATTTTGAACTAAGCCCCTCTGTATTTGAAACTAAAATGATAATAATTATCATTTTATAAGAGTATAAAGCCTAAGTTTGATATAAGCAAGAATTTTAAGGACTTATAAACCAGAAATACGCTTATCCTTTGGATACTCAACAGTAAAGGCTTGTTGAACTGTCAGACTTTTCTTCGCAGGAATTGTCACCTTTTGTTGATAGCGCCCTAAATTATCCAAGTTAATATTACTCGGCTGTTGAACTTCCACAATAATCTCTTTTTGTGCTGAGCTAGGCACACGGTTATGAATTAGCACATCCACCGCTTCATCACGGGCATTGCTAAACTCAATGGCTTGTTCAAACTTCACCCGTTGTGATTTATTAATCACCCCACTGGTTTCCGCTACACGTTTTAACGGTGATTTTTTAACCGTAATCGTCTGATCCAACCCCATCAACTGAGTAAAACTTTGTTGAGGATATAAAGTGGCTAACTGCCCTTTACCAATAAAACGACCATCATAAAAAGTTTGTAACTCTCCCCCTAATAAAGGGTAATCGGCAGTATTTTTCGCATTAATCGTCACAAACACACCGTCTTGGTATTGAGCATAATACGCATACTCACTCGATACGATTTGTGAAGTTTCATTTAGCAAGACCGATTGTTTTTCTGACTGACTAGGAATCGTGACTTTATTAGGGACGGTGAATAATGCTGCCACTGGACTAGTCTCTACCACACTCTCTGCGATTTCTACTGCAGCAGGCGCAGCACCCTCTAAGAGCACCTCATCAGACGCTACCATACTTCTTTGCATAGACATCGGGGCGCGAGGTAAAGCACGCGGTTCATAGTAATTAATAATCCACGGCTGCGTCTCTGGTGCTGCACTGGTGCTTATAGGCTGACCAGAAGAAAAGACTAACTGAATATTTTGCCAGTCCTCTCCGGTATGCTGTGATAGTTGAGCATAAGCACGTAAGGTTGCCTGCTGCTTCTGACTATCATAATAAAGCTGATAGCTTGGCTGCCAAGTTAGACGAGCATTAGTATAATTTAAGCTTAAATCATATTGCCCTGCCTGAGCCACTTTAACCTTGACGAATACATCGGTATTGCGTTGGTCTAATTTCTGGACGACTTCATCAAAGCGTGCTTGTATTTTAGCTAACTCTTTTTGGTGTTGTGCCAGACGCTCTTGTCCCTCACGACGCTGTTTAAAAAGCTGTGTCGCCGTCTGTGTGGCATAGCCTTGTAATTGTTGTAGCTGTTCTAGGTTAAACGCCTTATCCCCTGTCGCAAAGCC
>JAXECN010000008.1:0-4562 GCA_034093535.1 Pelistega sp.
CAATAAACTCATAATGCCACCGAAACTCATTTGTTGATCGAGCAAATAGCCACCGATTAAAGAACCTGAGATAGAACCGAAGCGACCGACACCTAATGCCCAACTTACACCTGTTGCACGAGCTGATGTTGGATAGAACGCTGCCGCTAAGGCATTAAAACCAACCATACCGCCACTAATAGTGACACCGATAATTAAGAAACCTAAGAAAATCGCTGCATAACTGCTGTTATAGAAAGCCATGGCTGCTGTAAACACAGTGCCGACTAGTAACGATACACCTAAGGCTTTATAAGGGCTTACACGATCCATCAACATACCGATGATTAACGCACCGACAGTACCACCAATTTGGAATAATGCTGCTAATGTTGCTGATTGTGCTTGTTCGTAACCTAATAAACCGAACATCATTGGTAACCAGTTGGTATAGACACCGATATATGCCATTGTCATGAAGAAGATTACCCATAACATCACTGTGCCAGTACCTAATTCTGCATTGAATAATTTTGACATTGCAGATGTTTTTTGTGCATTGGCTGGTTTTTCCGCTACATTATGATCACTAGTAAAATGCTCAACCGTAGCAGGAACTGAACCAATTTTGTTTAAATATGAACGAATTTTATCGGTACTTTTATTTTTCTCTGCAAGGTATTTTGCTGACTCTGGTAACAAGATGATTAATGGAATCAATGTCACTAAAGCGACCCAGCCACCCACAGATAACACACCTTGCCAACCGTAGTCAGGTAATAAAGCTGAGGCAACAAAACCGACACCTGCTGAACCTGCGGTAAATCCACAGAACATCACTGCTACCAAGAATGAGCGCATTTTTGTTGGGCTATATTCAGAAACTAGTGTGACAGCAATTGGCATGGCAGCACCTAAGCCTAAACCTACCACTAATCGCATGGCAGCGATACTCATCACACTGTCCATCTGACTCGCTAACACGCTGAATACACCAAAAAGAGCGACTGCTGCTAATAAGACATTTTTACGTCCTAATTTATCAGCGAGTGGACCTGCCATAAAAGAACCGATAGCAAGACCAATCAAACTCGCCACCATGGTTGGATTTAACTGTGCCGGTGATACATGTAAGTCAGTTGCCAAGGCAGAGCCGATAAATCCCATCTCTGCACTGGTATAGCCAACATACATCACGATAAAGAAGGCTAGAAAAATGGTTCGATATTGAAAGAAAGAAAGTGGATGCTTATCCAACACTTCTTGTACGCTAATTTGTTTAGCGTCATTGCTTAAATTATCATTGTTATTACTCTTCATTATTTCACCTCTATGTGTTGAGTTGATGTTGTCATATTAAAGAGGTGTAAGCTTATGAACAAGAATGTAACAAGAAAGCCATTGTTTCCTTTTGAGAAAGCATATGCACGTTCACCGAGAAATATTTTTTCCAAAATTCCTTTGGATAAGTTTGTGAGTAGTACTAGAACAAAGCAGAACAACCAAAAAATTAATATAAAAATCAATAAGTTATATTTATAAAAAATATCCCCTTGTTGTATTGCTCACTTTTTGAGCAGTGTTGATTTCTATCATTTTAGGAAAGTTATCCCAAAGAATTGTGGATAAATTTGTGGGTTGTTTTCGCAAAAAACCGAATAACTTTTAAAGTCCTTTGTATTTCAATGAATTACTATTGGGACAAGTTGCTTCTTTTTCGCTGTATCTTTTTTAAGCACCTGCCCTAACGGCTAGTTTTCTTCACTTTTAGGGGTATTCCCTCAGCTTTTCAACATTAACTGCGATTAAATGTCGTCTATAATTTGAGAGTCCATCACCTACTCGTCTTGACTATGCAATTTGATGACTTTATCCAAGCCTCATTAGATAAATGGCCCAATGTCCCTACACTCTACGGTTGGCTTTCATTAACCCGAGATGGTCAATGGCGACTTCATCCTAAGACCCATATTCTTAATGTAGATACGCATAAACAAGAAGCCGGTGAAAGTATTTCTAGCCCGGGCTTAATTCGTTTTCTCAATCAATATTATTTTGTCGATGAGGATGGTGCGTGGTTCTTCCAAAATGGTCCTCAGCGAGTTTATGTCGCCCTATCTGCTGCTCCATGGATTCTCCATCTTGATACTGATAATAGCGCACGTCTAATCACCCACACAGTGCAGACCATTGAGCGTATTGACACATGGTATTTCGATGAAGAAGGTTTATTGTATGCTCAGACGGACAAAGGTTTTGCTTTGATTCATGGGCGAGATATAAATGCGCTCATCACTTATTTAGAAATCACTGAAGCGCAGTTAGAGGGTTTATTTGAGCAGATTACACAATTACAAGAGATGCTCGCTTTGGATAAGCATATGGTATCTGAGCCAATAGCAACTACCATAAAAAAAGTGCACCACCCTATTTATGGTGATGCCCCCCTCCTCCTATTACCATCAAAAGACCGAGAAAAAGTCGGTCAATTTGTGGCTTATCCAAATCGTCCCGTAATATAGTCTTGGGTTTCTTTGCGAGCAGGTTTGATAAACATCTGTTTTGTCTCACCAAACTCAATTAATTCACCTAAATACATATAAGCGGTATAGTCTGAACAACGCGCTGCTTGTTGCATATTATGCGTCACAATGGCAACGGTATAGTCATTTTTCAACTCAGTAATCAACTCTTCAATCTTCACCGTAGAGATAGGATCCAGTGCAGAACAAGGCTCGTCTAGTAATAAGACTTCAGGTTTTACGGCAATACCTCGAGCGATACAAAGACGCTGTTGTTGACCACCCGATAAGCCATTACCATTTTGTGATAATTTATCTTTTACTTCGGTCCACAACGCTGCTTTACGTAAGGCCCATTCAACGCGTTCATCCATATCCGATTTGCTTAATTTTTCAAATAAGCGCACACCAAAAGCAATATTGTCATAAATGCTCATCGGAAATGGCGTAGGTTTTTGGAAAACCATACCTACTTTAGCGCGTAGTAAGGAGACATCCATCTTGGTCGTGAGTAAATTCTCACCATCCATCATAATCTCACCTTCAGCACGCTGACCCGGGTAGAGCTCATACATACGGTTAAATGTACGTAATAAAGTCGACTTACCACAACCTGAAGGACCAATAAATGCCGTCACTTTATTACGAGGAATACGCATATTCACGCCTTTGATAGCATGGAAATTACCGTAATAAAAGTTAAGGTTATTGACCTGAATTTTTGTATCTTCTAATGCAATCATGTCTGTCATTTAAGAATCCTAATTATTTACGGAATAGGCTACGAGCCAGAATGTTTAAGCCTAAAACAAATAAGGTAATTAATGTCGCACCTGCCCAAGCGAGTTCGTTCCAATCTTTAAACGGACTAGCAGCGTATTGGAAAATCACCACTGGCAAGTTTGCCATCGGCGCATTCATATTCCACGACATAAATTGATTTGATAAAGCAGTAAAGAGCAATGGTGCTGTTTCACCTAGAATACGAGCAACTGCTAATAACACCCCTGTCAAAATCCCTGCACGTGCTGATTTATAACAAATCATCATAATCATACGCCACTTAGGACAACCGAGCGCAAAGGCAGCTTCGCGTAAGTTATTCGGGATTAAAGACAACATATTATCGGTCGTACGCACCACAACAGGAATCACTAAAACAGCTAATGCGAGTGAACCTGCCCAACCTGAATAATGCCCTTGCTGTGCCACGATTAAGGCATAGATAAATAGACCAATCACAATCGATGGTGCTGACAATAACACATCATTTAAAAAGCGTGTCACTGGTGCCAACCAACCGCGTTGACCATATTCGGCTAAATAAGTACCTGCCAAGATACCAATCGGTGTACCAATCGCTGTCCCTACCGCTGACATCAATAGCGAACCGATAATGGCGTTTTTCAGACCACCAGCTGAGCCCGGTCCGGGTGTAATCTCCGTAAATAAACTCCAAGAGAGAGAACCGGCACCCTTAGTTAATAAGGTGAGAATAATCCAAAACAACCAGAATAAACCAAAGACCACCGTCACTAAAGACAAGGTCATCATGATTTTATTAATCAAACTACGGCGTCTGTAAATAGGGTTTTGGCTATGAATTGCTGAATTTGAAACTGTCATTTTATCCTCCCACCCTTATGAGCGTTTGCCTTCTTTTTTCGCCATACGAGCGACTAATACACGAGAAATCGCCAATACTAAGGTCGTGATTAGGAATAAAATCAAGCCCAATTCAATCAAGGCTGACTTTTGTAAACCATCCGCTTCATTAAACTCATTGGCAATCGCTGAAGCAATCGAGTTAGCAGGATCAAAAATACTGCCCGGTGTACGGAATGCATTACCAATCACAAAGGTCACTGCCATGGTCTCACCCAATGCACGACCCAGTCCAAGCATAATGCCACCAACAACACCGTTTTTAGTATACGGTAAGACAACTTTCCACATCACTTCCCACGTCGTCCCTCCTAAGCCATAAGCAGACTCTTTATACATAGGAGGTACTACGGCGAAAACATCTCGCATCACCGAAGCAATAAATGGAATAATCAT
>JAXECN010000009.1:0-10845 GCA_034093535.1 Pelistega sp.
GCAGTTTACAACCCGAAGGCCTTCATCCTGCACGCGGCATGGCTGGATCAGGGTTGCCCCCATTGTCCAAAATTCCCCACTGCTGCCTCCCGTAGGAGTCTGGGCCGTGTCTCAGTCCCAGTGTGGCTGGTCGTCCTCTCAAACCAGCTACGGATCGTCGCCTTGGTGAGCCGTTACCTCACCAACTAGCTAATCCGATATCGGCCGCTCCAATAGTGAGAGGTCTTGCGATCCCCCCCTTTCCCCCGTAGGGCGTATGCGGTATTAGCTACGCTTTCGCGTAGTTATCCCCCGCTACTGGGCACGTTCCGATACATTACTCACCCGTTCGCCACTCGCCACCCAGAGAGCAAGCTCTCTGTTGCTGCCGTTCGACTTGCATGTGTAAGGCATCCCGCTAGCGTTCAATCTGAGCCAGGATCAAACTCTTCAGTTCAATTCCTGTTTAATTGTAGTATCCGAAGATACTATCGCTGCTTATACTCAAAGAAATAACGTTTTGAAAAAAACCTTATTTCTGTATGTAGTGTAAGCACTTAAAATAATATTTTTAGCACATCCCGTGATAGGATGACGCCTCTCATTCCAAGCGCCCACACTTATCGGCTGTTAGTTGTTAAAGAACAAAATCGAATTTAACATTTTAAATTCGCCTGACTGTTTTAACGAGAATCAATCACTCGACTCAATCGTCGTTGCCGTCAGCAGCAAAGAATGTAATTATGAACTATCAATCTACATTCTGTCAAGCACTTTTTAAAAATATTTTTAATTTATTTTTAAATCGTTGTTAAATCATCAATTTAACCAATCATCTAACTCGCTTGCTTTCCTCTTTCGCTTCGCTTTAAAAGCATTGCGTTAGCAGGAAAGATTTGAATTATGAACTAACTCACAACACTTGGCAAGTTTTTTCAACAAAAAAACATACCAAACACCACATACCCAACACCAAAATCCGCACAAAACAAAAGCAAGTCTTTGATTTATATAAAGAAACAAAATCAACGCCATAAATGTATTAAAAATACAACACAACACCCTTTGCATTCTCTTGCATTTAAAAACCTCTTGTATTTAAGAGTTCTGCTACTATTTAGACTTATAAACAGCTTGTATGTTAAAAATACAACAACATGCTCGATTAACCTCATCTTGTCTACAAGGTACCTATGTCTTACTTAAGCACTGCCGATTCTTTTAGTAAAGGAATTGTGACTCAGCTACAACCTCGTATGCTCTTTGCTATCGTATTACCACTCGTTATTGCGATAGTAAGTATTATCTTCTTACTAATCTTCGCTTGGAATCCCCTAGACGACTGGTTCTTCTCTAGCGCTGCCAATTGGGGATGGTTTCAAAAGGCACAATCATTTGGCTGGGGTTTCTCTACCATGAGTGATTGGCTAGCTGGTTTACTCTCTTTTGTTAGCTTATCTGCCATCGGTGTCGTCATCGGTCTCGCCGCTGCTGCAATTATGGTTACGCCATTAGCGGTTAAGTTTATTAGTGATCGCTACTTCCCTCATCTAGAAAAAAAGGGTCAAAACGTCAATTCGGTCAGCACTTTTAATGCGATTAAAGTCTCGACCATTTTTATTCTTGGCTGGCTTTTGACCTTACCTCTATGGTTTATTCCCTTTATGTCTATTGTGCTTTCGCTATTCTGGGGAGCTTATGCATTCTCACATATGTCTCAAGTAGACGCTATTGTTGAGCACGCCACCTCAGAAGAAAGACGTTATGTCTTAAATACGCATAAAAAAGGTTTCTGGTTTATTGGTTTTGTCTGTGCAGCACTATCACTAATTCCATTTATGGGTCTAGTTATGCCGGTATTCTCAATTATCGTCTGCACACATTATGGATTAAAAGCCTTAGATCGTCATCGTCAACAACAGCAAACGATTGAGGTAAAAGCATAACCCTCATTCAGAACAGCTCTTCTCTCTATAAAAAAGCAATTTTAAATACTACTTATTAAGTACTGTTCATCAGCATATTAAAAACACTAAAGCCTCAATCTGCAACCAACGCAAATTGAGGCTTTTTTCTAAATACTGAATCTCGGTTCTACAAGAACTATTTTGTCGATTATCACCCTCTCAACAAATCACTAACTCACACTCACTTCTCGTAGTAAAGCCTCTCGAATTTTATCTGCCACTTCTTGACGAGAAATCAACACCTCTTCACCCGCTTGCGTAACTGGTTCTAAAAAACGCACCGTTACACTGACATCCTTGCTACTCAGAAGAACCCAAATATTTTCAACTAAGGTCTGTTCTCCCACAAATGCCACTCGACTACTACGCTGACCTTGATGGCTAAATAATAAAGCCACTGGTTGAATAGGCACTTTCGCTTGCATTGCACCTTCTAATAAGCCACTGAACATATGCAACACACTAAAGCCCTCACTGGTTGTCCCCTCAGGGAATAAACCAATACACGTCCCTTCTTCAAAGTGTTTTGCAAGTATTTGATTAATCGCAACCACAGCTTGACGAGAGCCTCGCTGAATAAAGATGGTCCCTACTGCCCCAACAAGCCAACCGATAACCGGCCACTGACGTATCTCTGATTTTGCAATAAAAGCCGTCGCACGTTGACTATTGATGATAAAGATATCAATCCAAGATACATGGTTCGCTGTCAGCATAACCGGTCCTTCCATAATAGGAGCACCCTCACTCACGACTTGAACACCCGTAGTTTTCATCAAACAACGCGACCAAGTACGCAATACCCACTCTTTTTTAGATTTACTCATCCATCCATAAAAAGCAAAAGCGATAAATAAACCGATGAGTACGACGAGTAGCAGACCAATAATGCGAACAGCAAATCGGATATACGGCAATTGAGCCCCCTTATTGCCAAACCACTCGACCGCCCACAATGGTCATTTTGACTTTTGCTGGCACTTCGTAGCGGCTAAACGGCGTATGAGCACTTTGACTAACCAAAGACTGACGATTAACCTGCCAGTATTCATCAAAATCCACAATCGCCAAATCCGCTGGTGCACCTACTGTCAACTGACCGCAAGGAGGTAAAGCTGGCGCACCCGACTTAAGAATCTGATAAGGATTAAGCGTAATTTTAGCTAAAGCGTCTAATAAAGGCACTTTTTGTTCTTGAGCCCATTTGTACACTAAGCTTAATAATAGTTCCACACCTACAGCACCCGCTTCAGCTTGAGCGAATGGTAGTAATTTTTCCTCATCATCCATCGGTGTATGATCCGAACAAATGGCGTCAATCGTACCGTCTAAGAGACCTTGAGTAATGGCGTCACGATCACGCTGCGAGCGTAATGGTGGATAAATACGATAATGACTATCAAAGAAACCAATATCGGTATCAGTCAAATGCAAGTGATTAATCGACACATCACATGTCACTGGTAAACCACGTGCCTTGGCTTGACGAATCAATTCAATCCCCTCGGCACTCGTCACTCTACACAAGTGTAATCGCACATTATTACTACGTTGCAATTCAAATAATGCATGCAAGGCAATCGTCTCTGCTTGTACAGGAATACCTGATAAACCTAGACGCGAAGCAAACGCTCCACTTGCTGCCACACCACCACCAGCCAAATCCGCCTCTGATGGTTGAATCCATAAAGCATAGTTAAAGGTCTTAGCGTATAACATCGCACGATTTAAAATCGAGAGATTTAGCAGTCCCTTATTGGCTTGTGAAAAAGCAACACAACCGGCTTCAGTCAGCTCAGCCATCTCGGTCAGCACTTCACCTTTAAGACCAACAGTCATCGCCCCTAATGGATAAAGATTAGCTTGATTTAACTGACGTGCACGATGTTTTAACATCTCCACCAAACCCGGCTCATCAAGACTCGGATCCGTATCAGGTGGTAATACTAAGCTAGTTACGCCACCTGCCAACGCTGCACGCATTTCAGTTTCTAATGTCGCTCTATGCTCATTACCCGGCTCACGCAAGCGTACAGACAAATCCACTAAGCCCGGAATAACTGCCTTGCCGGCAGCATCAATAGTCTGGTCAGGCACAAAACCCTCTGGAGAATTAATCCCCACAATACGACCTGCTGCGATATCAATCACCGCCACTTCATCTTGCTGTGTTGATGGATTTAATAATCTACCGTTGATGATGCGTAATTTCATGCACTTGCTCCTGCCACAATGCTCATCACTGCCATACGTACAGCAATACCAAATGTCACTTGATTAAGAATAACTGACTGCGGACCATCTGCCACTAGCGTATCAATCTCTACCCCTCGGTTCATCGGTCCAGGGTGCATCACAATCGCATCCGGTTTTGCCAAAGCTAATTTTTCCTCTGTTAAACCATAATGCTTAAAATACTCATGTGATGAAGGCAATAAAGCACCTTTCATACGCTCATTTTGTAGACGTAACATAATAATCACATCAACATCTTTTAGACCCTCTCGCATATCAGTAAAGACACGCACGCCCATCTGCTCTAGACCACCCGGCAATAAAGTTAAAGGACCAATCGCACGAATTTCTGCTGCACCCAATGTAGTCAAGGCATGAATATCTGAGCGTGCCACACGAGAATGAAGAATATCTCCCACGATAGCCACGGTAAGATTAGAAAAGTCTTTCTTAAAGTGACGAATCGTATACATATCCAATAATGCTTGTGTAGGGTGAGCATGACGACCATCACCCGCATTGACGACATGAATATGTGGCTCAACATGTTGAGCAATCAAATAAGGAGCACCACTTGCTTCATGACGCACCACAAAAATATCCGCTTGCATAGCAGTAAGATTGCTAATCGTATCTAGCAAAGTCTCACCTTTCGAGGTGGATGAAGCGTTAATATTCAAATTATATACATCCGCTGACAGACGTTTGGCGGCAATTTCAAAAGTAGTACGTGTACGTGTTGAGTTCTCAAAGAAAAGGTTAAATACACTTTTGCCTCGTAGCAATGGTACCTTTTTAATATCACGTTCGGCTAAAGGCACAAAACTATGCGCGGTATCTAAAATATGCATCAGAATATCCTTAGATAATCCCTCTGTACTGAGTAAGTGGGTCAGTTCACCATGTCGATTGAGTTGCGGATTATACACGTGCATTTTCCTTTTCAATTGCGATATCAAATAAATGCTGTTCGTTGTGTGAGAGAACAAAATTCGTCCCTTTATCGAGGGGGATAACACCCCCTACCACATCGGCAGCAATCGGCAATTGACGACCACCACGGTCAATCAATACTGCCAATGAAATAGAAGCTGGACGACCATAATCAAACAACTCATTCATCGTTGCTCGTACACTACGCCCAGTATAAAGAATATCGTCGATAACAATAATATGCTTGCCATCAACATCAAAATTGATTTGTGTGGTTTGTTTTTGTCGATGTAAACCAATTTTATTAAAGTCATCTCGATAAAAACTTGTGCTTAAAAAGCCTAATTCATTGCTAAGTTGCAAGTCTTTGTGTAAGCGTTCTGCAATCCACGCTCCACCGGAATAAATACCTACTAAATGAACTAAATCAGCGGGTTTTGTTGTCAGTAATTCTTGAACCCCTACCTTTAATTGGCTATACAATTGTTCTGCTGTAGGTATTTGCATCTCATTCTTCCTTAGTGATTAATGCCGCTTATTTTAACTCAAAGGTCGACTAAAATAACGCTCTAAGATAATCGCCGCTGCAACAGCATCTTCGTCAATATTTTTAGCTAATCGTTGTTGCGCTTCCATACTACTGCCTCGCTCATCGACCAACTCTACCGGGAGATTAAAACGACCCTGCAATTGATTAGCAAAACGTCTTGCATGACCTGAAGCAAACTGCTCTTCGCCTGCTTCAGTTAATGGCAAACCAACAATCAACAAGCCCGGCTCCCATTTTTTAATTAAGTCAGCAATGGCAGCAAAACGAGCGTCTTTAGTCTGTGTTCGAATAATTTCTAATGGCTGCGCTTCTTTTAAAAATGTATTCCCTAATGCCACACCAATTTTTTTTAAGCCGAAATCAAAGGCTAAGATAGTCATCTCAGGCATTACCAGCCTCACCTAATAAGACCTCTGGATCAAAGCCTAGTAAGCTTATCGCTCGATGGTAACGCTCAACAATAGGGCAATTAAAAATAACTTCGGGTGTTGCTTTAACAGTTAGCCACGCATTGGCAGCCAGCTCATCTTCCAATTGACCCGGCCCCCATCCTGCATAACCTAGTGCCAACATAAAATGCTTAGGACCTTGACCTCTCGCATGGTCTAATAAAACATCACGAGAGGAGGTCATCAATAAGCCATTATTACCAATGGTCGAACGGTACGTCTTATCTGCACTATGCAAGACAAAACCTTTATCACTATTAATTGGTCCGCCAAAATACACTAGCGTATCGGCAATATTATTTTCGATTTCTTCTTCATTGTCGCCAATAGCACTTAAATCTCCCAATAACTCGGCAAAAGGTATTGTAGAAGGTTGATTCACAATCAACCCTACAGCACCGTCTTCGCTATGGTCAAAAACATAAATCAGACTTCCATCAAAAAGGTCTGAGGAAGTCGTCGGCATTGCAATCAAAAAATGCCCTGTGAGATTTAAAGAACTATCGCTCATGTTATATAGCTTAGATTGCCATCATTTCAAAGTCTTCTTTGCGTGCACCACATTCTGGGCACACCCAATTTGGGGGAACATCTTCCCATTTTGTACCAGGAGGGATACCTTCTTCAGGCGCACCTGCTTCTTCATCGTACACCCAACCACAAATTAAACACATCCATGTCTTCATGAAAATATCCTTTAGAAAAACTTTGAGCTAAAATATCCTTACTATTTTACCGCAACTCAATGCCTTTTTACTATGTCTTCAGCCCTACCTTGTGGTGTTTTATTTTTTAATATGTATGACCCCACACATCGCGCCTATCTTCCTGCCGAAACCATCACGGCAACACAGCTTGGTTGCTATTCCAGCTCTGTCGTGACTGCACTGTCGGTACAAGATAGCAATAGCGTCATTGAAGTACTCCCTATTCTAGCGGATACGATTGACGCACAAGCAAGATTTGTCCTAGAGGATATTAATATTCGCGCTTTTAAAGTCGGTGGTGCATTTTCTATTGAAGCATTAGATAGTATTGCTGGCATTGCTTCGGACTACCATGAAATCCCTCTGGTTTCGACGTTTGGTAAGCACTTTTATAATCATGTCGATATGGAAGAAGTCAGTGGTGGCGGTCGCCTATATACCGAAATGCTGACAGACGCTTATCTAGATATTCTCGCTCCGTTATCGCACGTTGCTGTGATTGATGCCAACTACGCACAACAATGGACTTCTGAGGATTTCGATATTCATACTGCCCAAGATCTCATATTACATACATTAGACTTAGGCGCAGAATATTGCTTAGTGCTTAATGAAAAGCACGGCAATTCTATGCGACATCGCCTCATTCATAGCTCTGACCGCGAAGACTATTTCGCTCACGACCCACATCTACAAACACCCGCTGAGTTTGCGGATATGGTGGCAAGTGCGTTGACATGTTTACTAGCAAATGGTGAAAGCACCGAAGAGGCAATTAATCTCGCCCTAAGCGTGGCACTCAAACAAATCGAACATCAAGTTCAACTTGGCATGGGTAAATCTCAGCCAGACCGATTAGCCTATTACGAGCCCTAAACCATGTCTACTCTACGTTTTCCTACAGGTTTGTACGGTATTACACCTGACTGGTCTGACTTTGACCGTTTATTAAATGCGATTACACAAGCCTGTAAAGCTGGCTTGCCAATATTGCAATGGCGTCGCAAACATACGCCTTTTGAGCTCGCTTGTACACAAGCAACTCAAGTAGCGAAAATTTGTCGAGAATACGGAACACTTTTTGTCATCAATGATGACTGGAAACTAGCTCTCGCTGTGCAAGCTGACGCAGTTCACTTAGGTCGTGATGATGGAGATATTCAATCTGCTAAAAAAGCTATCGCAGAACAACCCCACCCGCTCCTCATCGGTGTGAGTTGTTATAATCAGTTATCCTTAGCGCAACAAGCCATTGATAACGATGTAGACTACTTCGCTTTTGGGGCTGTATTCTCTTCTAGCGTCAAACCAGAAGCAGTCAATGCTCCTTTAAGCCTCTTTAAAGAAGCTAAAACCTTATTTCATCATACACCTAGACAAACGATGGTCGCCATTGGCGGTATCACACTCGATAATGCACCATCAGTCATTGAGGCAGGTGCTGATAGTATCGCTGTTATTTCTGGCTTATTTGAACAAGCAGACATCTACCAAACCTGCAAAGCTTTTAACCAATTATTTAAGGCATAAAATATTGTTATGAAAAATCAAGACATTTTCCAACGTGCTCAAGAAACCATTCCTGGTGGCGTCAACTCTCCTGTTCGTGCCTTTAAATCTGTTGGCGGTACACCTCGTTTTATCGCTAAAGCTAATGGTGCTTATATTTGGGACGTAGAGGGTACACAATACATCGACTATTTAGGCTCTTGGGGGCCTGCTATTGTTGGGCACTCTCATCCTGAAGTCGTCAAAGCTGTACAAGAAGCTGCGGTGAATGGACTATCATTTGGTGCACCGACAGAAGGTGAAGTTATTCTTGCTGAAAAAATCTGTGAGCTCCTCCCTTCTATTGAGCAGGTTCGTCTTGTGAGCTCTGGCACAGAAGCAACCATGAGTGCTATTCGTCTTGCTCGTGGTGCGACAAATCGCCGTAAAATCATTAAATTTGAGGGTTGCTACCATGGTCACTCTGATAGCCTACTCGTTAAAGCAGGTTCAGGCTTACTCACTTTTGGTAATCCATCATCATCCGGTGTACCACAAGAGTTCGTGAGCCATACGATTGTGCTTGAGTACAATAACTTAGACGCGGTTAAGCAAGCTTTTGCTGAAGTCGGTGAAGATATCGCCTGCGTTATCGTTGAGCCAATCGCTGGTAACATGAATCTCATCAAACCTAAAGCAGGTTTCCTTGAAGGGTTACGTGAATTATGTACAGCACATGGTGCTCTTTTAATTTTTGATGAAGTGATGACGGGCTTCCGTGCCGGTCCAAAAGGTGTACAAGGCTTAACCGGTATCACCCCAGACCTCACCACACTTGCCAAAGTCATCGGTGGTGGTATGCCTGTTGGCGCTTTTGGTGGTCGTAAAGACATCATGCAACATATCGCTCCAATGGGTGCTGTATATCAAGCAGGCACTTTATCTGGCAATCCTGTTTCTGTTGCTGCCGGTCTAAAAACACTAGAAATTCTCAATCGTCCAGGCTTTTATCAACAACTCTCAAGTACAACAGCCGCTCTCGTTGCAGGTCTCAAAGAAAAAGCCGCTAAACATGGCGTCACATTCAGTGCTGACTCAGTTGGTGGTATGTTCGGCATCTATTTCCGTGCCAGCGTACCGACAAGCTTTGCCGAAGTACAAGAAAGCAATACCGCTGCGTTTAACGTCTTCTTCCATGCCATGCTAGATGAGGGCGTACATTTAGCACCATCAGCTTTTGAAGCTGGTTTTGTTTCTGCTTGCCATGATGACGCTATCTTAGCTCGTACCTTTGAGGCAGCAGATAAAGCATTTGCTAAAGTCGCTGCGATGTAATTCACCTTATTTTGCTTTAACGAGGAGGCGATAATGCCTGTAAATTTCCATATTCCTGACTTAAAGGATATCCACCCTGTTGCTGGGGTACAGATTGGTATTGGCTCTGCAGGCATTAAAAAGCCTGGTAAAAAAGACATTACCGTATTTCAATTTGCCGCTGGCACAAGCGTCGCTGGCGTATTCACGACCAATCGTTTTTGTGCTGCACCCGTACAAATCTGCAAACAACGCCTAGCCTCTAGTAGTGATATTCGCGCCTTATTAATTAATACAGGCAATGCCAATGCAGGTACTGGCGAAAGCGGCTATCAAAACGCCTTAAATACGTCAGCAACCTTGGCAAAAGCTTTAAACTTAAAAGAAGAGCAAGTCTTACCTTTTTCAACTGGTGTGATTCTCGAGCCGCTGCCTGTTGACAAAATTAATGCGGCGATTCCAGGAGCTGTTGCTAACCTCACTGATAACGAATGGTTCAACGCTGCCCATAGTATTATGACCACGGATACCGTCCCTAAAGTCTCCTCAAAACAAATCGACATTGACGGCAAAACAGTCACCGTCACAGGGATCAGTAAAGGTGCTGGGATGATTCGTCCTAATATGGCAACCATGCTAGGTTATGTTGCGACAGACGCTAAAATCCCTCAAGCAACGCTTGAAAAACTCACTATCGCAATTGCTAACCAGTCATTTAACCGTATCACTGTCGATGGCGATACCTCAACCAATGACTCTTTTATCATTGCCGCCACAGGACAAAGTGGTGTCGAAGCAGTGGAAGGCTCAGCTGCTTATGAAGCCATTGCTCAAGTGCTAACAGACATCTCTCGTGAGTTAGCCCAAAAGATTGTTCGCGATGCTGAGGGTGCGACAAAATTTATGACTATCCAAGTTGAAGAAGCAAAAGATAGTGAAGAAGCCCTAAAGATTGCCTACGCGATTGCTCACTCACCACTAGTCAAGACAGCTTTCTTTGCCTCTGACCCTAATTTAGGTCGCATTCTTGCTGCTATCGGTTATGCAGGGGTACAAGATTTAGACACTACCGCACTCAAATTATATCTAGGCGATGTATTGGTTGCGCTTAATGGTGGTCGTAATCCTGACTATCGAGAAGAACAAGGTCAAGCGGTCATGAATGAGGCAGAAATCCTCGTCCGTGTAGTCTTAGGTCGTGGTACAGTCTGCGAAACCGTCTA
>JAXECN010000010.1:0-14399 GCA_034093535.1 Pelistega sp.
CAAGAGTGTATCTAGACGAGAATTGAAGGCAAGGCTAGCCATCTCCCCAAGGTCAGCGGTAATATTCATCACCTCAGCACCGATATGGCGTTTGACTTCACTAAAATAACTAATATCCGCTAAGTTATAGGCAACCAATAAAAAAACGATAAACGAGATAGCATATAACGCTAAGGGACGTAAGCGTGACGATTGGACTCGTTGAAAAGGCAGTGTGATAATCGCTAGAAATAAAACCGTACTTGATGCCACTGTGGCACTATCAAATTGCGCTCCTTTTAAGAGAGCTGAGATGACTTGTTGTGTGGATAAAGTAGCAAAATACTCTGGATAGCTATAGTAGAGTAGTATGCGACAAACAGCAAAAGTGAGTGAACTAAAAAGGAGAATACAAAGGGGAGTTCTAAGTATGTGCATAAAACTACGACAAAGACGACCATAGTAAAAAAGGCCTTGGTATAAAACCAAAGCCTTTCAATCTGGTGCGAGCGAAGAGACTCGAACTCTTACACCTCACGGCGCTGGAACCTAAATCCAGTGCGTCTACCAATTCCGCCACGCTCGCTTGAAGAATATAACTATACAGAGAGTTGAATATTTGTGCAAGTTATTCTTCATTTTTTGTGGTTTTTTGTATGCTTTTTACAACATCCTCGCATTCCACAAAACTAGTCACCTTATCGTGATTGTATAACGTTTCTTGGACGAGTGCCTGATCTTGCGGTTTTAGCGGCTCTAATAAACCAACGGCATTAGGTAACTCATCCCAGAAAGCGATAAATAATGCGGCTAATAGTGGACCGATGACAAAACCATTAATGCCAAAAGCAGTTAAACCTCCGAGTGTACTGATAAGGACCAGATAATCGGGAAGTTTTGTATCTTTGCCCACTAACATTGGACGTAGTAAATTATCCGCTAAGCCGATGACACAAAAACCATAGGCAATAAGAATACCCCCTTCCCAATAAGAGCCAGAGACTAAGAAATAAATCGCGACAGGAAACCAAATAATAGCAGCGCCGACAGCAGGTAGGAGTGATAAGAACGCCATAATCACTCCCCACAATAAAGCACCTTGGATACCTAGTAGGGCAAAAATAAATCCACCTAAAGTACCTTGGACGACAGCAACTAACATATTGCCTTTGACCGTCGCACGCACAACAGTGATGAATTTCTCAAAAAGATGTACTTTGTGTTCGTAGCTCAATGGTACGAGACGAGTGAGATTGCCTTGGATACTCGAACCGTCTCTGATAAAAAAGAACAGCAGATACATCATAATGCCGACAGAAATCAAGAAAGAGAACGTATTCTGACTAAAACTGACGAGTTCTGTTGCTAATAGACGGCTGGCATTATTAAAGAACACCATAATTTTGTCGCGCAGACCAAAGACACTATCGATTTGATAGCGCTCAAGAATATCTTTAATAAACCCCGGGAGATTTTGGAAAATATGGTCAGCATAAAGCCCCAGATTTAACTCTCCCGATTGTACGCGGTTATAAAGCGTGACAACCTCTTTGGTGAGTGAGGCGGTAATTAAGCTTAACGGCACAAAGGCAACGAGTATGGCAATCAGTAAGGTCAGCACAGCGGCGACATTGCGACGCTTAGGCATCAATTTAAGTATGCGGTTATAGACTGGTTTGAATAAGACCGCAAAAATAATTCCCCAGAATATCGCAGAGAAATAAGGCGATAGTAGATATAGGAAACCTACGCTAATTAATAATAGGAAACCTATATAGAATGCGTAAAATACG
Source organism: Pelistega sp. (assembly GCA_034093535.1). Lineage (GTDB taxonomy): Bacteria > Pseudomonadota > Gammaproteobacteria > Burkholderiales > Burkholderiaceae_B > Taylorella. Next base: position 1,773 of record JAXECN010000010.1, read on the forward strand.
CGATTTTTATTTTGCATAAGATGATTGAGAAGAAAGGGATTTTTAAGAAGTTTATTATACAATGGCTTCAAAGATTAGTTCGCTAGTTTTAGCGTACAGATATTTTAGTGGAAGTCCCTTTGATGAAGTCTAAATATTTATGGGTCGTGCTGACGGCTTTGTGTGCAGCTTGTGCCAATACTACCCCTCCGAGTAAGCCTGAAAATATGTGCGAAATTGTGCAAGAAAAGCCATATTGGGGAGAGGCTTTAGAGGCGTCGCGTGAGAAGTGGGGTGTGCCACCGCAAGTTGTTTTATCGATTATCTACCAAGAGTCTAGTTTTAAGCATGATGCACAGCCACCGATGAGCTACTTCTTAGGCTTTATCCCCACGGGGCGAGCCAGTTCAGCGTATGGTTATCCTCAAGCCAAAGATGAGGTCTGGGGTGATTATAAAAAGCAAACACAGAATTCATCAGCCGATCGTGATGATTTTGATGATGCAGTGGATTTTATTGGGTGGTATATGAGTAAGACTCAGCAGATTAATGGTGTGTCTAAGTGGGACGCTTATAACCAATATTTGAATTACCACGAAGGCTGGACAGGTTATAGTCGCCAAAGCTATGAGAGCAAGGCTTGGTTGAAGAAAGTTGCCCAACGCGTCCAAGAGCGAGCAGAACGCTATGGTGCACAATATGCACAATGTGGACGTTAAATAGGTCTTTATTTGGTGCTAACTTGCACCATTTTTGTTAAAAATGTGGTTTTTTTGCTATACGTACTGAGCGAGTTATCGGTGTCTTACGATAGAGCGGTATAGTATGTTAGGGCAAAGCCTAGGATAAACCCCAGTTTTCTTTTGGGTAGGAAATTTGTTATACCTTAGGGAATAACTATTCTGACGATACTGTCATCATTAATTTAGTTTAGGAGTTTTTATGAAACTAATGAAGAAAATGTCTTTAGCAGCAGGTGCTCTAGCGGTAGCAACTGCATTTATCGCACCAAGTACAGCGATGGCTCAACAAAAATTCGTGAGCATTGGTACAGGTGGGGTGACAGGTGTTTATTATGCGGCAGGTGGTGCGATTTGCCGTATCGTCAATAAAGACCGTGCAGATCACGGTTTACGTTGTTCAGTAGAGTCAACTGGTGCGTCTGTATTTAATGTAAACACAATTAAAGCAGGTGAGTTAGACTTAGGTTTTGCTCAGTCAGACGTGGCTTACAATGCTTACAATGGCGAGTCTAACTTTAAAGAAGCGGGTGCTTACAAAGATTTACGCTCTGTATTCTCTTTACACCCAGAGCCATTAACTATTCTTACACGTAAAGAAGCCAACATTAAAGGCTTTGATGACCTCAAAGGCAAACGCTTTAACGTGGGTAACCCAGGTTCAGGTTCTCGTGCGTCTTTAGAGCAATATATGCAAGCGCGTGGTATCGATAACTCATTCTTCGCTTTAGCGTCTGAGTTAAAGCCTGATGAGCATGGTACAGCATTATGTGACGGTAAGATTGACGGCTTTATCTTCGGTGTTGGTCATCCATCAGCAAATATTCAAGACCCAACAACAACTTGTGGCGCTAAGTTAATGCCATTCACAGGTGAGGTGGTCGATAAAATTGTTGAGCAATATCCATACTACGCTAAGGTGAATATCCCTGGTGGTTTATATCAAAACAACCCAGATGATACGCCAACATACGGTGTATTAGCGACAGTCGTAGCGTCAACAAAAACACCAGATGACGTGGTTTATCAAATCGTTAAATCAGTATTTGAAAACTTCGATGACTTCAAAAAACTACACCCAGCTTTAGCTCACCTCACTAAAGAAGATATGGTGAAAAATGGTCTTTCTGCACCGTTACATGCCGGTGCTGAGAAGTACTACAAAGAAGTTGGTTTATTAAAATAATTGATTTATCACGATTAATTTATAGAGGCGGGCAGATACGTTTGTCCGCTTTCTTGCATTTTGAAAAGCTTAAAATTTAAAGGATTTTTTATGGTAACTGACGCCAAAAAAATTGCCGAACTGGAAAAGTTGGTGGCAGATGTAGACCGAGGAGGGCGTAAAGTCACCGGCTTTACCAGTGGTGTGCTGGCAATCGGTGCTTTGCTGTGGTCTTTCTTCCAATTATGGTTTGCTTCACCAATCCCTTTTAGCGTGAACTTAGGTATTTTTAATGATACTGAAGCACGTGCTATTCATCTCGGTCTTGCGATGTTCTTGGGTTACTTAGCGTACCCTATGTTTAAGAGTCAATCTAATAAAATGCCGTTTTATGATTGGGTCTTAGCAATTATTGCGGGCTTTTGTGGTGCTTATTTATTCTTATTTTACAATGAGTTAGCATTACGTCCCGGTATTCCGACAACCTTAGATGTGATAGCAGGGGCTGTTGGTATTATCCTATTGCTTGAGATTACTCGTCGCTCATTGGGTATGCCGATGACGATTTTAGGTATTGTTTTCTTAGCTTATGTCTTTTTGGGTCCTTATCTCCCTGAGGTGGTTTCTCATCGAGGTGCTTCTATTGAGCGTCTAGTCTCTCATATGTGGTTGACCACAGAGGGGACTTACGGGGTGGCACTTGGGGTTTCGGTATCATATATCTTTATTTTCGTATTGCTTGGCTCTTTATTAGACCGTTGCGGTGCTGGCAACTATATGATGCAAGTGTCTTTTGCCATGTTGGGTCATCTTCGTGGCGGTCCAGCAAAGGTTGCAGTGGTATCTTCAGGGGTAAATGGTCTGGTATCGGCTTCTTCAGTCGCTAATGTGGTCACAGGGGGTATTTTCACTATTCCTCTGATGAAAAAATCAGGTTATGGTGGTATTCGTGCGGGTGCGATTGAAACAGCCTCATCGGTGAATGGTCAAATTATGCCACCGGTGATGGGGGCGGCAGCGTTCTTGATGATTGAGTATGTGGGGATTCCTTATACGGAGATTATTCGTCATGCGATTTTACCTGCTTCAATTTCGTACATTGCCTTGTTCTATATCGTCCACTTAGAAGCGCTTAAGCTTGGTATTGAACCGATGATGTCAGCAGGCGCTCCTAAGACACCTATCCAGAAATTGGCTGGTTGGGGTATGGGTATCTCGGGTACTTTATTAGTGATGGCGGCATTTTACTATGTGGGTACAGGCGTGCAGGCAGTCGCGGGTAGTGCGGCTATTTGGATTTTATTAGCCTTGCTATTAGTCATCTATGTACTTTTATTAAAAGTCTCTGCTAAATATCCGGACTTACCGACTGATATTAATGTTACTAACCCTGTGAAGCCAGAAATCTGGCCAACAGTGCGCTCGGGATTGTATTTCTTAATCCCTATCGGTATTCTGGTCTGGTGCTTGAGTGTTGAGATGTTATCAGCAGGCTTATCTGCATTCTATGCAGTGGTTGCTTTATTATTCTTATTAATCACTCAACGTCCGCTGATTGCTTTTTTCCGTGGACAAGAAGTTGCTCCAGCTGCCAAACGTGGTTTTGGTGAAGCTATCCAAGGCTTAGAAGAGGGTGCGCGCAATATGATTGGTATTGCGATTGCCTGCGGTACCGCTGGTTTAATCGTCGGTGCAATTACCTTAACAGGTTTAGGGTTACGCATGACGGCCTTTGTGGAATTGGTATCCATGGGCAATGTCCTTGTTATGCTTTTCTTCACAGCAGCCGTATGCTTAATTCTCGGTCTAGGTATGCCAACAACGGCTAACTATATCTTGATGGCGACCTTGATGGCTCCTGTCGTGGTAGAGTTAGGGGCACAAAATGGTTTAATCATTCCTTTGATTGCCGTGCATTTCTTTGTGTTCTATTTCGGGATTATGGCGGATATTACACCACCAGTAGGGCTAGCTACTTTTGCAGCGGCAGCCATTTCCGGAGAGGACCCGTTAAAGACAGGCTTACAAGGGGTGACGTATGCTTTACGTACGGCAGTGTTACCATTTATCTTTGTCTTTAACCCATTACTCTTATTGATTGGTATTGACTCTTGGTGGCATTTAATGGCTGTTGTGGTTGGGGTGACTATTGCTTCTATGGTCTTTGCAGCAGCCTCATTACGTTGGTTCCGTACTAAGTGTACTTGGTTAGAAGCTTTAGTGCTGTTGATTGCTTCATTTATGCTATTCCGTCCTGACTGGTATATGAATCGTATGTACGATGAGTATGTACCTCGTCCAGTTACTGAATTGTATTCTGTAGCAGCGAAATTGCCTGATGGCGGTCGTTTTGTAGCAGAGATTCAAGGGATGAATCTAGAGGGCGATGACCTTACTAAATTAGTGGCGGTCAATGTTCCTGCACTAGAAACAACCGAGGGCATGAATGAAGAGAAAATTGGTCGTGAGCGTCTACGTCAAGCAGGTCTAACCTTTATGGGCTTTGGCGATATGATGCAAGTGGCGAATGTTCGCTTTGGTACGCAAGCTGCACGTGCTAGCTGGGAACAGGGATGGGATGTAGTGGATGTGATGGTACCGAATCCAGATCGTCCATCAGAAACGATTATCTTTATTCCGGGCTTGTTGCTTATCGCTGGTGTTTGGTTAATCCAAGGTCGCCGTATGCGTCGCCAAGGACAAAAAGCTTAATGATATGGCTTTGAGGCTTAATGAGCCCCCCAAAACTTATGATGTTTTATTAGGTCTTGGGGCTATTTAAAAACCGCTTATTCAGTGATGAACTGCCCCCCTAAACTTGGACAGTTTAGTTAAGAAGTGGTGTTAGAGGACTGCAACCTGTATTGAACAGGAGGCAGTCCTTTTAATTTAGTATGAATACGCTCATGATTATAGTAGTGAATGTATTCATGGATACGTTGTTCAAGTTCTAAACGATACAGTCGCACCCATTTTCTAATCAGGGATTGATCAACGTTGAATATTCTCGCCGTATACGAAAAGGTAAGGGAAGGTGTGTCAAAAAAATCCCTTATGGCTTGTAAGGGCAAGTGTGGCAATCTGCCTATAAATTGTAAGTTTACATTTTTTTTAAATTTATTTTTTTCAGGAAAACTATTTTTTATCAGTAAGTTATACCTACTTTTGGGATATGCTTGAGGTTGCGAAAAGGGTAAAAGTTTACTATACTTGCATTTCTATATCTTGTACTGTGTACAAGCTGAACAATACTAAATATAGGTTTTAACAAAAGCCTATATTTAGTCCTGTCAATTTACTGCTGCTGGACTATACGATGACTAATCAATTGTTTGTTGTCAAACGCAATGGATCAAAAGAGCCATTGAATTTGGACAAAATTCACCGTGTTATTACTTGGGCTGCTGAAGGGCTCAATAATGTTTCTGTTTCTCAAGTCGAACTTAAATCTCAAATCCAGTTCTACGATGGTATGCGTACAGAGCATATCCATGAGACCATTATTAAGGCAGCGGCTGATTTAATTTCACCCGCCACACCTGATTATCAATTCCTAGCAGCACGCTTGGCGATTTTCCATTTGCGCAAAAAAGCCTTTGGTGAATTTGAACCGCCGAGCTTATATAGTCATGTTACTCGTCTTGTTGAGATGGGTAAGTATGATAAGCATATCCTCGAAGATTACACTAAAGAAGAGCTTGATACCTTAGATAGTTATATCAATCATGCTCGTGATTTATCGTTCTCTTATGCAGCGGTTAAACAGTTAGAGGGTAAATACCTTGTCCAAAACCGTGTGACTAATGAAATTTATGAGAGTCCACAGTTCCTCTATATTCTAGTTGCCGCTTGTTTATTCTCGAAGTATCCTCGTGAGACACGTCTTGGCTATGTCAAGGGTTTCTATGATGCGGCTTCGACATTTAAAATCTCTTTGCCAACACCAATTATGGCGGGTGTGCGTACACCGACACGTCAGTTCAGCTCTTGCGTATTAATTGAGTGTGGCGATAGTCTAGACTCGATTAATGCCACCAGTGCAGCGATTGTACGCTATGTATCACAGCGTGCAGGTATTGGTGTCAATGCAGGTCGTATCCGTGCAGTGGGTAGCCCTATCCGTGGCGGTGAGGCGCAGCATACTGGTTGTATCCCATTCTATAAGCACTTCCAAACAGCAGTGAAGTGTTGCTCTCAAGGTGGTGTACGTGGTGGTGCAGCGACATTATTCTATCCAATTTGGCACTTAGAGGTGGAGTCTTTATTAGTCCTAAAGAATAACCGTGGTGTCGAAGAAAACCGTGTTCGTCATATGGACTATGGCGTGCAGCTTAACCAGTTGATGTATAAACGCTTTATTAAAGGCGAGAACATCACCTTATTCTCACCATCGGATGTACCAGGCTTATATGACGCTTTCTTTGAGGATCAAGCCTTGTTCGAGAAGCTCTACGTACAGTATGAGCAAGACCCAAATATCCGCAAACGCAGTGTAAAAGCGGTTGAGCTATTCTCATTGATGATGCAAGAGCGTGCGAGTACAGGGCGTATCTATATTCAAAACGTTGACCATACAAATACGCATGGTGCGTTTGATCCAAAAGTGGCGCCAGTACGCCAATCTAATCTTTGTTTAGAGATTACTTTACCGACAAAGCCATTAGATGATATTAATGATGAAAACGGTGAGATTGCATTATGTACCTTATCTGCTTTTAACCTAGGAGCGATTGACGACCTCCATGAGCTAGAGCATTTGGCTGATTTAGCCGTTCGTGCTTTAGACGCTTTATTAGATTATCAAGATTACCCAATTAAAGCGGCTTATCTAGGTAGTATGAAGCGTCGCTCATTAGGTATTGGTGTGATTAACTTTGCGTATTATCTCGCCAAGAATGGTGCAAAATATTCTGATGGTTCAGGTAATGCCTTAACCCATCGTACCTTTGAAGCGATTCAGTATTACCTCTTAAAAGCCTCCATGAACTTGGCTAAAGAATATGGTCCTTGCTTAGGCTTTAATGAGACGCACTATGCTAAAGGTATTTTACCGATTGATACATATAAAGAAGCGGTAGATAGCATTTGTGCAGAACCATTACATCTAGATTGGGAATGGTTGCGTGCAGAGATTGTTGAGCACGGTTTACGTAACTCAACCTTGACTGCCTTAATGCCATCGGAGACATCGAGCCAGATTTCTAATGCGACTAATGGTATTGAGCCTCCACGTGGTCTAGTGACAGTAAAAGCCTCTAAAGACGGTATCTTACGTCAAGTGGTACCTGAGTATGAAACACTCAAAGATAAGTACGAGACTTTATGGGCAATGCCTAATATGGATGGTTACTTACAGCTAGTGGGCATTATGCAGAAGTTCGTCGATCAGTCGATTTCTGCGAATACAAGTTACGACCCACAACGCTTTGAGGGTGGTCGTGTTGCTATGAAGCAGTTACTCAAAGATTTATTAACAGCGTATAAATACGGTGTTAAAACCTTGTACTATCACAATACTCGTGACGGTGCAGATGATACTCAAGAAGATTTAGCTATCGCTCAGCCAGAAGATGAAGATTGCGCTGGCGGTGCTTGCAAAATCTAAGCTTATTGTTTAGAGGTCTGTTATACTAGCAGACCTCGTTTTTTGGGAAAAGTGTGTCAAAGATGTCTTATAGTACTTTTTGACAAACACCCAATGACCCATTAAAAGAACCGATGTTCTTTGGTCAAAGTGTGAATGTGGCTCGTTATGATCAGCAAAAATACGAAACGTTTGAAAAATTAATTGAAAAACAATTGTCATTTTTCTGGCGACCGGAAGAGATTGATGTCTCGCAAGATCGTATTGATTATGCCAATCTGCCAGATCATGAGAAACATATTTTTATCAGCAACTTAAAGTACCAAACTTTGTTGGATTCTATTCAAGGTCGTAGTCCTAACGTAGCACTATTGCCGTTAGTGTCTATTCCTGAATTAGAAACATGGATTGAGACATGGGCATTCTCAGAAACTATCCATTCTCGCTCGTATACACATATTATTCGTAATATTACCAATAATCCTGGGGTGGTGTTTGATGATATCGTGACCAATGAACATATCTTGGCACGTGCTAAAGATATCTCAAAGTATTATGATGAGTTGATTGAGTTGACACAGCTTTATGACCGTTTTGGTGAGGGTAAACATACCTTAAATGGTAAAGAAGTGCGTGTGAGTCTTTATGAGCTTAAGAAAAAGCTTTATCTCTGCTTAATGGCGGTCAATGCTTTAGAGGCTATTCGTTTCTATGTCAGCTTTGCTTGTTCATTTGCTTTTGCAGAACGCAAGTTGATGGAGGGTAATGCCAAGATTATTAAACTGATTGCTCGTGATGAGGCACTTCACCTCACAGGGACACAGCATATGCTTAATATTCTGCGTAGCGGTGTGGATGACCCTGAGATGGAGTATGTCGCACGTGACCTAGAGCAAGAGTGTTTTAATCTATTTAAAGTCGCTGCTGAACAGGAAAAAGAGTGGGCAGAATATCTGTTCCGTGATGGTTCGATGATTGGTCTTAATAAAGATATCTTAGTCCAATATGTCGAATATATCACTAATATTCGTATGCAAGCAGTGGGGCTACAACCAGCATTCCCGGGTGCGACGCAAAATCCAATTCCTTGGATTAATGCATGGTTGACGTCGGACAATGTCCAAGTAGCACCGCAAGAAGTGGAAATTTCTTCTTATCTTGTGGGTCAGATTGACGCTGAAGTCAATACAGGCGACTTCGAAGAGTTTGATCTATGAGTTTAGTGATTACTCGTTCGCGTAGTGTGGTTCTGCATGCGGGAGAGACTTTATTAGAAGGTCTCGAACGCACAGGGCATGCTGTGGAATATCAATGTCGCTCGGGTTACTGTGGCTCTTGCCGTACACGTTTATTAAGTGGTGAGGTGGAGTATCTCACAGACCCTATCGCTTATGTTGCCAATGGTGAGGTGCTGCCTTGTTGTTCAGTGCCTGTTGGTACGGTATCGCTAGATATTGGTACAGAGCGTGATTATGAGTGTGACGCGGGTGTTTATCGCTCACAAAGTGAACTAGGTATCTAATATTACGCTCACTAGAGATAACTATTTAGACAAAAAGCCTTGCAATTGCAAGGCTTTTGTTATGGGTATTGGGATAACTGAGGTTTGAGGAGGGGTATCAAACCGACAGGAAAGAAGAGGGATTATTCATCCGCTTCGTTTTTATCGTCTGGCCAATGCTTAATATACGCTTTAAGCATGGAGTTTTCAAATTGTTCTAATTCGAGCAAGGCACGCGCCATGTCATAGAAAGAAATGACACCTAAAAGAGTAGGTCCATCCATCACCGGCACATAGCGAGCGTGTAACTCTAACATCAGGCGTTGTACCTCTGTGGCTTCGGTATTGGGTGTCACACTCACTGGGTGGTCTTCCATAATGCTGCGCACACTGGATGTAGTGACGTCTTTTTGCTGGCTTAGACAACGCATAATCTCGCGGAAAGTCAGCATACCGACTAATTCACCATGCTCTAAGACGACCAATGAACCGATATCTAGCTCACTCATCGTCTGAATGGCTTGCTCAACTGTCGCATCTGGAGAAATAGTATAAAGAACGTCGCCTTTGACACGTAAAATTTCACTGACTTTTAGCATAGTGCTATTCCATTAATTCATCGATTGTTTCAATGTACACGATTAGTAAGAAATTATCAACTTAAGACCTCTTTAAGTTGTACGTCTTCTTTGAGGATAAGTTTGCTCATGACAAGGCGAATTTTATCGTCTGCCATGGATTGCGCGATCTCAGGATTTAATAAAAATAAATCGGCTAGGGCAGAGAGACTTTGGTCGACTGTATTAGCAAGAACCCATCGTTCTGAGCGATTACCTTGGGTGCTCACAATATACCCTAATGAACTAAGTTGTTCAAGAACATAAAGCGTATGGGTGCTATTACCATGCATATTTTTTAAAAGGTATTGTGTGCTTTTGCCGGGAGGATTGTTATTACTATTTTCTGCGAGGATACGCAAAATACGGATGGCTTGTACAAAATCAGCACCCGCTTTATCGCTAGTTTCAATATGACCAAAGCGGATTTGTGGAGCAATCGAGGCAATAATCGCACCGAATAAAATGACTAGCCAAGAGAGGTAAATCCAGAGCAAAAATAGTGGGATGGTCGCAAAAGTCCCGTAAATGACTGTATAAGAGGGGAACTTGGTAATATAAAAAGCAAAACCATTTTTCATGACTTCAAATAATACCGCTGCTATTGCTGCACCAATCATCGCATCACGCAAATAGACACGTCGGTTAGGGACGATATAGTACAAAATCGTAAACCCAATAAAAGACAGAAGAGTTGGAAAAACGGTTGCAAAAATATTTTGCAATAGACTGAGGTCAACTCCTGCGTCTAATTGAGCACGAGCTACAAATGTACTTGCCCAAATACTTGCCGCCAGCATAAAAGGACCAATAGAGAGAATTGCCCAGTAGATAAGCACACGAATCATTAGTGGGCGTTGCTTTTGAACTCGCCAAATATTATTGAGTACCTCATCAATGGTTTTCATAAGCATAATTGAGGTAATCATCAGAAATACTGCACCGACTGCGGTCATATTACGGGCTTTAGCGGCAAAACTATTCAGATGTGTCATGATATTTTCTGACATCGCTTCAGGCATGAGATTATTTGTCAGAAAGTTCTCCAGTTCGACTTGTAACTCTTTAAAAATCGGAAATGCCGTAAATAAAGAGAGCACCACAGCCAAAAGAGGGACGACAGCCAGCACAGTGGTAAAGGTCAAGCTACCAGCCACCTGTGTTAGCTTATCGTCTGATAGACGGTGAAAAGCTGTCACAACCGCTTGCTTAAAATAAGGGCGAGCGTTTTGTTCTAACTGTTCTTCTTCGACTTGTTCTCGATTTTCTTGGATATGGTTTAATCGTGAAGTATCTTTTGGGTTCATCGCAATAGGACGGTAAATAATAGTCAGTAAAGAGGGGTAAGCTATGTGATTAAACATAAGCACAACACCAAAGTATAACAAGATAATGCGATAAGCCGAAAAAATACGTATAATGGGCGATATTCTCTACAAATCATTACATTTCCGATGTCAGAAGAGTTAAAACTCAATCCCGTATTACGTTTCGGTGCCTTTGCTGCTTTAGTTGCCTTATTTGTGCTCTGTATTGTCTGGGAGTTATGGTTAGACCCATTGGTACCGGGGGGTAGTATTTATGTCTTAAAAGCATTGCCCTTGATGTTCCCACTTTATGGTGTGTATAAAGGTAATATTTATACAATGCAATGGTCATCAATGCTGGTATTGCTGTATGTTTTTGAGGGTTCGACACGCTGGTATTCAGACACCTCCTTGTTGTCTCAGCGTCTAGGTATGATTGAATTCTTCTTAGCCTTAGCTGTCTTTTTATTTGCAATTTTCTATGTGAGACCGGCTAAACGTCTGGCAAAAGCGAAGAAAAAAGCACAAGAAAACACATTAAATTAGGATTAAAAATGTCAGGTAGTTCTTTAGGTAAACTTTTTACGGTGAGTAATTTTGGTGAGTCACATGGTAAAGCTATCGGTTGTGTAATTGATGGTTGTCCTGCTGGAATGAGCTTGACTGAAGAGGATATTCAATTTGAATTGGATCGCCGTAAACCGGGGACTTCTCGCCATGTTACTCAGCGACGAGAGCCTGATACTGTGCAGATTTTATCGGGTATTTATGAAGGTAAGACAACAGGTACGCCTATTGCTTTACTGATTCAGAATGAAGACCAGCGCAGTAAAGATTACAGTAATATTAGTGACTCTTTCCGTCCGGGACATGCGGATTTTACTTATTGGAATAAATTTGGTATTCGAGACCCTCGCGGTGGAGGTCGTTCATCAGCACGCTTAACAGCACCGACTGTGGCTGCGGGTGCCATTGCGAAGAAATGGCTTAAAGAGCAATACGGTGTGCAAATTCGTGGTTATATGAGCCAACTGGGTCCAATAGAAATTCCTTTTGTGAGTTGGGATGAGGTAGCTAATAATCCTTTCTTTGCACCTAATTCAACAGTCATCCCTGAATTAGAAGCCTATATGGATGCTTTACGAAAAGAGGGTGATTCAATAGGTGCACGTATTGAAGTTGTGGCTGAAAATGTCCCCGTTGGACTGGGTGAACCGATTTATGATCGCCTAGACGCTGATATTGCCTATGTAATGATGGGGCTAAATGCGGTAAAAGGGGTGTCTATTGGTGCTGGTTTTAACTGTATTACGCAAAAGGGCTCTGAACATGGTGATGAAATTACGCCAGAGGGCTTCTTAAGTAATAACGCTGGTGGTATTCTCGGTGGCATTTCAAGTGGTCAGGATATTACGGTGTCTTTGGCGATTAAACCGACATCCAGTATTCGTGTCGAACGTCGCTCGATTAATACTCAGGGTGAGCCAGTCACTGTGCAGACACTAGGTCGTCATGACCCATGTGTGGGAATTCGTGCGACACCAATTGCTGAGGCGTTGTTGGCACTAGTGTTGATGGACCATGTGCTTATGCAGAGGGCTTATCGATAGGGAGGGGCTGGTAGCTACTTTACGTTAGCTCATCACACACTGCAGACAGTTTACTCTTGCTCCGGAAAGTGCTTCGCCGTTTCCAATGTCGCTACGAGTAAATGTCTCTCCGTGTGGGCTTAAT
>JAXECN010000011.1:0-12439 GCA_034093535.1 Pelistega sp.
CGGAATGGGAAGAAAGCGTCAGACGCAGCAGCCGTGTTCTTTAAGCTTAAACCATTGGCTTCCGCTTTAATAGAAGCAATACGTGCTGAATCTAAGCGGCTCATTTGACCTGCACCTACACCCATCGTCATACCGTCAGCACAGAATACAATCGCATTTGACTTCACATATTTAGCCACTTTCCAAGCAAACATTAAGTCTTTTAATTGTTGCTCTGTCGGTTGTTTTTTCGTGACGACTTTTAGCGACTCCATCGGTACATCAAAAGCGTCAGGGTCTTGGACTAACCAACCACCACCTACACGTTTAACATCAAATGGATTTTGTGCTTTGCCCGTAGCAACTTTTAGAACACGGACATTTTTCTTAGCCGCTAATAATTCTAAAGCCTCAGCCGTATAGTCTGGTGCTAATAATACTTCCATAAACTGTTTGCTCACTTCCTCGGCAACAGCTAAATCGACGGTACGGTTAAAGGCGATAATGCCACCAAATGCAGAAGTTGGGTCTGTTTTGAACGCTTTTTGATAGGCGGCAAATGGTGTTTCTGCAACAGCAACACCACAAGGATTCGCATGTTTAACAATCACACACACAGGTGCGTCAAAGCTGCGAGAGCATTCCCAAGCTGCGTCTGCGTCTGCAATATTGTTGTACGATAATTCCTTGCCTTGTAATTGGACATAGTTACCTAACAAACCATCACCACGGATTGGGTCGATGTAGAAAGCCGCTTTTTGGTGTGGATTCTCACCATAACGTAATTCTTGATGTTTTTGAAGTTGTAAAGTGAGGGTATCCGCCCAAAGTTTACGCTCAGGTGCTGATTCTTGCGCAGGTTCAGCTTCTGTTAAGCTGCTGAGATATTGAGCAATAGCACCGTCATAAGCTGCTGTATGTGCATAAGTTTTACCCGCAAGTTTTAGGCGTAAACCATATGAAGGTTGACCGAATTCATCAATTTCTTTGAGGACTTGCGCATAATCGCTAGGGTCAATCACGACAGTGACACCACCCTCTGGTGTACCATGATTTTTAGCTGCTGCACGTAACATCGCTGGACCACCAATATCGATATTTTCTACTGCGTCAGCAAATGAACAATTTGGTTTTGCAATCGTCTCGCGGAAAGGGTAGAGATTGACTACTAATAAATCAATCGGTGCAATACCGTGTTTTTCCATGGTAGCGAGATGTTCTGCATTGTCACGACGACCTAATAGACCACCATGAATTTTTGGGTGTAATGTTTTTACACGACCATCTAAGATTTCAGGAGAACCCGTATGTTCAGCCACTTCAGTGACCGCTAAGCCAGCTTGTTTGAGTAGGGCAGCAGTACCACCTGTTGAAAGTAGTTTAATCCCACGAGCAGCAAGTGCTTGGGCGAATTCAACGATACCGGTTTTGTCAGAGACAGAAAGTAGAGCAGTAGTGAGTTTCATGATGCGTCAATAAGGTTGTTGGAAATAAGTTTTTTACGTAATGTATTGCGAGTGATACCGAGAATCTCGGCAGCTTTAGATTGATTGCCATTGGCATATTCCATCACTTTTTCGAGCATGGCTCTCTCAACACTATGCATGACCATATCCCATACATTGTGAGCGTCATTGTCTCCAAGCTCTTCAAAGTAAGCGTCTAAGTTGGCGCTGATACATTCGTCAATAGGGTGTATATTGTTATTCATTGTTCTAACTGAATTAATTCGTTAAACCATGCCTCTACGGCTTTATATTGATCAGCACTATTATCAATCGTATTCATATGGTCAATAAAAGCTTGTGCTTCTGGGAGTTGTTCGACATACCAACCGATATGTTTGCGAGCTGTGCGAACCCCTGTGTATTCACCATAGAACTGATAATGTTCATGCAAGTGTTCTAATAGAACTTGTTGCATGTCGGTATAGCGAGGAGGTGCTAACTCTTCGCCATGCGCTAAGAAGTGATTAATTTGTTGGAAAATCCAAGGATTACCTTGGGCAGCACGTCCAATCATGACCGCATCAGCACCTGTGTAATCCAGTACATATTTGGCTTTTTGAGGTGAATCAATATCACCATTTGCCACGACGGGAATCGTCAAAGCGGCTTTGACGGCTTTAATGGTGTCATATTCCGCTTCGCCATTGTACATATCGACACGCGTTCTACCGTGTAGGGTGAGTGCACTAATCCCAATATCTTGCGCAAGAGAGGCAATGCGTAGTACATTCTTATGCTCTCTATCCCAGCCAGTTCGTGTTTTCAACGTGACGGGTACATTAAATGGGCGACAGGCATTCACCACAGCAGTGAGAATATCGACGACTAAATCTTCGTGCTTTAATAGAGCAGAGCCAGAGGCGACATTACACACTTTTTTCGCAGGACAACCCATATTAATATCAATAATCTTAGCGCCTTTACTGATATTAAAAACAGCGGCTTGTGCCATCATCTCAGGGTCTGCCCCCGCAATTTGTACCGAAATCGGGTCGATTTCACCGTCATGGTTGAGGCGACGTGAGGTTTTGACACTATCCCATAGTTTAGGATTGCTAGCTGCCATCTCGGACACAGCATATCCCGCCCCTAAGCGTTTGCAAAGTTGCCGAAAAGGGCGATCAGTCACACCTGCCATAGGTGCTACAAATACTGGGTTGGGTAAGAGCCATTGTCCGATTTTCATCTGGAGGATTGTAGCCGATTTCACCAATTTCTCGGGCTGATTTCGCTTAAAAATACAAAATTGCCTTAAAATGAGAAGTCTGTTTTACATCTACCAGTTTCTGACCAAGATACTATGAATTTAACACTTGCCCAGTGGCTGACTCCTTGGGAATTTTCGCCGACCTTATTGATTTGTTTTGCATTGAGCGCTTATTTATTTATTAAGGGCTCTATCGCAAGACCGATTAGTACTCTCCGTCACGTATTATTTTGGTCGGGGTGGGTGATGTTGTATCTTGCCATGCATACGCATGTGGATTATTTTGCCGAGCGTGTTTTCTTTATTCATAGAGCTCAGCATGTCTTTTTACACCATTTAGCTCCCTTATTGGTGATGGCTGCTTATCCAGGACAAGTGATGCGTGCCGGTATGCCGATGTCTGTACGTATCGGCTTAAAGAAATTCCGAGCGACAACTATAGGGCGCCTCTTAGAGGAAGTGTGCACGAATAAATATTTTGTGCCGTTTATGTTTGTGTTCCTCGTCTTAGTATGGCTTATTCCGACAGTCCAATTTTATTCTATGCTCGATGTTCACCTCTATCGCCTGATGAATTGGTCTGTGGTGGTGAGTGGTTTCTTGTACTGGAATTTAATTTTAGATCGTCGTCCAGCACCACCTGCGGCGATGTCGCCAACAGGGCGAGTGATTTCGCCAATTCTAACTATGGCTCCGCAGATTGCGGCAGGGATTTATATTGCCTTGGCACCGACTGATTTATACCCACTGTTTGATTTATGTGGTCGTGCTGTGCCGATTAGTGCGCTCGAGGACCAAGGTTATGGGGGGGTGATTATGTGGGTACCAGCTGCTGCCGTAGAGAGTTTTGGTATTATTGTGGCATTGATGACATGGATGAGATTATCAGCCAAAGGGCGATTGACAAGCCCCAGAGCAATTAAATTATCATTTAATACGTAGTTTTTCGCATGGACAAACATCTGTTTGTCCTATTTTCTTTTTAAGCTTCTTTTCTAATACTTAAGATACTTTTTGAGATTTATTAAGACGATAAAAGAGAAGGTTTTATTGTCTTGGTAACTATTTTTGAATATTCATTTGTATTTACAAATTAGTATACGGAAGATAAAATGAAAGTATCTGGTTTTCAATGGGATGATGGTAACTGGCCCAAATGTGCAAAACACGGTGTGTCTAAAGAAGAAATTGAATTTATTTTTAGAAATACACCCAGCGTGATGATGGACCCTTATCCATTTGAAAAAAGAGTGAGAGCAATTGGGAGAAATGAGCTAGGACGATATATTTTTGTTGTTTTTAGCTTAAGGGATAAGAAAATACGACCTATTAGTGCTCGTTATATGCATATTAAGGAGATAGAACATTATGAGCAAGCTTAAGAAATTGCCAGTTTTGGAGAGTGATGAAGCGGCAGAAGAGTTTGTAGCGACATCCAATCTCACAGAATATGATTTATCTGGCTTTAAACCGATGGCTTTTGAGTTTGAAGAAAAAGATACGGCGATTAATTTACGAGTACCTAGCCGCTTATTAGCTGCACTAAAACAACAAGCTCAACGGCATGGGATGCCCTATACACGTTATATTCGCTTATTAATCGAACAAGATTTAAACAAAGCCACCAAAAAAACGGTTTAATCGCTCACTGAGCCAACCTAGTTTATGAGGAAAAGTTCCTTGCGAAAAACCGACATGTCCGCCATGTTCGGGTTGATGTAAAAGCACAGATGATGACACATCATGTATTGTCGGTAAGCTTTCTCTGGGAACAAATGGGTCATTTTTCGCATTTAAGATGAGTGTAGGAATGCGAATATGCATTAATTCTGGTTTTGAAGAACAACGCGTCCAGTAGTCGACAGCGTCTTTAAAACCATGAATAGGACCTGTATAGCGGTCATCAAATTCTTGTAGCGTTTTCGCTGCTTCAATACCCTGAATATCAATCAAATCTGGAAATTGTTTTGCTTTCTCGCGCATTTTAGGTTTCATGGTGGTGAGAAAGTAGGGGGTATAGACAAAACGCCCAAAGAAACCTTTGCCAAGTTGTAGTCCAGTCGCGAGTAAATCAGTCGGTGTTGATACGCTAGCTGCCGCATGTAGGAAACGGGCTTGCTCACCTTGTTCAGCGAGATATTTTAAGAGGACATTGCCTCCCATCGATACTCCGGCGGCATGCCATCGGGCATGAGGTAAGCGAGCGAGCAATGCGTTCATGACGATGGCGACGTCTTTAGTATCACCTGAGAAATAAGACCGTGCTAGACGGTTAGGTTCGCCAGAGCAACCTCGAAAATGAGCCACAACCACTGCCCAACCACGACTGCGAAAATCATGGCAAAGAGATTGTGCATAGTGACTCTGGCTTGACCCTTCAAGACCATGAAAGAGGACAAAGGCATGACCAGTAAAGGTCGATACCGGTTCCGCCACAGGAATATTCCAGTCTAAATCAATAAAATCACCGTCATCTGTCGCGATACGTTGACGAGTAAACTGAATACGTGGGTAGCGAGCTAATTTGGAACCAATAATGGTTTGGCTTTGACCCTCGGGTAACCAAAAAGGAGGGTGGAACTCGAGATTCAATTAGTGACCTTTTACCTTTTCACCGTCTTTAAGCTTATATTTAGCTGAGCAATAAGGACAGGTGGCGGTATGGTCTTCTGCGTGAGCGATATCTAAAAATACACGTGGATGCATACTCCAGTGTGGTGCATTAGGACCCGGACAGTAAAGTGGTAAGTCTTTAGCAGTGACTTCAATAACGTCGCCAGCTTTGTGGTCTGCCATGGTTAATTCTCCGAATAATCAATCGATAGGGGAAGAGATAGTGTTGCTATCTGGATAAAACAAGCGATATTTTACGCTAAATTTTCAAAACTTATCTATCTGAGGTTCATATCCTTCTAACAGAAAGGGTAAAATAAAAACTTATTGAAAAAATTGAGTTCTATATGAGTGTGCACCAGTCACCTGCCCAAACCTTTGACGATTTTGGATTACATCCTGATTTATTAAAAGCAATCGCCTTGAGCGGTTATACCAAGCCTACCCCAATTCAAGCACAAGCTATGGGTCCCGTGATGGACGGTCGTGATGTGATGGGTGCGGCACAGACAGGGACTGGTAAGACAGCGGCATTTACCTTGCCAATGCTACATCGTATGATGTCTTATGCTAATACGAGCACCTCACCAGCTCGCCATCCTGTGCGTGCTTTAATTCTCACGCCGACACGCGAACTGGCGGATCAAGTCGCCGAGAATGTGAAGCGTTATTCAGAAACCTCCCCTTTGCGTGCTTGTGTGGTTTATGGGGGAGTGGATATTAATCCTCAAAAAGCCGAATTACGTCGTGGTTGTGAGGTATTGATTGCTACACCGGGTCGTCTATTAGACCATATCGAGCAAAAGACCGTGTCGCTCGCTCAAGTCAATGTCCTCGTCTTAGATGAAGCTGACCGTATGCTGGATATGGGTTTTATGCCAGATTTAGAGCGTATCCTCAAACATCTTCCTGCACAGCGTCAAAGCTTATTATTCTCGGCGACATTTAGCCCAGAAATTCGTAAACTCGGTCGTACCTTTTTAAAAGACCCAGTAGAAATCAGCGTAGCAGCGAGTAATGCCACCGCTTCAACAGTGACGCAGATTGCCTATCATGTGCCACCTGAGCATAAGAAAGCCGCTTTACTTTATTTGCTTAAAACTCGCAATCTCTCACAAGTCATCGTGTTTTCAAATACGAAAATTGGGGCTTCACAGATTGCCCGTGATTTACGACAAGAGGGTATTGCGGCGGAGTCTATTCACGGGGATAAATCACAGCTTGAGCGTACCCGCACCTTAGAAGCCTTTAAAGAGGGCAAAGTCCAAGTCTTAGTGGCGACCGATGTTGCTGCGCGTGGTCTGGATGTGGCGGGATTAGACGGCGTGATTAATGTTGATTTGCCCTATAACTCAGAAGATTATGTTCATCGTATCGGTCGTACTGGTCGTGCAGGTGCTTCTGGTACAGCCATTGCTTTTTATTCCGAAGAAAATGAAAAGCTCTTGGCAGATATTGAAGCGTTGATTAAAGCCCCTGTCCCTAAAGAGCATTTGAGTATTCCTGATGTTTTCTTAAGTCGTTATCAAGGGCAAAAGCGTGGCTCTGCTCGTTATCAGAAAGCAGACCTACCGCAGATTGACCCCTTCTTCTATAAACCTTATAACCCTGACGAAGATGCATTGGTTGAGCCTGCCGCTGTCGTAGAAAAGCGTGATTTACCTGAAGTGAGTGGTCCACCTGTTGCGGTGTTATTAGGTGGGCGACCTAAACGTGCATAAAGATATGTGGACAGCTAGCTAGACAAATGTCAGCTATCTATATAGTCTGCTGAAGTCGTTATATTAAGCTGCTTAAAGACGCAGGTCCCTCTACTAAAGAGGGACTTTTGTTTTGAGCAATATTGTCTTCAGTGGCGAGAATAATGCGTTCGAGATGTTGAATATGAGGTAACATCGTCCCGAAGAAATGGTTGTGCTCCTTTTGTTGGATGAGGATAGTGGGAAAATTTTCCACATCAATATCATCCAGTAGCTCAGGATTATCCTCAATATCAATCCATACAAAAAGATGTTGCGGAAATTTTTCACTTAGGTTAGCAAAATCTGTACGATAGCCTTTGCATGTGCCGCACCACTCCGCACAGTAGCAGGCAATGGTCAGTCCTGTACGTGTAGACAATTGACTTTGCAGTGCAGCAGTATCGAGAGGGGTAGTATTAATGAGCATAGAGAATTTACAACAAGAAAGCATATAATAAGAGAAGTATAAATTTTTTTCGGCTCAAGGGAGTAGAAAATGTCGGCACAGCGTAAATTCGGTTTGATTATTGTTGGGGATGAGATTTTATCTGGACGTCGCCAAGACGCTCATTTTAAAAAAGTGATTGAATTACTTGCCGCACGAGGCTTACAGTTGTCATGGGCTAGATTTGTCGGTGATGATTTTGACGCATTGGTTGAAGAGTATAAGCGTTCATTTGCTAGTGGTGATATCGTCTTTTCTAGTGGTGGTATTGGCTCGACCCCCGATGATAAAACACGTGATGCAGTCGCAGCAGCGCTGGGTTTGCCATTAGAATTACATCCAGAAGCAGCCGCATTAATCACCCAACGCACCATGGCGATGGCAGAAAAGGGTGTATTTCAAGCCGATATGGGTAGCCCAGAGAATCAGCGCCGTTTAGCGATGGGACTGTTTCCTGTTGGTGCTGAAATTGTGCCGAATAGTTATAACCAAATTCCGGGCTTTTTTATCCAAGACCATACCTTTGTTCCGGGTTTCCCGGAGATGGCATGGCCGATGTTAGAGTGGACTTTGGATACGCGCTACAAGCACTTACATGCCTCAGCCATTGAAGTAGCGAAATCAGTGATTGTGTATTCCTTGCCCGAGTCGCGAATTACGCCAGCGCTTGAGTTTATCGAGAATGAGTGGCCGATGATTAAGACATTTAGCTTGCCGACGGTCGCACGGAATGGTAATCCACCTTATATTGATTTAGGGGTAAAAGGACCAGAGGGTCCCGAGCTCAAAGAAGCCTTTGATTATTTACGAGGCGCTGTATTGCGAGTGGGTGGACATTTTATGGATAAACCAGAGGGCGATGCCTAACTATGTCGCAAGCGTCAAAAGCGAAGCCTCGCGTACGCCTCAGTAGCAGTACCTCTCCAGCCAATACAAAAGTATCCGCTCAAATTTTCGAGCGAGCGTATGCGATTTTGGATTTATTGGCGACCAGCCCACAAGCCCTTATGCTAAAAGAAATCGCTGAGAATTGTCAGTTGCATACCTCGACAACACACCGTATTTTGGCGGATTTATGTTTGGGTGGCTTTGTCGAACACCTCGATAATGGCAAGTATCAGCTAGGTTTGCGATTGTTGGAGCTTGGTGCGATTGTCAAAGATAGACTGAATGTACGTCAAGTCGCTGCCCCGATGATGCAATGGTTACACGAACAGACACAGCAGACAGTAAACCTCTCTGTGCGTCAAGGTGATGAGATTGTCTATATCGAGCGTACTGAAAACCCCCGCTCGGGTATGCATGTGTTGCGACCGATAGGAGGGCGAGCACCGCTACACTTGACCTCGGTGGGTAAGTTATATTTGGCGGCGGCAGACCCGCGCTTGATTGAGTCCTATGTATTGCGGACAGGTCTATCAGGTAAGACAATTAATAGCTTAACGAGTTTGGCGAACTTACAGCAAGATTTAGCCTTTGTCCGTGAGTATGGCTATGCACGGGATAATGAAGAGCTTGAGCTAGGGGTGCGTTGTATCGCCGCTGCTATTTATGACCATACAGGTAACCTAGTAGCAGGTCTGTCTATTTCTGCGCCAGTGGATCGTATGCAAGACAGCTGGTGTAGCTTATTAATGCAAGCCGCAGCGAGTATTTCCTCTTCATTGGGATATGGGCGGTTGTAGGATTATTCTATTTTAAAGGCGGATTTCATCCGTTCTTGTTCAGCTCGGCTAATACCAGTTTCTGTCGCAATAGTTTGCCAGTGTTTGACACTATTAATGACTTCTATATAGATATCGTTGGCTTGTTTTTGCGTGAGTTGAAAAAAATTAGCTACTTCGAATGCCAAGTCGAAGCTGAGACGATTATCGTTATCGGTAATATTGAGATGTAAGCCCTGTGCATAAGGTAGAGGGTTTAAGTCATAAGCAGGCGAAAGCTTCCAACCATTAGCTGACATTAAAAAACCATGATTGCGCAGATGGTCGTCGGCATTGGAAATAGCAATATTAAATACTATACGTCGCCATAGTTGAGCAAGATTGTCTTTTGTATCGCTACCTTGTTCTGTTAGAAATTGAGCAATTTCCAAATAGCTCGCCTCATAATCTCCATCGTAGTAACCTAATTGAGTGAGAGCAGATGTGAAGTGCAAACGTTGTGTATTTACACGGTCAAAGCGTTTTGTTAGAAAGGTATGATAAGGTTGACTAAAGCGTTCGATACGACACTCTGCCATTTGAATGCCTGCCTGTACTGCTAGGCGATAAGCAACAAACTCCCAGGCTCCAATATCATAATCATCATAACGACTTGGAAATTTAGCAATCCATAATTGCTTATGCTCATCGATAACAGAGGCTTTAGGGCGAGCTCCTCCGAGTGATGACCCTGGAGAAATCAGCATGGAAAGCCATTTTAAATAATCGCTATCTTGAGTGTTATCTTGCTCTACTTGTAATGAAGCATATTCCAACTCTCGTAAAGACGAAATAGGGGGTGTGGCAAAGCGGTTCTGATTATCTAGAAAATCACCAGTTAAGTCTGTTTTAAAGCGTAATGCTCCCATACGATTGATATCGTGTACACCTAATAAATAATCAATTTCTCCTAATTGATTGGGGCGGCGTTGCTCTTGATTGGCTTTAAAGGCTTCTCGACGCTTCATCAATAGTCGTCCCCAACGATCAGGACAACTATCTAGGAAAATCCGGAAGTTTTGTGAGTTTGTGCTGTGTTGTTCGCCTCGAAATAAATGTAAATCAGGGTCAATTTGTTGAGCAAAGTTTTCTAACCAATATTCATCATAAGCAAAACGAAAGTGTTCTTTGCCTTTAATTTTATCGGTATGAAGTGTACCAACTAATGATGGTTCTGCTAGTCCTTGCCAGTCAGCGAATACATAAACCTGCATCTATTTTCCTTTTTTTCTCAATAGAGCGATATCTTGTAATTTTCTGCCTAATTCATCATCTTGAGCGACGTGTGTCCAATCATTTACGAGACCTAATACCCCGAGTACCATGGTGTAGTGACCAATAGATACGGTTGGGTCACCTTGAGTGATTTTACGAATAGTTAAGCGACTTAATCCTGTACGCTCTGAAATGAGTGTTTGAGTATATTTACGGCGTTTGCAGGCTAGCTTGATATTCTCACCTAGTTGACTTAAGGCTTTTTGATAGGCTGGAAAAATAATAGCTGATTTTGATTTATTGGACATTATATTTATCAATTTGTATGGTTTTGATTATTATAATATTCATAATTGAAAGTGTCTAGTTGTTGTTCCTAGGGTAATTCCGCATGGATAAATACGTGCACGCTGTCTTTTTGATAGCGTGCTTTTTTGTCATTATTAATTATGTTTACTTAAATACGTCTTTGACGTATAATTTTAAGGAAAATAATAATGACACGCTTAACTGTGCAGGAAACTCCTATGTTTATTCGTTCTATTCGTGAGTTTTGGACTGATGAAGAGCGAGAAGAATTTATTAATTGGATTTCTATAAATTTTATACTGGGTGATGTTATGCCTGGTTATGGCGGTTTACGGAAGGTGCGTTGGAGAAGTCTAGGTAAGGGTAAGCGTTCAGGCACGAGAGTAATTTACTTTAATAAACTGCAAGAAGGTAAGGTTGTTCTTCTGATTGCCTATCAAAAAAGTGAATTTGATAATTTATCAGAGAGCTTTCTTAAAAGACTAAGAGAAGAGATGATGAAATGAAGACAGAAATGGAACAATTCGAAGAGGACTTATTGCAATCAATCCGTGAAATGAAAGCGGGTAATTTTGCACGGACAACAGTGGTCAATATCGCTGATGTTACTCGAGCAAGAGAAAACGCAGGGTTTTCACAGGCAAAATTTGCCAAACTTTTGGGTATTTCTGTGCGAACATTGCAAGAATGGGAGCAAGGGCGCCGTAAGCCCAGTGGTGCAGCACAAACATTGTTAAAAATTGCACTCATCCAACCTGAGGTCCTTCATATGGTAAGTGACTGAAAGATTTAAGCTGTTGTTTTTTAATAAAAATCCGTTGTTTTTGTGCAATGCACAAAAAATCTGCTTGAAATATCTCTCCAAGACCTTATAATTAAATTATTGCAGTGCAACATAATGTCTTATCTATTGGAGATGAATATGACAACAGTACCAAAACAATTAGTAGAGCAGCAAAAAGCCGCAGTAAACAACATCGTTGCTGCACAAAACGCATTATTTAACGGTTTCGAGAAATTAGTTGATTTAAACCTAAAAGTTATCAAAGCGACTTTAGGTGATGTCGCACAGACTTCACAACAAGCTACAGAAGCAAAAGACCCACAAGAAGCAGTTGCTTTAGTGAGTGCTTTAGCTCAACCAGCGACAGAAAAAGCTGCCGCTTACTCTAAAGACGTCTACCAAATCGTCTCTCAAGTGAGCAACGAGTTATTGAAGCTTTCAGAAAATCAAGTAGCAGAAGTGCAGAAAAATCTTTCTGAGTCTATCGACCAGTTAGCAAAAAATGCCCCAACAGGTTCAGAGTCTGCTGTGGCTTTATTGAAATCTACATTAGCTTCAGCGAACAATGCTTACGACTCGTTAAACAAAGCAGCTAAGCAAGCGGCTGAAGTAGCAGAAAATAATTTAGCGGCAGCAACAGCGGCCACTGTTCAGGCAACTGAACAAGCGACTAAAGTAGCAACTCAAGCTACACGCGCTCGCAAAGCGTAAAAACTATTTACCCTATTTCAATAGTTTCCTAAGAGAGTTTGGCCTTGATATGCCTTTGGTATATCAAGGCTTTTTTTGTTATAGCTTGAATTGTCAAACCAAGTGCAACGTTTTTTTGAAGTAAACTTCATAAGGTGTTTTCCAACCCAAACATTTACGCGGTCGTAAATTCAGTTTATTGACCACCTGTTGAATATCAACTTCGCTCCACTGATTGATGTCT
>JAXECN010000012.1:0-7164 GCA_034093535.1 Pelistega sp.
AATAATGATACAAATAATCCTCTAAATAGATATGAAGATTTTGGACATCTATCAAGCGGTTGTTTCTCTTAGAGCTTATTTCTTAATCTGCAAAACTAGTAGTAAAATTTGATAGTTATGAGCGTGTTATTCGAAAGCAAGGCACTTGCCTGCAGAGACACCCTATTATTCTGCTCATCAAATGATTTTAAAGGAGGATTTTATGTGCACAATAATGCAAAAAGACGTGCTAATTGAAATGGTTGCAAATGCTATGGCAACCATCGATTTAAGAACCGAACCAAATGCGCAGGATAATGAGGATCAACGCTATTTAATGAATTTAAGAGATGCTTTATATAACTCTCATCACGATAGCGTTGATTTTAAACTTTTATCAACTAAAGTAAAAAGTATCAAAGACAAATATATAGACCTGCCTGTTCATCAGTATTATGCATAGGTCGGAGGAGTCCTAACCCTATTTATGACTGACAGTTATTTATTTCCGCAATCTATTCAACTTCTTGTTAAATCATATTCATCCAACCACTTCGCCACTGCCATCACCACACGATAATGCGACTCCTGCGCAATCCTAAACCAATCCCCTTGTACTGTCTCATCGGGTGCTTCCGTAATCAGCTCAATCGGATAATCTTGATTAGGATACTCGGTGATACTATACGGCACCACATCGTTAGCAATAGGAAAATCTGCACTACCCACAGTACCTAAATAGCGAGATAGCATTTCTTTATTCATCGCCACTTGTTCTGGATAACCCATCACCGCTGCAATCGCTGCTTGTAGTACCTCTTCAGCCATCGCCTTATACGCTGGCTGATAACGCATAATCAGAAAAAAACCCTTTGGTATGGTCCAACGCGAAAAATTTCTAGGGACATA
Source organism: Pelistega sp. (assembly GCA_034093535.1). Taxonomy (GTDB): domain Bacteria; phylum Pseudomonadota; class Gammaproteobacteria; order Burkholderiales; family Burkholderiaceae_B; genus Taylorella. The sequence continues at coordinate 889 of JAXECN010000012.1, forward strand.
ACCTGACAATGGTCGCGTCCACTCATGGGCAGGATATCCATGTAGGTTAAGATGTACCAATGCTTGGGGGAGTTTTTTTCTCGCCTCATCTGCAAACGTCCTCTCTGGCACATCACCATAAGCCAAATCACAACCACTAGCTGTATAACGTGCTGCATGATGCATTTGACGAGGAGAAATCTCACATAGTTTTAAAAATGCAGCATAGCCATCTGGATTACCTAAAGGTCGATAAGTAAACGCCAAAACACCTTCTTTTAATAAGTGTTGCTCCTCTCTAAGACCTCCCACTATTCCGCTCGATTCATTCGCATGTTGTCCTGATGACAAGGCTAATCCTCGCTCCAAATGGGTATTAAAACTAGCACCAAACAAGGGTCTACCCTGTTGGCTATTCGCATTAAAACATAGACCATTTAAGGCATTAAATTCCGCTTGGATTTGTGCAAAACTTAACGGTGCCTGAATACCCTCTAAATCTTTTACTCTCTCACAGACAGGAATGTCTTCTACCTCGACCCATTGTGCCTCTCGAATACTCAGGCTATTTTGCTGACCATAACGCACCACAGGTAAAATTTGTCCTGGCTTTAAGGTACGGTCCCCCGATGATAAGCCTAGACGATATTGAAAAATCTCTAAAGCACTAAAGTACAAATCCTCATGTAATGCCTCAGCTAAACATAAGCTCTCATGTCCTATGCCAAGCGACTCATCTTCTCCCTGTAATTCAATATCAAAGACTAGGCTGCCTAACCCTTGCTGACAAACCGTCAATGGCAAATTTTGAAGATAATTACATGCCTCATTGTATATGTCTTCATACGGACTATGGATGGCTTCCGAATGCCCATTACTATATGCTACCCAAGCGCTAGCACATAATTCGCGCTGCCCATTCGCTTTATCTCGCCATTTAACTGGCGTAAAAATCTTTTCTTCCCTACCATCAGCAAAAACGAGACGATAATAAACGCCATTGCCTACCATTTGTGGCTCTGCTTGATACTGAATATCACAATCAGGATACAAACTATCTAAGGGATAGCACTCCAATCGAAAGCGCAATGGCTCGTCACCATCTACCACAGGATAATAGATAGTGACTTGTTTTTCACTATCCAACAAGCCACGTTCACGCACTTCACATAAGAGCGTTTTATAAGCACTTTTTACTTGTATCTCTGCGCTCTCACCTTTTGCTTGTCGCGCTACCCTCGCAATCTGCTCACGCAAACGCTTAGAGGCAAACAGCCAGACTATAGCACTACCCTCTGGTATTTCCTGTTGATATATTTTCTGCATTCTATGCTTTTCCTAAACGCCCTAAAGGGTCTAAACGATCTCGCAACCAGTCACCAATTAAGTTTAAACCTAAAACAGTTAACATAATCGCAATACCCGGAAAAACAGTGACCCAAGGGGCTGTCTGAATGTAATTACGTCCATCAGCCAACATTCCTCCCCAGCTCGGTGTCAAAGGATCAATACCCAACCCTAAAAAGGTCAAACTACTTTCTAATAAAATATTATTAGCAACATTTAACGTCATCAAAATAATCAAAGGACCTAAGGCATTAGGTAAAATATGCTTAAACATAATTTTAAAATTGGACAACCCATAGCTCTTAGCGGCTAGCACATACTCTGCCTCTCGTAACGACAACACCGAGCCACGAACAAGGCGCGCATACTGCACCCACTGCGCCACAATCATTAGCAAAATAATCTTATCTAAGCCAGGACCTACAATGGCTATCACGGTAATCGCTAATAAGATAAATGGCAATGCCAATTGAATATCCGCAAACCGCATAAACAGCGTATCCCATAAACCACGGTAATAGCCTGCTAATAGCCCCACTATCGTGCCTAATACCACAGCACCTAATGCAGAAAAGATTCCAACAATAAACGATACCTTACCGCCAGTAGCGACCCGTGCCAACACATCACGACCCATTGGATCCGTACCTAGCCAGAAATTCTCACTAAATGGAGGCGTAAGACGTGCCAAGAAATTCATGGTCTTGCCACCGTCAGGGAAAAGCACTGGAGCCAATAGCACCAACCCACCCATCAACAATAACAAGCTACCACCCAGAATAAACTCAAAGTGTTTAAATGATGACTTTTTCATCGCTTACCCCAAACGGATACGAGGATCGAGTAAGACATAGGCAATATCCACCAGTAAATTAACGAGAACAATCATAATCGCCAACAAGGTAATACTCGTTTGTAATACAGGATAATCTCGCTGAGCAATCGCCTCAATCGCTAAGGTTCCCATACCCGGCCAATTAAAAACCATCTCTACAACCACCATGCCACCCAACAAGGCACCGAACTGCAAGCCTAAATACGTAATAATCGTAATAGAGCTATTTCGTAAAGCATGTTTATAGACAACAGACCACTCACTTAGCCCCTTGGCTCGTGCCACCATAATATGCTGTTTAGCCAACGTTTCTAACATCGCCGTACGTACTAGCCGTACATTACTCGCTGTCAAAATCAAGCCCATTGTCACAGCGGGCAATATCAATCCCAACCAACTATCAAATCCTGAAGGTGGTAACCATCCCAGATAGACAGCAAAGAATAACATCAACATAATGCCTAACCAGAAATTAGGGAAAGATAGACCTGTCAACGTCAATACACGAATTAACTGATCCCCAAACGAACCAGGGCGACATGCCGCATAAATCCCTAAAGGAATGGAAATCAGTAAAGAAATGCCCAGTGACAAAAAAGCCAACAAGACTGTCGAACTCAAGGCTTGTTGAATCAAGGGAGCAATAGCTCCTCGAAAGAAGCTATTGCCCATATCACCACTTAACAAGCCCATCATAAAGTCGGTATACTGAGTCCAAAAAGATTTGTTGAGACCTAAAGCATTGTGAATATTTTGAATATCCTCCTGACTGACGGCCGCACTCTGACTCAATAAAGTCATCGCTGGGTCGCCTGTCATACGGATAGCAAATGCTACCAATAAGGATACGACAATAATCACAAAGAGCGCTTGTATACTTCGCTTAGCTAAATAAGAAACAATTGGCACAACGATTACTCAACATCAGTTTGGAAATAGCGCACTCGAAAATCTGGTGCAGGTAAGAAATTCTTCACTTTATTACTCACGCCATATAAGGTTTTCGTATTGTAGAGTGGTAAGTGATAAGCTTCTTCTTGTGCTAAACGAGCCACTTCTTGGAGCTGCTTTAAGCGATCCTCTTTATTGGTCGCCACACGTTGTTTCTCAAGCAAAGCGTCCATTTTCTCTGACTTCAAGTAGGGGTTCCATTTTTGACCCGAGTGATATACTAGGTAAGCCGTATTATCAAAGTCAAATGTCCAACCACCCCAACCAAACTGGAAAGCCTCATTGGTCTTACCTTGAGGGACATTCTCATTTAAAAATACCGCATCCTCAATAGGTTTCACACTCACATCAAGACCCACATTACCAAAGAATGCCGTCAATGCTTGAGCTACCTCTCCAAATGTCGATTGCGAAGCACGATAGTCAATCGTCATCTTCGTACCCGGCTTAACACCCGCTTCAGCCAATAACTTTTTAGCTTGTTCTGGATCAAAAGGATAATCTTTTAAGTTTTCGTCATAACCGAAAGAAAGCTTGCTTTGTAACGTAGCAATTGGCTCAGCATAACCCGCTAAGAAGGCATCAATCAGCATTTTCTTATCTACCGCCATGTTCAATGCCTTACGCACACGCACATCCTTAGTAATGCCATTTTCTAAGTTAAATTGCAATGACATAATCGTTGGGCCTGTTTCAGCAATGATTTTATTATCCTTAGATTTCTCAATAATAGGTACCGCCGAAATAGCAACATCATGCCAAACATCGATACGACCCGCTTGTAACTCCGCTAAACTCGTCGCATCTTCCTTAATAAAACGATACGTCAATTTTTGTAATTTTGGTTTACCACCCCAATAATCATTATTTGGTGCTAACACTAAACGATCACCTTGCTTATACGAAACAAATTTAAACGGCCCCGTACCCACAGGGTTTTCATTAAAGAAGGCATCACCTTTCTCAGCGATATACTTTGGCGGCACAATCATCGCACCATAACCCGCAAGTTTAGTTAACAACACAGGATCTGGTTTATTCAAAACAAAATCCACCGTGTGTTCATCAATGATTTTCACCGATTCAATCGCTGTATAGTTAGAGCGCTGCGGACCTTTTTTACCCTCCTCACCCAACAAACGTTCAATCGTGTACTTTACCGCTTCAGCATTAAATGGCTCACCATTATGGAAATTCACGCCTTTACGCAGATAAAATCGCAAGCGTAAACCATCATCTAATTCTTCCCATTTCTCCGCCAACCCTGGTTGTAGCTTTAATTGCTCATCACGCAATACCAAGGCATCATAAAGACTATTACCCGCTGATGACCATGCCACCAAGAAAGTATCAATAGGATCCCAGCTACCTGGGTCTTGACGTTGTGCCACTGTCAATTCATGAGCAGCTGCATAGGCAGCTCCCATAAAAACACTCGATAAAACCGTACTCAATACGACTTTTTTAAACATAACTCTCTCCAAAAATTATTGCGTTAACGCGACAAAATGCCCCGCCTCTACCTCTTGATATTGATGATGTATCGGTGGATGATGAATAGAACGAATAGGACTAGGAATATCCCCTGTAAACTCCACGCGCACAGGTTCTTTATCTGGGTTCATTACAGGAACAGCAGATAATAAGCGCTTAGTATACGGATGTTGTGGATTTTCAAAAATCTGACGGCGAGAGCCTAACTCAACAATTTGACCGAGGTACATCACCGCTACACGATGACTAATGCGCTCCACAACAGCCATATCATGACTAATAAAGAGATAGGCCAATCCTCGCTCTGCCTGTAAATCCATCAATAAATTAATAACTTGTGCTTGTACAGACACATCTAATGCCGAGACCGCCTCATCGGCAATGATTAAAGAAGGTTCCGTCGCCAAAGCACGTGCAATACAAATCCGCTGACGCTGACCACCAGAGAACTCATGGGGATAACGGTCTGCAAACTCTGCGGGCAAATGTACACTTTCCAATAAACTCGCCACTTGTTGCTGAGGATTTCTAATAAGACCATGTACACGCATAGGCTCTAAAAGACTTTCTCTGATGGTCTTACGTGGATTAAGCGATCCATAAGGGTCTTGGAACACATACTGAATTTCTTTCTTAAAGCGCTCTTGATGAATACCAAAAACATCTTGCCCTTTGAATTGAATCAAACCACCCGAAGGTTTCACTAATTGCTGCAATGTGCGTCCAATCGTTGACTTACCAGATCCCGATTCCCCAACTAACGCGAGAGTCTCTCCCGGATAAATCTCCAAAGAGACATTATCAGCCGCATACACCTTGTGGGTTACTCTCCCCCAAAACCCACTACGAATAGGATAGTGCGTTGAAACACTATCCATCGTAACCAACGGTTCCTTTGCCTTTACTGATAAATCAGGTGACTCAGCTGAAGGTTCTCCTGGAATGTCAAACTTGAGAGGTAAATTTTGACCACGCATAGACCCAATCTGAGGCACAGCCGCCAATAACTGCTGAGTATATTCCGCTTGAGGGTTCAGAATAATATCTCGTGCCTGACCGTATTCAATTTGATCACCTCGTTTCATCACGAGCAAATCATCTGCCATCTCCGCAATCACGCCCATATCATGACTAATAAAAATCATCGACATACCGAGCTCTTGTTGCATATCGCGTAGAATTTGTAAGACCTGTGCTTGAATCGTCACATCTAATGCAGTTGTCGGCTCATCGGCAATTAGTAAGGTAGGGTGACACGCAACCGCCATCGCAATCATAATGCGCTGACGCATACCACCAGATAACTGATGAGGATAGCGTTTGGCCAGTTGTGCAGCATTAGGCAATCTCACAAAATCCAGTAGGCGAATAACTTCCTTATCCGCAGCACTACCTTTTAAACCCCGATGTAAAGCAAGGACTTCCTTAATCTGATGCCCCACAGTGAACACAGGGTCTAATGAGGTCATGGGTTCTTGGAAAATCATGGCGATTTCCTTACCTCGTATATGGCGCATCTGCTCTGGCGTCGCTGTCGCAATATCTATCGCTCCAGATTGACTCTCAAACTGAATAGACCCTGAGGTGATTTTGCCACCTAACCATGGCAAAAGCTGCATAATCGCCGATGAAGTGACCGACTTACCAGACCCTGACTCACCCACAATGGC
>JAXECN010000013.1:0-23847 GCA_034093535.1 Pelistega sp.
AAGAACTAGAAAAACACCAATTAAATGCAGAAGGTTTAGATATTTCTGTTGACGGTGATAAAGTGACTGTAAAAGGTCAAGCAGCAAGTAGCGAAGTATCAGAGAAAATCGCAATTGCTTTAGGTAATACATTAGGTGTAGCGACTGTAGACAACCAATTAGAAGTTGCTCAAGCTGCACCAGAATCACGTTTTTACACTGTAGTTAAAGGCGATACATTATCAAAAATCTCTAAAGAGATGTACGGTGATCCAAACAAATATCAAAAGATTTTTGAAGCTAACAAACCAATGTTAACTCACCCAGATAAAATCTACCCAGGTCAGGTATTACGTATTCCTGAATAAGACTTAATCAGCCAATTTGTGGGGCATTTATTCACAGTGTAAGCCAAAAACAAAAGGCTTGTTAGTTTCTACTAACAAGCCTTTTATCTTATGGTTGAAGAAGTGCTTATGCTTAGCGCTTCTTGCCGAAACCACCAAAACCGCCGAAGCCGCCTAATCCACCCATATTTTTCAGGGCACCCATACCACGCATAAGCTTACCCATACCGCCTTTCTTAAACTGTTTCATCATCCCTTGCATTTGATCAAACTGTTTTAATAAACGGTTTACTTCTTGGACTTGGACACCAGAACCCTTGGCAATACGTTGTTTACGTTTGCCATTAATTAACTCAGGTTTACGGCGCTCTAGAGGCGTCATTGAATTAATAATGCCCTCGGTACGGCGTAATTGTTTCTCCGCTTCACCCTCTTTGAGTTGGCTAGCCGCTTGAGCCAATTGTCCTGGTAGCTTTTCTAATAAGCTACTCATGCTTCCCATTTTTTTAACTTGTTGCAATTGCTCAAGGAAGTCATTGAGGTCAAACTTATCGCCACTTTTGAGCTTTTTAGCCATTTTTTCGGCTTCAGCCATATCGATATTGTTTTGGACTTGCTCAACTAGCGAAACAATATCTCCCATCCCTAACACACGCTGTGCCATACGCTCAGGATGGAAAGCTTCTAGACCATCAATTTTTTCAGAAACACCGATAAATTTAAGGGGTTTGCCCGTCACATGACGTACCGATAAAGCAGCACCACCACGCGCATCACCATCAAGCTTAGTCAGAACAACACCGGTTAATGGCAAGGCATCCGAGAATGCCTTTGCGACATTTACCGCATCTTGACCTTGCATTGCATCCACAACGAATAAAGTTTCAATCGGCTTAAGGAATTGATGTAATTCAGCAATTTCTTTCATCATTGCTTCATCAATACCCAAACGACCTGCCGTATCCACGATTAAAACATCATAGAAATGACGTTTAGCATGTTCTAGTGCTGCTTGTGCAATATCCAATGGTTTTTGACTAGGATCAGAAGGGAAAAAGTCCACACCCACTTGTGCAGCAACAGTTTTTAATTGCTCAATCGCCGCTGGACGATACACGTCAGCACTGACCACTAAGACCTTTTTATTATTAATCTTACGACCTTGTTGCTTAAGCTGACCGTTAGCTAATAATTTCGCTAATTTACCGGTGGTGGTTGTTTTACCAGCACCCTGTAAACCCGCCATTAAAATAATAGCGGGAGGCTGTGTCGCCAATGAAAGCTCAGCAGAGAACTCACCTAAATCTCCACCCATTAATGACGTGAGCTCTTTATGCACCACCCCCACTAAAGCTTGCCCAGGATTTAGGCTAGTTGAGACTTCTTGCCCCATCGCCTTTTCTTTGACTCGCTCAATGAAATCACGAACAACCGGCAAGGCAACATCAGCCTCAATAAGCGCCATACGTACTTCACGCAACATATCCTTGGTATTAGACTCTGTAAGACGAGCTTCACCACGCATTGTTTGCATGATTTTAGATAGACGATTGGTTAAATTATCAAACATATTTTTCGTTAGAGTGTAAGTGTTATACTTGTAAACAATTCCCTTTTACATTTCGGGTCTGTTTAGTTTATGTCATACGATATTGTATTGCACTATTTAGCTGCGTTGTTCTATCTTGGGCTAGGTATCTCAATTTGGTCTAAGTTATTTAATAATGAAGATATCCATCAACGCTCTCTTTTCTCTTCGATTAGCTTATTAATTATTATTGTCCTCCAAGGGGTGGCTATCCATATTGGGATGCTATCCACCGGTCATATTCAACTAAACTGGGCATTAGGCTTATCTTTTACACTATGGTTGGGCTTGATTGTCTATTGGTTTGAAAGCCACTTTATGAAAATCAACGGCTTTCAACTACTATTATTACCTATTGGTGCGATTGTTTGCGTAGTGGCAGCTCTTATCCCAACCTCTGTCGTTAGCACAACAATCCAAGCACAAACCAATCTATTTATGGTGCACCTAATCACCTCTTTATTTGCCTATAGTATTATTGCGCTCGGCTCTCTACAAGCCCTCATTATGACTAGCTTGGATAACTATCTCCATAAACCACAAGAGTTCAGTACACAACCTAGCCTGTTATCTCGCGTACTCGATGCTCAACCACCACTTTTAGTTCAAGAAAAATTATTATTCCGTCTCATCGGTCTAGGATTTATTTTGCTAACAGTGGCTATCGTCACTGGTATGTTTGTATCGATGAATATCATGGGCGTGATTCTACCGAGTGACCACAAAACACTCTTTACACTCATTTCTTGGGTGATTTTTGGCACTTTACTATTTGGTCGTATGATGTGGGGATGGCGTGGTCGAATTGCTCTACGCTGGACATTATTTGGTTTTGCCTTATTAATGCTTGCCTATACAGGGACTCGCCTTATCTTTGAAGAATTAATCCAAAAAGGTGCTTAATGAAGTTTTTGATTTTTTTGCTGGTGATTATCGCTGTATTATTTGTATTCCGTCAGCGTAAAAAAGCACCTATCCATAGTACTCGTACCAAGTCTCTACAAACCATTACAATGGTGCAATGTGCGTATTGCTCTATCCACCTCCCCGAAGATGAAGCCATTACTCACAATGGTCAGCATTGGTGTAGCAAAGAACACCAATTACTCGGACATAAATCATCATGAGCACATTACGCTTTGACCGACACGGTTGGTTAATCCCAACTGAGGGAGTGCGTCAAGTTCCCTCTCCTAACTTTAATGAGCGTCCAGAGCAGCATACTGCTCGTTTACTAGTTATTCATAATATAAGCTTGCCACCCTTTGTATTTGGTGGTCCTTATATCGAGCAGCTTTTCACTAATTGCTTAGAAGTTAATCATCACCCTTTTTTCAAACAAATCGCCCATCTACGCGTCTCTGCTCACTTCCTCATCCGTCGAGATGGTGAGATTGTGCAATTCGTCAGCGCGGACAAACGTGCCTGGCATGCCGGCGTTTCTCATTTTGAAGGGATGGACGGATGCAATGATTTTTCTATTGGGATTGAGTTAGAGGGCAGTGATTTTGAAGCATTCACTGAGCAACAATATCAGCGTCTTGCCTTATTAAGTCTGGCGTTAAAAGCACGTTATCCTTTGCGTGCGGCACGAGGACATGAACATATCGCCCCTGTACGCAAAACGGATCCGGGTCCATTCTTTGACTGGACACGTTATCGCAAAGAAGCTCAATGGACTTGGCGAGAATTACCTCATTTAAGCTAAAAAACAATAAAAGGGAACATAGTTAGCATGTTCCCTTTTAGGTTTAATACCTAAGCATTACTTGCTGAAATGAATATTACGCTGTTAATAAGCGGTTTAGTTTTTTCACAAAAGCGGCGGGGTCTTCGATTTGAGCACCCTCAACAAGCATGGCTTGATCCAGTAGGACACTCGCCCAATCTGCAAATTCCTCACCCTCAATCGCTTTAAGTTTTTGCACTAAAACATGGTGAGGGTTAATTTCCAAAATAGGTTTTAAATCTGGGACTTCTTGACCAGCCGCCTTTAACATACGTAATAAATGAGGACTAAGTTCATTTTGATTTACCACTACACATGAAGGAGAATCTACCAGTCTTGCGGTAATGCGTACCTCTTTCACTCGCTCAGCTAAGGCTTGTTGTAGGCGTTCTACTAGTGGTTTGAACTCTTCTGCCGTTTCCTCTTGTTGCTTTTTCTCTGCTTCATCACTTAGGTTTTCTAAGTCTAAGCCGCCTTTAGCCACAGAAACTAATGGCTTACCCTCAAACTCGCGGAAATAGGTCAACATCCATTCATCTACGCGGTCAGAGAGCAATAAAACCTCAATGCCTTTTTTACGGAAGATTTCCAAGTGCGGGCTACTCTTGGCATTGGCAAAACTTTCTGCCACCACATAGTAAATCTTATCTTGCCCCTCTTTCATGCGAGCTACATACTCGCTTAAAGATACAGTCTGTGTCGCTTGGTCATCATGCGTAGAAGCAAAGCGTACTAGTTTAGCAATACGCTGTTGATTCGCTTGATCTTCACCTAAGCCCTCTTTTAACACCTGACCAAATTCACTCCAGAATGCCGCATAGTCTTCAGGTCGATTTTCAGCAATATCTTCTAGCATTGCCAATACACGCTTAGCCGAACCCTCACGGATTAACTTCACATCTCGGCTCTCTTGCAGAATTTCTCGCGATACATTTAATGGCAAATCTGACGAGTCAATAATGCCACGGACAAAACGTAAATAAGACGGCAACAACTGCTCCGCATCATCCATGATGAACACGCGTTTGACATAGAGCTTAACCCCACGCTTTGCGTCACGGTCATATAAATCAAATGGCGCGTGTTTTGGAATATACAATAACTGCGTATATTCACTACGTCCTTCTACACGATGGTGTGTCCATGCAAGTGGCTCATTAAAGTCATGACTTAAATGTGAATAAAATGCCTTATATTGCTCATCAGTAATATCCGATTTACTACGTGTCCAAAGAGCATTCGCTTGGTTCACAGCCTCCCATTCACCTGTTTTGCTGCTCTCCCCCGTTTCTTGATTAAAGTCTTCCTTTTCCATCTGGATAGGCAAAGAAATATGGTCAGAATAGCGGCGTAAGACATCTCTCAATGTCCAGCTATTTAAAAATTTCTCACCATCCTCATTCACAAATAAAGTAATACTGGTTCCGCGAGAAGCCTTCTCGACCGTATCAATTGTAAATTCACCTTGACCCTCAGACATCCAACGTACCGCCTCTGTCGCTGGAGCACCTGCCTTAAGAGTCAGCACCTCCACTTTATGAGCAACGATAAACCCAGAATAAAAGCCCACGCCGAATTGACCGATTAATTGAGCATCTTTTTGTTGGTCACCCGTTAATGAAGCAAAGAACTCTTTCGTGCCTGAACGAGCAATCGTCCCTAGGTTAGCGATGACTTCATCATAAGTCATACCAATACCATTATCATCGATGGTGATTGTTTTCGCTTCCGGGTCAAAACTGATGCGAATACGTAATTCACTATCTTCAGCAAGTAGACTTGAGTCATTTAGTGCCGCAAAGCGCAATTTATCACAAGCGTCAGAAGCATTAGAAACTAACTCTCGCAGGAAGATTTCCTTGTTTGAGTACAGTGAGTGAATCATTAATTGAAGCAATTGTTTGACTTCCGTTTGGAAGCCCATCGTTTGTGCATTTGACATCGTATGAAGACCTCTTAATAAGTTTTTATTAAAACTTCTATTTAATAAATTTTTCTCAACAAAATTTCTACTAATAAATTTTTACTTAAAATTTCTACTAATAAATTTTTACTTAAAATTTCTACTAATAAATTTTTCATCGAAAAATGGGGGCTGCGCCACATTTTTTCAAGAAAGTATTTATAATAAGCAACTTATTCATTGATTGAATATCAATCTCCGTATTTGCCCAGGTGGTGAAATTGGTAGACGCAGGGGACTCAAAATCCCCCGCCGCAAGGCGTGCCGGTTCGATTCCGGCCCTGGGCACCAATAAAATAAATCCTGATAAATCAATAAGTTATTAAACTTTTGACTGTCAGGATTTTTTCTTTTCTAGACGGGCTAAAAATCCAACTGTGTCAAAAATGTGCCAAAAGTCAGCGTTTTTAGGGTAAATCTAAGAAAGCAGCTGTTCTCTCAAAATATCATTCACTCTTGTTTGCCAACCGGCTCCCAATGCTCGTAAAGCGTCTAAAACTTCTTTATCCAATCTGATTGAAATAGCTTGTTTTGTTTGTGCTGCTTTGGGACGACCTCGACGAATAAGTTTTTCACCATCGTATAAATCTGCCTCTTTAAAGAACACATCGTCTAATTCAGGAATAGGCTCCGGAATATTGGCAATATCTTTTAATTTCTCTTTCATTAGCTTTCCTCATTGAGATAATTCGACGATACATGGGATTATCTTCACTCGGACGATATGTCCAAGCCACCACAACCAAACGATTATTCACAATTCCTATTGAAATATAACGTCGCTCGCCATAATTTTTTCGGCAATCTTCATTAGTAAAATGAAGTCCCAGAAAAAGCTGATTAGCATCAGCAAAGTCTAGATTTCTCTCAATCAGCGTTTGATATCTTTTATTCTCATCAAATTCTATTTCTGTCATTTATAGTATATACAAAAAATAAAAATGTCAAACATCAATAACCCCAGAGGCATAGCTACTTCTGGGGTTATCGGCTCAAACGTTAATTTATAAATATCAAGAAAAGAATTTACTCAAAAGCAAAGAAAGCTCCGACTGTCGCTCCCATCCCTCCTCGACTATCTGCTGTTAATGCACCTTTAAGTACCCAGCGACCTGAGGCAGACATACGCGAAAGTCCTAAAGCATAGCCTGTTTCTCCTCGATAAATAGCCGTCCCTAAGCTCATACCCATTTGACTAGGATCCCATGCTTGTGGCATAGACGCTACCGCCAAAGCAGCTGCTGTACCCGCATGCGCCGTTTTTCGCGCTTGTCTGACTTGCTGACGAACATCTTTGAGCTCCTTATTCATATGCGTATGCAAGCCTTTTAATTGACGGAGGTTCACTGCATCACTATCCATCTGAGCATCACCCACGTTCTGCACACGGTTGCCACCAAAATCAATTAAGGTATTTTGAGGTGTCGCCAAATATTGATGTGCCACTAAACCACCTTTGGCATTTACCTCACGATTAAATTGTGGGTTATCAACTAAGCTAATCACTAGTTCACCTTTTTCGGTATAAGTCTGAATATTTGTACCGCCTGTAAATTTAATCGTATCGCCAAACTGATAATTCGCCACACCTTTATTAGCGGCAATATTCAATCCTTTAGCCACTGTCGTATCTATACGCTGAATATTGGTTTTGTTATCCGCAATACCTTGTTTATTAAGAGCAATAGCTCGCTTATTACCCTCAATATGCTGAGCATTAGTTGTAATAGCTTGCTTATTCAGCCCAATATTCTTCTTATTCAGTGCAATTGCATTAGAGTTATCTGTAATCGCTTGTTTATTTAAAGCAATCGCCTGCTTATTCACATTAATTGCTTGAGTATTAGCATGAATAGCTTGCTGATGATTATCAAGCCTTTGGGTATTAGTCTCAATGGCTTGCTTATTGCTCTCGATATTCTCCTTATTTAATGCAATAGCATTTTTATTATCGGCAATCGCCTGCTTATTTAAATCAATGTTCTGAGTGTTAATCGCAATCGCTTGCTTATTCAGCCCAATATTCTCTTTATTCAATGCAATAGCATTTTTATTATCAGCAATTGCTTGTTTATTTAAATCAATTGCTTGCTTATTCACATTAATTGCTTGAGTATTGGCATGAATAGCTTGCTGATGATTATCAAGCCTTTGGGTATTAGCCTCAATGGCTTGCTTATTGCTCTCGATATTCTCCTTATTTAATGCAATAGCATTTTTATTATCGGCAATCGCCTGCTTATTTAAATCAATTGCCTGTTTATTACTTGCGATATTTTGGGAATTAGTCGCAATCGCTTGTTTATTTAAGTCAATCGCTTGAGTATTAGTACTAATCGCCTGTTTATTGTTAGCAATCTCACGTGTATTCTGACTAACTTGCCCATCTAAACGCTGGATTTGCTGAGTATGACTAGCAATATCTGTACCATGTTGATTTTGCTGTTCTGCCAATGCCGATACTTGACTGGTTAAATCAGTCAAGCCACGCGTGTTATTACCCACTTGTGTCGCAAGTCCATCGACTTGTCCCTCTAGACTATTAATTGACTGAGTATGCGATGATAAGGTCTGCTCATGCCCATCGACTTGTCCCTGCAAGGTCGCAAGCTCTTCACTACTTACGCCACCATCACCCAACGAACCATTAATAAAGAATCCATGCGTATATTGATACCCGGTTGTATAAGTTCCTCCCGTCCGCCATGTATACTCTTCTACAGGGGTACAACCACTATTATCACTGGCTTTAAAATCATTTAAATTACAACCAAAATAAATCTTAGTCGTTGTCACCGGATCTGGTGGTTCATACTCTGCCGCAAAAGCGGGTAATACGAATAAAGCACTGGCAGCTAATAAACTCTTTTGCACATAATTTAATGGAAATTTCATTGTCTTCTCCTTTAAAATTTAATTTAGAAACTTGACGTTCACCATAAACATCAAGCGTCATTCTAGAAAGCAAAAAACAAATTGAAAATTGGACAAACACGTGTTTGTCCATGCGTAAAACTACGTACAAAAGGAGAAAAAATTGAATTCAAATAAAAATATTGCTGTACTTGGTGCGGGCACAATGGGGCATGGTATTGCTCAACTCTATGCTATCTCAGGCTACCAAGTCATGCTTTATGACATCAATGAAAATGCGGTAAACAAAGGCTTTGAACAGATTAAAGCCAGCCTACAACACTTTGCTGATGTTAATCTTATTGAGGCTGAGCATATCCCCTCTATTCTCTCCAATATTCACTTAACTACTTCTATTCAAGAGGCAGTGACTCAAGCAAGTATTATTACTGAGGCTGCCCCTGAAGTTTTAGACTTAAAATATCAGTTATTTAAGAATATTGAGGAATTTGCCAGTCCCGAGGCGATTATTCTGTCAAACACATCATCCTTTGCCGTAGAGGTTTTAGCAAAAGGTATTCAGCATAAAAATCGCTTTCTGATTACGCACTTCTTTAACCCTGCTCAAATTGTCCCGCTTGTCGAGATTGTCGCTAATCAAGAAACAACGCCAGAAACCGTTAGTTATATCGAACACGTTATGCGAGTTATCGGTAAAGAACCTGTGGTATTGCTCAAAGACAAACCCGGCTTTATTGCCAATCGTTTACAAGCTGCTTTAGCACGTGAGGCGCTTAGCCTACTTAACGAGGGCATTGCCACAGCAAAAAGTATCGATACCGCTATTACTGCAGGTCCCGGCTTCCGTTGGGCTTTTATCGGTCCGCTAGAAACAGCCGATTTTGGAGGTCTTGATATCTGGCGTAATGTACTAAACAACCTTGCCCCCACACTCAACAATACTGATAAAGCGCCTGAATTGATTGAAACTCTCGTTGAAAACAAACAATTAGGTGTCAAAACAGGTAGTGGTATTTATGATTATCCTGATAACAGCGTGGCTGAAAAGATTGCTGATAGAGATCACAAATTCCTCTTGCTCAATAAGCTCAAGAAAGAAAATTAAGCCGTATTGCTGAGCTTAAACCGATAAAAAGACGAGGTGATGCGACTTTTAAGCACACCTCGTTTTTTAGTATCTTTTGTATTATTTAATTACATTTGCCAATACACAAAACTCTTCATTATCAAACAGTTAAAATCAAACTCTTTTTCTTAAAAATAGATTGTTGATAATGATTAACTTTTTAAAATTTCTCTTTAAACTTGCCGTTCTCATCGTGATTGCGGCACTGATTTTCTTAAAGTGGCCGTTTACGAAACCTAGCGTTCCAGCGGCTGACAACGAACAACCTGTCGATGTCGTGCTTATTGGTGGCGGTATTATGAGTATGACACTTGCCACTTATTTGCAAGAGTTAGAACCTTCATGGAAAATTCACGCGTATGAGCGTCTAGATGCCGTCGCACTAGAAAGCTCTAACGGTTGGAACAATGCGGGTACTGGTCACTCTGGCTTTGCTGAGCTTAACTACACACCGATGAAAGATGGTGTTGTACAAACCTCTCGTGCTGTCAATATTGCTGAGCAGTTTGAAGTATCTCGTCAATTCTGGGCTCACCAAATTAAACGCGGTACGATGAACAATCCAAAAGAGTTCATCAATGCGACTCCACATATGAGTTTAGTATGGGGCGATCAAAATATCGACTTCCTCACTAAGCGTCACGCTGAGCTCATTAAAAACCCTCTATTCTACGGCATGGAATTCTCAACAGAACAGGATAAAATCCGTGAATGGGCACCTTTGACGATGGAAGGTCGTGATCCACAACAAAAAGTTGCTGCGACTTATATGCCTTTAGGTACAGATGTTAACTTTGGTGTGATTACACAGCAATTAACAGCTAGCTTGCAAAAAAATCCGAATTTCTCACTTCACCTCCAACATGAAGTACGTGCACTACGCCAAAATGACGACAAAACTTGGAATGTCACTTACTACGATTTAAAAGGTAATACTGAGAAAACTATTAAAACAAAATTTGTTTTCATCGGTGCTGGCGGTGCAACACTAAAACTATTGCAACTATCAGATATTCCTGAGGCGAAAAACTACGCTGGTTTCCCAGTCGGTGGTCAATTCTTATCATTTGAGAATCCAGACATCACCACTCGTCACAATGCCAAAGTTTATGGTCAAGCTGAAACGGGTGCACCTCCAATGTCTGTACCTCACTTAGACACACGCCGTCTAGATGGTAAGCAAACCATGCTATTTGGTCCATTTGCTCTCTATAGCACGAAATTCCTAAAACAAGGTTCTTGGTTTGATTTATTCTCATCAACCAATACACATAATGTCTTAGGTATGTTAACGGTAGGTATCAATAATCTTGACCTAGTAAAATACCTCGTCGCACAAAACACACTATCAGCAGAAGACCGTCAAGCAGAATTATTGAAATACTATCCTTCTGCTAAACAAGATAGCTGGAAACTCATCACGGCTGGTCAACGTGTACAAATCATCAAGAAAATGCCTGATGGCTCAACCGTACTACAATTTGGTACTGAAGTTGTTGTTGATGAGAACCGTACATTAGCTGCTCTATTAGGTGCTTCACCGGGTGCGTCAACTTCTCCTCCAATCATGTTAAGCGTCTTAGAAAAAGCTTTCCCAGTGAAGATGAAGCAAGATTGGGCAGATAAGGTTAAAGAAATCATTCCTTCTTATGGTCAGAAGCTAAATGATAGTGCTGAGCTAACGAATAAAATTCGTCGTCTAACTAGCGATGCATTACAGTTACCTTATATTGAAGTACCTACAGCAACACCTGCAGAAGCTCCAGCAGCCCCTGCTGCACCAGCAACTGAAACAGCTACTCCTGCTGTCTCTGTACCTGCAGTCGTGATTCCTAAAAACTTAAACTCTGAAATGCAAGCACCTTAATCTTCATTAAGGCTTTGCTAACCAGACAATAGAACCCCGTTTTGCATAATGCTTAACGGGGTTCTTTTATGTGCTTTAGGCTATACTACTGCTATCTTATTAAAGTTAGCAAAATTAGAAACCTATGCAACTGACTCTATCCCCCTCTGACATTCTCTCTATTTATCAACAAATTGACTTGCCCAAAGCCACCTTCCCAAGTCAATTCCAACGCGTACATACATTAGCCGATATTGAGGAGCAATATGATGCCTTTTTCTTTGACGCTTTTGGTGTACTTAATCTAGGGGAAACGGCTATTCCTCTAGCTGCTGAGCGTATTCGTCATCTCAAGGCAAAAGTTAAGCAACTCTGTATTGTCAGCAATGCCGCTAGCGTTTCCCGACAACAACTTTTTCAAAAGTATTCAAAATTAGGATTTGATTTTTCTATTGATGAAATTGTCAGTAGCCGTGATGCCTTAGCGAGTTATTTACAAACGCATCCAGCTCATCACTACGGTGTCACCGCTCCTATCGGCACAAAACTTGAGGATTTAAACGGTAGTTTTGTTAATCTCATCGAAACCCCTAGTGCGATGGATAAGGTCGAGGGCATTCTCTTACTATCCAGTCAGGATTGGACAACAGAACTACAGCAGCAACTGGTACAAAGCCTATTAGCTAAACCACGCCCTCTCTTACTCGGCAATCCCGATTTAGTCGCTCCCCGTGATGACCATTTCTCATTAGAGCCGGGTTTTATGGCAAAAGACATCCTCGACAAAACAGACTTACGTGCTATCCCTTTTGGCAAACCCTATGACAATATTTTCAATCTTGCTAAAGCAAAACTGCCTATCGATACCCCTTTACAACGAGTATTAATGGTCGGTGATACTCTGCATACGGATATATTTGGTGGCTGCCATGCCAATATTCATACTGCCATGGTGTCTGCCAATGGTTTTGCTGCCACCATAGACTGGCAAAAAGCTATTCAAGAAACGGGAGTTTGTCCACATTATGTGATTGACTTCATCTAACTTTAGATTTCTTTATATTTCACTTGCACAAAACCGCCCGAAATTAACAACTCTTAACAAAAGTGCAACATAATGGGTGTTAATATGATTGCCATCGAGTGATTGAGTTTTTATTGATTATTTTTCTCAACGCTCAGTCTTAATTTAACTTTATAGGTAGAAAAATATGAGCTTTGATTTAAGCCAATTATTCCAAGGTCCAGTACGTGATTTAGTATTAGGTCAAGTAACAAAACAACTAGGTCTTTCAAACGAAAGCGCTGGTGGTCTTTTAAACAAAGGCTTATCAAGTGTACTAGGTGGTATGGTTCAACAATCTGGCACTAAAGAAGGTGCTTCTGCGTTATTTAACCTTATCAAAAACACAGGTTTCAATGTTAACCCAGTAGACTTATTAACTGGTAAAGCTGATATGTCTCAAGTCGGTGGTTTATTAGAAGCAGGTAAAAAATTATTACCTAGCCTATTCGGTAACCGTGCTGATGCAGTAACTTCTTACCTAGCTAACAACGCTGGTGTTCCTGCTGACAAAGCTCAATCTTTCTTAAGCTTAATCATTCCTACAGTATTCTCTTTCTTCAAGAGCAAAATCGCTGGTGGTTTAACAGCAGGCGGTTTCGCAAGCTTATTAGGTGAACAAGCTAAAGCGGCTTCTGCTCACTTAGATACTAATGCACTAGGTGCTTTAGGCTTTGCTGGTAACTCTTTTAACGACGCATTAGGTAGCGTAAGCAAAATCGGTGGTCTATTAGGTGCTGGTGTAGCAAGTGCTGCTGCCGCTGGTGTAGCTGGTGCAACAGCTGCTGGCGCAAAAGCAACTGCAGCGGCTCAATCTGCAGCTAGCTCTGTAGCTGGTCACGCGGCTAAAGTATCTGGTGCAGCAACACAAACAGCTGGTAAATCAGGTCTATGGAAATGGTTAACTGCTGGTGCTGTATTATTAGCAGCATTATTAGGTATCAAGAGCTGCTCAAACAACTCTACAGAAACAACAACACCTGCAACTCCTGCTGCTGAAACAACTGCGCCTGCAACTCCAGCAGCGCCTACAGCACCAGTAGCTGAAGAAGTGAAAACAACTGACGGTTTAGGCAACCTTTCTTGGTTAAAAACTGACAAAGACTTCACACTAAGCGGTACTGTACAAAACGAAGATCTAAAATCTAAGATTGCTGACGCATTCTCTGGTTTAGCTGGTGGTTTACCTGTTGTTAACAACTTAGTTGTTGACGCTAAAGCAGGCAAATTCTCTTTCGATAACTTCGCAGGCTTAGCTGATGCATTTAAAGCATTCCCAGGCGTAAACGGTTCTTTTGCAGACAAAGCATTTAACTTAGTAGGTAAAGTTGCTAGCGATGCAGAAAAAACATCTTTAGTTGATAAAGTAAAAGGTATCCTAGGTTCTTTATTCTCAGTAAATGCTGATAACGTAACTGTTGAAGCGCCTGCAGCGGCTGCTACTCCAGCGACAGAACCTACTCAAGCAACTGCAGCAGCTGAAGAGCCAGAAGCTGAAGTAATCGCTGATATGTCTTTAGACAAATTAGACTTAAACATCGTATTTGATACAGGCTCTTCTGAAATCAAACAACGTTACAACCGTCGTCTAAACGCATTTGCTCACTACCTAGTAGAGAACAAACGTGGTGGTGAAATCGCTGGTTACACAGACAACGTAGGTGACGCAGCAGCTAACCAAAAACTTTCTGAAGAGCGTGCTAACTCTGTACGTAACTACCTAATCGCTCAAGGTGTTCCAGCGGAATCACTCGTAGCAGTAGGTTACGGTCAAGAAGAACCTATCGCTGACAACGGTACAGCTGAAGGTCGTGCACAAAACCGTCGTATCGAGTTTAAAGCTCAAGCTGCTCAATAATCACTGAGTTAGTTTCCCTTCTGAAGATGCCTCACTTTGCACCAAAGTGGGGCGTTTTCTTTATCTACATTAGATTTTCTTTACAGCCCTCCAATAAATAAGTATTATCCCCAATGTGTAAATAAAGTTACATAATTTAATATTTATGTAAATTTTTATTCAATACTTAAGTGGCGGATAATGGCTATTGAAACAAGCTTTACTCAAAAACTCGTCAAACTCGTTCCTACATTGACGCAACCTCAACAAAAGATTGCCGCCTTTGTTCTTAATCATCCATTCAAGGTAGCACTCTACTCAATTGATGAGTTTGCTGTTGCCGTAGGCACATCAACCGCCAGTGCTAACCGTTTTGCCAAAGCGCTAGGCTATACCGGTTATGCCCCTTTTCGACAAGACCTCATCAAAGGTTTCGAAAGCGTTTTAGATTCTGTACATCGTTTAAAAGATGGGCAAAAAACGAGTAATAGCATTCAGGAAGTCTTCACCAACGCTTTACTCGAAACAGAGAAAAACCTATCTGTTACTCGCCACAACCTCAACCAAGATAGTTGCGAAAAAGCCATTCAAATGATTCTAGAGGCTCGCCGCATATTTATCCTCGGTTTTGGCTCAAGTGCATACCTCAGTGGCATCATGGAAAGACGACTATTCCCTTACAAGGATATGGTTCTATCGCTTAGCAATCATGGCGGTATTGCAGAAGCTGCGCGTCGTCTAACCTTCTGTCATGAAGACGATTTAATTATCGCCATTTCATTTCCACGCTATCTATTAGATACCATCCAACTCGCTAAAAATGCCGTCCAAAAAGGAGCAAAACTACTGGCTTTAACGGATAAGCTGACTGCCCCTATCGTACCTCTTGCTAACTGTGTCCTCTATACACAGAGCGAAACACAATTTGGGCAAAATAGTGAGGCAAGTACACTAGCATTAATTGAGGCCTTAATGGCAGGCGTAGACTACAGTTCTAACCATGCGGTGGAATTAGCGACAGAAATGGCTCAAACACTGACTCCTTGGCTTGTTAGCCCTAACTCACCTTAATAGAAAATACCAGACCCTATGAACACGACTCAAAAAACTGTTTTAGATGTTAGAAACCTGAGTGTCGATTTCATCAGCTCAGAAAGAACAGTTCATGCTGTTAAGAATCTATCTTTTACCGTTGCCCAAGGTGAGACATTAGCAATTGTGGGCGAATCCGGTTCAGGCAAATCTGTTACCTCATTATCACTGATGCGATTAGTAGAGAATGGTGGCGGTACTATTACACAAGGAGAAATGCTATTTACTGGTCGTCGTCAACAAACTGTCGATTTAGCTCGTCTTGATAAAAAGCAATTAAGAGCGATTCGTGGGGCTGATATGGCGATGATTTTCCAAGAGCCGATGACCTCATTAAACCCCGTGTTTACTGTTGGTGAACAAATTGCAGAATCTATCCGCTTACACCAAGGATTAAGTGCCTCACAAGCGATGGCAGAAGCACTTCGTATGCTTGATCAAGTGCGTATTCCTGAAGCTAAAAATGTCTTAACTCGATACCCACATCAATTATCTGGTGGTATGCGTCAGCGCGTTATGATTGCTATGGGACTGGCTTGTAAACCCTCTTTATTAATTGCAGATGAACCCACCACAGCTCTGGATGTGACGATTCAAGCCCAAATTTTACAACTCATCCGAGAGTTACAAAAAGAGATGAATATGGGTGTTATTTTCATCACGCATGATATGGGCGTTGTTGCGGAAGTCGCTGATCGTGTACTGGTTATGTACAAAGGGAATAAAGTTGAAGAAGATAGTTCTGCAAAGATTTTCAGCTCTCCTCAACATCACTACACAAAAGCACTTTTATCTGCCGTACCTCGTCTAGGAGCAATGAGCGGAAAAACACTTCCAGAACGCTTTGATTTGCTCACTATGCAAGATGATGGTATTCAGTCTACCAATCCATCTTACGAGCCACTCATGCCTGATTATTCATCAGGACCTATTCTACAAGTCAAAAATCTCGTCACTCGCTTTGATATTACCGGTGGATTATTTGGACGCGTCCAAAAACGAGTACATGCCGTTGAAAAAGTCAGTTTTGATTTATATGCAAAAGAAACTTTAGCCATCGTGGGCGAATCTGGTTGCGGCAAATCGACGACAGGACGAACTCTACTAAAACTTATTCAATCACAAGGCGGTGAGATTCTGTTTAATGGGCAAGATATTACCAAGCTGAATACACGCGATATGCAAAAAGTACGTCGCGATATTCAGTTTATTTTCCAAGACCCCTATGCTTCCTTGGATCCTCGCCAGACAGTGGGCTACTCTATCATGGAACCACTGCTTATTCATCAGACTTGCACTAAAGAAGAAGCTAGCAAACGAGTCGCATGGCTACTAGAACGAGTAGGATTATCTGCAGATATGGCTCAACGCTATCCTCATGAATTCTCAGGTGGTCAGCGTCAGCGTATTTGTATTGCACGCGCTCTTGCTCTCAATCCTAAGGTAGTAATTGCTGATGAATCCGTTTCGGCATTAGATGTTTCTATTCAAGCACAGATTATCAATTTATTGATGGATTTACAGCAAGAATTTGGTATCTCTTACCTCTTTATCTCGCATGATATGGCTGTTGTCGAGCGTATCAGCCACCGTATTGCTGTGATGTATTTGGGTCAAATTGTTGAAATGGGTTCACGCCAAGCTATTTTTGAAAACCCTCAGCACCCTTATACACGCAAGCTTATGGATGCAGTGCCTATTGCTGACCCAAGTCGTAAGCACTTAGAAAAACAACTATTAACAGGAGAAATTCCTAGCCCTATTCGCAAGCTAGGTGATAATCCAATTGTTGAACCCCTTGTACAGATTGGAGATGATCACTTTGTGGCTCGTCATCCTATCGGTATTTATCGTTAATCCCTGCGGTACTTTTTAGGAGTCTATATGAAAACTTCTTTCTTTAAAAATACAGTATTAATGTCTGCACTTATCGCAGGCTTAGGTTTTGCGTCACCTGCTATGGCAGAGAAAAATGTCGTGGCAGTTATTTCGCAAAGCATCGACTCTCTCGACCCATACAATACTAACTCAACCATTAGCCAAGCCTTAGGTAAGGGTTGGTATGAAGGTCTTTTTGAGTTTGACACAGAACTCAACATTAAACCTGTATTAGCGACCGGCTATGATGTCAGCGAAGACGGCTTAGTCTACACCTTTAAATTACGCGAAGGGGTTAAATTCCATGACGGTACTGACTTTAATGCTGAAACCGTTAAATACAACTTCGAGCGTGTACTTGACCGCAATAATGCATTAGCACGTATTAATCAGTTTAAAGACATCGATAAAGTAGAAGTCGTAGACCCATATACGGTAAAAGTTACCTTAAAAGCACCATTCTCTGCTTTTATTAATAACCTTGCCCACCCTTCTGCGATGATGATTTCGCCAACAGCATTAGCAAAATATGGCAAAGACATCAATTTACATCCAGTCGGCACAGGTCGCTTTGTATTCGATAACTGGGATCCTGCACAGTCAGTTTCGATGAAAAAATTTGATGCCTACTGGAACAAAGATGAGGCAGCTCAAGTTGACTCTATCACTTTCCGTATCGTAACAGATAACAATACGCGTGCAGCTGTACTACAAACAGGTGAAGCTCAATTTATTTATCCTGTTCCAAACGAGCAAATTGAAGTATTAAAGAAAAATGACAAGATTGATGTTGTGGTGGCACCATCAATTATCTTACGTTATATCTCAATGAATACTTTAGTTAAACCGTTTGATAATCCAAAAGTCCGTCAAGCGATTAACTATGCCATCAATAAAGAAGCCATGATTAAGGTGGCATTTAACGGTTATGCTGATGTGGCAACAGGTGTTGTACCAAAACAAGTTGAATATGCTGTTCAATTTGACCCATGGCCATATAACCCTCAAAAAGCAAAAGAGCTTCTCACTGAAGCTGGCTATCCAAATGGCTTTGAATCAACATTATGGGGTGCATATAACGATGGTACATCTGTCAAAGCCGTACAGTTCCTACAACAACAATTACGTCAAGTAGGTATTAAAGTCAGCGTTGAAAACCTCGAAGCTGGTCAACGTGTCCAACGTGTTCAAACTGTTAAAGATCCTAAAGATGCTCAAGTCCGTATGTACTACTCTGGTTGGTCAGCTTCAACAGGTGAGGCAAACTGGGCATTAAGCCCATTATTAGCTGGCGATGCTTGGCCTCCAGTCTTTAACAACACGGCTTACTATAAAAATGATGCTGTTGACGCAAATCTAGCTGCTGCATTACGCACCACAGATAAAGAAGAAAAAGCCAAGTTATACGCTGAAGCTCAAAAACAAATCTGGGCGGACGCACCTTGGGTATTCCTCAATGTCAACCAAACAGTGGCGGCTCGTAGTAAAAACTTAGATGGTATCTCTGTTATGCCTGACGGTTCACTTTACTTCAAAACTGCCGTACTTAAAGACTAATTTAAGTTACCCCTATTGCTCTCTGTAGCAATATGATTACTCTCACCGATATACCGGTGGGAGTAATCACCCTTTTTAAGACTTACTTGCCAACGCTTAAAAGACACAAAATGCTATCTTATTTAATAAAAAGAATTTTAGGGATACTGCCCACACTATTCATTATTAGTGTTGTTGTATTTTTATTTGTTCATCTACTCCCCGGAGATCCTGCTGTTCTTGCTGCAGGACCAGAAGCAGATGCAGAAACCGTTGAGCTGGTTCGTCAAAGCTTAGGCTTACATTTACCATTGCATGAACAATTTTTCCATTATATTGGCAACCTCTTACAAGGGGATTTAGGCACGTCTCTACGCACCAAACGTGGTGTTTTCGATGAGATTGCGGCACGCTTTATGCCAACCATGCTACTCACCATCACCAGTATGGTATGGTCAGTATTTTTTGGTTTAATTATTGGCGTTGTTTCTGCCGTATGGCGCAATCGCTGGCCTGACCGTCTATTTATGACGCTTGCAGTATCAGGCATTTCCTTCCCCTCTTTTGCCTTAGGGATGATTCTGATTCAATTCTTTGCTGTCGACTTAGGATGGTTACCTTCTATCGGTGCGGACAGCTGGAAACACTATATCCTACCATCCATTACGCTCGGTGCAGCAGTGGCTGCTGTGATGGCTCGCTTTACTCGTGCTTCATTTGTCGAAGTTATTAACGAAGACTTTGTTCGTACCGCACGTGCCAAAGGTCTTAGTGAATACATTGTGATTATCAAGCACAGTTTGCGTAATGCCCTAATTCCTGTTGTCACCATGATGGGCTTGCAATTTGGCTTCTTATTAGGTGGCTCAATTGTTGTGGAAACGGTCTTTGCTTGGCCAGGTATGGGCTCATTACTGGTTGATGCTGTCAATGCTCGTGATTATCCAGTAATCCAAGGTCTGGTTTTATTATTCTCTCTTGAGTTTATCGTCATTAATCTTATCGTTGATATTTTATATGGCGCTATTAACCCAACAATTCGTTATAAATAAGGTGGGTGTCATGTCTAATGTAAATACTATCAATCCTACTGCCACTGAAATTCGCACCCCAATGAGCGAATTTATTCGTAAGTTTAAAAAACAAACTTTAGCTATGTGGGCTGCCGCTTTTGTCCTATTACTCGTACTGATTGCGGTTTTTGCCCCTTGGCTTGTTCCTTTTGATCCTGAGAACTTTTTTGATTACGATAGAATTAATGAAGGACCTTCTGCTATCCATTGGATGGGCGTCGATTCACTAGGACGAGATATTCTCAGCCGTATCATTATGGGCACACGAATTTCTCTCGCAGCGGGCTTTATTTCTGTTGCGCTAGGTGCTGCCGTAGGTACGCTTCTCGGCTTATTAGCCGGCTACTATGAAGGCTGGACCGACCGTCTGGTTATGCGTATTTCTGATGTATTATTAGCTTTCCCAGGTATTTTGCTAGCCATTGGTGTTATTGCTATTCTAGGACCTAGTATCATTAATGTTATTATCGCCGTTGCAGTCTTTAGTATCCCTGCTTTTGCTCGCTTAGTTCGTGGTAATACACTAGCGCTAAAAAATATGACCTATGTGGAAGCCGCTCGTAGCTTAGGTGCATCAGACTTTTCAATTATTTTTAAACATATCCTACCAGGGACTATTTCACCCATTGTCGTCTACGGCACTATGCGTATCGGCACCTCGATTATTACTGCGGCTTCGCTTTCTTTTATTGGATTAGGTGCTCAACCTCCTACTCCTGAATGGGGAGCTATGCTCAATGAAGCTCGTGCCGATATTGCCTTGGCACCACACATTGCGCTCTTCCCTGCACTAGCTATTTTCTTTACTGTACTTGCCTTTAACCTATTAGGTGACGGCTTGCGTGATGCACTTGATCCAAAGTTAAAACAATAATATGCGTAAATTTCTTTTTAATGCTACTACACCACCAAAAGTCGGTGTATTACCTGAGGGGCCACATAATCGACTCAGTGATGTCGCTGGAGTCACCGTAGGTCAAGTTACCTTAAATCAGGGGAATATTCAGACTGGGGTAACCGTCATTTATCCTCATCATAAGGATTTATTTTTACACAAAGTGGCGGCTGGCACCTCTGTGATTAATGGTTTTGGTAAGAGCATTGGTCTAATTCAACTCGAAGAATTAGGTGTTATTGAAACCCCTATCGCTTTAAGCAATACCTTTGCCGTTCCTATTCTGGCACAGGCACAAATTCGCCAAGCCTTTACCAAACACCCACAAATTGGACGTGAATGGCCTACAGTCAATCCTCTCGTACTTGAGTGCAATGATGGTATCCTCAATGACATTCAAGCATTTGCCATTCAAGAAGCGCATTACTATGATGCTTGCTCACAGCAACAAGTTTATATTGAACAAGGTTCTGTCGGTGCCGGTCGCGGTATGCGTAGCTTTGGTTTAAAGGGTGGCATAGGTACGGCGTCCCGCTATGTATCTGCTGATAAACAACATCTTGTCAGTGCTCTCGTCTTATCAAATTTTGGTGCATTACCTTATCTACAAATCCAAGGTCATGCAATCGGACAACAAATTGAAGCACTCCAACAGCTAGAAGCCCAAATAGATAAAGGGTCTATCATTATCATTCTGGCGACTGATGCCCCATTAGATGCTAGACAACTCAAACGCCTAAGTATGCGTGCTGCGGCAGGTCTTGCCAGAACAGGGTCAAATTACGGACATGGTAGTGGTGATATTGCGGTCGCTTTTTCCACCAGTAATATCATCTCTCACGATAAGACTGATAATCTTAACCCCACAGCACTCATTCACGAGAGTGCTCTCAATGACTTTTTTAATGCAGCAGCGGAAGCTACTGAACAAGCGATTATTAATGCTTTATGGTATGCCACAGAAGTGACTGGTCGTAACGGTCATCACTGCCCTACGTTAATGCAGCACCTACAAAAACTTGAACTCATAGGATAGCTTAACCATGAAAATTTTAATTTCTACTGATATCGAGGGTGTTGCTGGTGTCGTGGCTCCCGAGCAAGTACGTCCGGGGAATAGTGAATATGAAAAAGCTCGCTACTGGATGATTAAAGAAGCCAATGCTGCTATTGCAGGTGCTTTTGAAGCAGGAGCAACAGAGGTTTTTGTTAATGACTCTCATGCGATGTTCCGCAATCTTATCGCTTCTGAAATAGACTCTCGTGCCACACTTATCACGGGTAAGCCTCGTTTATATAGCATGATGTCAGGATTGGAATTTGATGTTGACGGTGTTGCTCTGGTCGGTCATCACTCTCGTGCACAAGGGCGCGGCGTGTTGGCACATACGATTAACAGCTTTGCTTTTGCTCGCATTAATGTTAATGGCATGGATGTTGGTGAACCCTCCCTCTATGGCTTGCTAGCTGGTGAAAAAGGGGTTCCTATTATCTTTGGCAGTGGTGATCAATATCTACAATCAGAAAATGAAAGCTACTTCCCTCATGCTGTTTGGGTACAAACGAAGTTTGCTATGGGTCATACCAGTGCAGCAACGAAAACTATTGATGCATCATGTGCTCTTATTCAAGCAGGTATGCAAAAAGCTGTCCAACAGTTAAGCCAAGGACTCAATAAGCCTTTTACGATGGAAGGACCGTATGTCTGTACCATTCAAGCCAATAATCCTTCCTTAGCAAATACCTTTTGCTTGCTGCCCGGCACCTCTCGCCTAGATGGGGTGCAATTACAATTTACGCAGAACTCTATTGAAAATGTCATTCGCACGATTAATGTCTTTTCAACTATGTCTGCCGCATTACGCTAAGCTATTTAAGACGAGGTTTCCCTATGACTAAACCAGTTATTGCCATTCATGGTGGCGCAGGTGCCATCTCAAAAGAACATATTACACCTGAACAAGAGCATGAATATCGACAAGCTCTCTTAGATATTGTCACCGCAGGTTCACTTTGCCTAGAAAAAGGCGGGGCTGCACTAGACGCAGTGACCTTGGCAGTGACCATGTTAGAAGATAATCCTTTATTCAATGCCGGTAGAGGGGCTGTATTCACGAATAAAGGTACACATGAATTAGACGCTTCTATTATGGATGGTAGTAACTTAGCTTGCGGTGCAATTGCTGGGGTTAAACATATTAAAAATCCTATTCAAGCAGCACGTGCAGTGATGGAAAAAAGCCAACATGTCTTTTTTATTGGAGAAGGTGCTGAAGCGTTTGCCAAAGAACAAGGACTCACTTTTGTAGAAGCTAACTATTTCAGTACCGAGGCACGTTATCAGCAACTGCTCAAAGCTCAAGGACAGGGAACTGTTGCCCTAGACCATGACATTAAAGCCCCCCTAGATGAGCGTAAAAAAATGGGGACTGTCGGTGCTGTTGCGCTAGATCAACAAGGTAACTTAGCGTCTGCCACCTCAACAGGTGGCATGACTAACAAGGTTGCTGGACGTGTCGGTGATTCACCAATTATCGGTGCAGGCTGTTATGCCAATAACAATACTTGTGCTGTTTCAAGTACTGGACATGGTGAATTGTTTATTCGCTCCGTTGTCGCTTATGATGTATCTGCGCTAATGGAATATGCCGGATTAAGTCTACAAGAAGCTTGTGATCGCGTTGTCCATGAAAAACTGCCAGCACTCAATGGTAGTGGAGGTATTATTGCGATTGATAAACACGGTAATGTCTATCTACCCTTTAACTCTGAAGGAATGTATCGTGGCTATGCTTATGTTGGTGAAAAAGCCTATGTCAATATTTATCGGGATTAAAGCATAATCTTTCTCTCGGCTTACTAACTTCAACCTGGGTTTAGATTCAAACATTCAAGTATACTTAAGCTGTTTTTATCCGAGAGTTTCTTTATAGACTTATAAAATGCTACAAAATCATGTTATTAGCTTAACGACAGCTCATGAACGTCGCACCCACATCACTAATGAGTTTGCTAAACACA
>JAXECN010000014.1:0-9025 GCA_034093535.1 Pelistega sp.
GCGACGTTGACCGCGCTCTACAAATACCACTAATGCCGTTACGACAATAACTAGGGCTAAAATCACAATCGCTGCAAATGCACCAATCTGATTTTGGCTCACTAATTCGAACATGCCAGCTAAGGCTGCTGGTAAACCAGCGACAATACCTGCAAA
The DNA here is from genome assembly GCA_034093535.1 of Pelistega sp. Taxonomy (GTDB): domain Bacteria; phylum Pseudomonadota; class Gammaproteobacteria; order Burkholderiales; family Burkholderiaceae_B; genus Taylorella. The sequence goes on from JAXECN010000014.1 coordinate 157, forward strand.
AATCAGGATTGAAATACCATTACCTAAACCACGCTCTGTAATTTGCTCACCTAACCACATTACAAACATCGTACCTGTCACTAAAGTAACTACTGTAGTGAAGACGAACATCGGACCAGGACTATAAATAAGCCCTGGATACGATGCCATATAAGCTTGTAATGTAGAGGCAATACCAAATGCCTGCAATAAAGCTAAAACAACTGTCCCGTAACGAGTGTATTGGGTAATCTTACGACGACCTGCCTCACCCTCTTTTTTCAAGGCCTCTAATGACGGCACTACTGCTGTCAATAATTGCATAATAATCGATGCCGAAATATACGGCATGATACCTAATGCAAAGACTGAGAAGCGCTCTAACGCACCACCCGAGAACATGTTGAAAAAGCCTACGATACCATCAGACTGAGCAGAGAATAGCTCCTGCATCACAGTTGGGTTAATACCCGGAACTGGGATATGTGTACCGAAACGGTACACAACCAATGCTAACAATAGGAACACAAGACGCTGTCTTAAGTCGCCGTATTTTTTACCGCCACCTTGACTAGTTGTCTGCGCTTTAGCCACATTTACCCCTTAATTAAGCAAGAGAACCGCCAGCTGCTTCGATAGCAGCACGCGCACCCGCAGTTGCATTGATGCCTTTTAAGGCTACTTTGCGAGTTAATTCGCCTGATTTGATGACCTTAACGTAACGTACGGCTTGGCCAACCACACCAGCTTGCTTTAAAACTTGAACGTCGATTTCTTCAGCAGTTAAACGCTCTAAATCAGACAAACGAATTTGATCGTATAAGTGTTGATTTAAAGTCGTGAAACCACGTTTTGGTAAACGACGATGTAAAGGCATTTGACCACCTTCAAAGCCGACTTTATGGAAGCCGCCTGAACGTGATTTTTGACCTTTGTGACCACGACCTGCAGTTTTACCTAAGCCTGAGCCAATACCGCGACCTACGCGGCGTTTAGCGTGCTTACTACCTGCAGCTGGTGATAAAGTGTTGAGTTGCATTTCAGACATCTTTATTCCTTTAGGCTTCTGAAACTGACACTAGATAATCCACTTTACGAATCATCCCGCGTACTTCAGGTGTATCGAGTAACACTCGGCTGCTATTAACTTTACCTAAGCCTAAACCACGTACTGTAGCACGGTGGTCGCTTTTAGTACCAATAACAGAACGAACTAAGGTTACTTTAATTTGTTTTTGTGCCATGATCTTATCCTAGGATTTCTTCAACAGTTTTACCGCGTTTAGCAGCAACTTCAGAAGGAGTCATGCTAGCGTTTAAACCGTTAAGAGTAGCACGTACTAAGTTGTAAGGGTTGCTAGAACCTAAGCTCTTAGCTACAACGTTACGTACACCCATTACTTCAAAAATAGCACGCATTGGACCACCGGCGATTACACCAGTACCTTCTGCCGCTGGAGAAATTAGTACAGTAGATGCACCATGCTTACCAACAACAGTGTGATGTAATGTACCATTGTTTAAAGCAATTTTCTTCATACCGCGACGAGCTTGTTCCATAGCTTTTTGAACTGCTACAGGAACTTCACGTGCTTTACCTTTGCCCATGCCGATGCGACCATCGCCATCACCAACCACGGTTAACGCTGCAAAACTCATCGTGCGACCGCCCTTAACAGTTTTGCTGACGCGGTTAACCGCGATCATTTTTTCACGAAAACCGTCATCGCGCTCTTGTTCAGGGGCTTGTTTGCCTTGTGCTTTTGCCATTTGACAATCCTTCCTTAGAACTTAAGACCGGCTTCACGCGCAGCTTCTGCTAACGCTTTTACACGGCCATGATAACGGAAACCCGAACGGTCAAATGCGACCGATTCGATACCAGCTGCTTTAGCTTTTTCTGCAACGCGCTTACCTACTAATGTAGCAGCAGCAACGTTACCACCAGTTGTTTTGCTATCAGCTAATGCTTTGCGCACTTCTGGCTCAAGAGTAGAAGCAGCCACTAACACTTTGTCGCCTTCTGGCGAAATAATGTTCGCGTAAATGTGCAGATTTGTACGGTGCACTGATAAGCGGTGTACACGTAATTGAGCAATCTTGCGGCGAGTAGCCACTGCACGACGCAAACGAGATAATTTCTTGTCCATAGTAATTCCTTGTCTGCGCTATTATTTCTTCTTAACTTCTTTGATGATAACTGTTTCATCAGCGTAGCGAACACCTTTACCTTTATATGGCTCTGGTGGACGATAAGCGCGAATCTTAGCAGCTACTTGGCCAACCACTTGTTTGTCAAAGCCTTTTAAAACGATTTCCGTTTGGCTAGGACATTCGGCTTTTACGCCTTTTGGTAGTGGATGAACAACATCATGTGAGAAGCCTAACTCTAGTTTTAATGCATCACCTTGTACAGCAGCACGGTAACCCACGCCTACTAATGTTAAGCGACGCTCAAAACCTTTGCTCACGCCAACAACCATATTGTTAACTAGAGCACGTAGAGTGCCAGACATTGCTTTAGCGTGACGAGTTTCGTTAGCAACAGCAAAGCTTACTTTACCATCTTCTAACTTAACAGCTACGTCGCCTGTTAAAGCTTGATTTAATTCACCTAATGGGCCTTTAACATTGATGTTATCAGCAGCGATTTTTACCTCAACACCACTAGGTACGATAACTGGGTTCTTAGCAATACGTGACATATTCTATCTCCTTATGCCACATAGCATAGTACTTCACCACCCACGCCAACTGAACGCGCTTTACGGTCAGTCATTACACCGCGTGAAGTAGATACGATTGCTACACCAAGACCATTCATCACTTGAGGAATGCTTGCACGACCTTTGTAGATACGTAAACCAGGACGTGATACGCGCTCGATACGCTCGATCACAGGTTGGTTGTTGTAGTACTTAAGTTCGATTTCAAGTTCAGGTTTAGTCTTGTCACCTTTAACTTCGAAGTTTTCGATATAGCCTTCTTCTTTCAGCACAGTAGCGATAGCTACTTTAAGCTTTGAGGACGGCATAGATACTGAAACCTTCTCGACTTGCTGACCATTGCGGATGCGAGTCAACATGTCTGCGATTGGATCGCTCATGCTCATAATTCTTTCTCCTACCAGCTTGCTTTTGTCATACCAGGCACTTCACCACGCATAGCCATCTCGCGTAGTTTGTGACGGGTTAAACCAAATTTGCTGAAAACGCCACGAGGACGGCCAGTGATTACACAACGATTACGCATACGCGTTGGGTTAGCATTGCGAGGTAATTGTTGTAACTTCAAGCGCGCTTCATAGCGCTCTTCATCTGATTTTGATTGATCGTTGATAATCGCTACAAGTGCTGCACGTTTAGCAGAGAATTTTTCTACTAATTTAGCACGTTTGATATCACGATTGATGAGTGATAATTTTGCCACGTCATCGCCCCTTAGTTACGAAACGGGAAACCGAAAGCTTTCAATAAAGCTTTAGCTTCTTCGTCAGTCTTAGCAGTTGTTGTGATGCTGATGTTTAGACCACGTAATGCATCAATTTTGTCGTATTCAATTTCAGGGAAAATGATTTGCTCTTTAACCCCTACGTTATAATTACCACGACCATCGAATGCTTTACCTGAAATACCACGGAAGTCACGTACACGTGGTAAAGCAATAGTCACTAAACGATCTAAGAACTCATACATGCGTTGACCGCGTAGAGTTACCATACAACCGATAGGATAGTTTTCACGAATTTTGAAACCCGCAATCGCTTTACGAGTTTTCGTAATTACTGGTTTTTGACCAGCAATCTTGGTTAGGTCAGAAACAGCGTGCTCGATAACTTTCTTATCAGCAACAGCTTCAGATACACCCATGTTTAAAGTAACTTTGGTAATGCGAGGCACTTCCATGTCACTTTTGTAACCAAATTGCTTTTTGATTTCGCCAGCAATCTTGTTGTTGTATAAATCTTGGAAACGAGCCATTCTTAAATTGCTCCTTAAGCTTTAACGCCAACGACTTCACCGTTGGAGCGATAAATGCGAACTTTATGACCGTCAACCTCTTTGATACCTACACGATCAGCTTTACCTGTCGTTGGGTTAAAGATTGCCACATTAGAAATATGGATTGGCATTGTTTTATCAACGATACCACCTTGTGCACCAGTCATTGGGTTTGGTCTTTGATGTTTCTTAACAACATTGATACCTTCCACTAATACGTGATCAGCATCAACACGAGCTAAAACAACACCACGACGTTTTTTGTCACGACCTGTGATAACGATTACTTCGTCACCTTTGCGAATTTTATTCATTGCCAGCCCCTTAGATTACTTCAGGTGCCAATGAAACGATCTTCATAAAGCGCTCAGTACGTAATTCACGTGTTACTGGGCCGAAGATACGAGTACCGATTGGCTCTAATTTAGCATTTAGCAATACAGCTGCATTACCACCGAAGCGGATTAATGAGCCATCTTTACGACGAACACCTTTCGCAGTACGCACTACTACTGCATTGTATACTTCGCCTTTTTTGACGCGACCGCGCGGTGCAGCATCTTTAACACTAACTTTAATAATGTCACCGATAGCAGCATAACGGCGCTTAGAACCGCCAAGCACCTTAATGCACATTACTCGGCGTGCACCAGTGTTGTCAGCCACGTCTAGCGTGCTTTGCATTTGGATCATGATTATTCCTGTTCCAACTTAGTTACATTAACCACTCAAAATGAGTGATTTCCCATTTACATATAACCAGTTTTGGGCCCGTATGAGTCTAGTACTTTTTATGAGTAAGCTTTTGATTTTTCAATAAAAACTCACCATACCAGTTGCTTTACTCTGGGATTGATTCTGTTTATTTATCTTCGCCTTTTCTAGGTGAAGACTTCATATTCTATACGCTTTTTCTATTTTATTCAAGCCCTTAGCGAATAAACTTTGTGTTAAGGATTGAAAAAACAACAAAGGCTCGCCTATTTTAGCGAGCCCTCGATGTTTTTGAACTTGGAAAAACTGACCCCGTAATAAGTTCTTTCGCAGCGTCTATGTGCAGCGCACATCCGAGCAAGAAAGAATTCTTATGTAAGGGTTCGGATTTAACACCCTAGTTCAATATTAATTCGCCACTGGAATAATCGTGCCTTTATACTTCTCTTCGATAAACTTCACCGTTTCTGGAGAGTGCCACGCTTTCATGAGCTTAGCCACAGCTGGGTGATCTTTATATTGTGGATCTGTCGCACATAAGTTAGCGTATGGCGAATTAGCATCCTCAAGAATTAAAGAGTCTGTTTTTGGATTTAAGTTAGCTTCTAAAGCGTAGTTTGTGTTTACTACCGCTAAATCTACATCATCCACTACTCGTGGTAATGTTGCCGCTTCTAACTCACGGAATTTTAATTTCTTCGGATTCTCAACGACATCCGCCGCTGTCGCTTGTAGGTCAGTCGGGTCTTTTAGCTTAATTAAACCGCCTTTTTCCAACAACAATAATGCACGTGTGCTGTTTGTGGTGTCATTAGGAATAGCCACTGTTGCACCCTCAGCTAAATCTTTAACATCTTTAACCTTGCGAGAGTAAGCGCCTAGTGGTGGCACATAGATATAACCTACTGGTGTTAAGCCTGCATTTGTACGTGCATTAAACGCATCTAAGTGTGGTTTATGCTGGAAGCAGTTCATCATCACTTGCTTATCAGCCACTTGTTGGTTAGGCTGAATGTAATCGGTAAAGACATGGATAGCCAAGTCCACACCCTCTTTTTCAAGTGCAGGTTTCATAAACTCTAAAATTTCAGCAGCAGGAACAGGCGTAGCTGCTACAGATAGTTTTTCAGCCGCATTGGCCGTATAAGCTGTTGCTAAACTTAATAAAAGCGTGCTAAATAATTTTTTGTTATTCATTTCTATCTTCCTATAAAAATATGGAATAAGCATATCAAACTCTTAATTGTACACAAACCACGTTTTCGCAATATTGATATAACCATTAGCTTTTATGAGATTTTTACGTCTTATGGTGAATTTTTTTCATAAATCTGCCTACACATCTATCAGCTTATGCTTTACACTTAACAGCATGATTTGTCGCTCTCCATCACCTCGTATTATCTATGAGTACTCGTAAACACACTTTGCCTCGCACTCCTTGGTCTGCCAACTCACACTGGATACCTACTTTTGCTTCTTTACCTGTACTCTCTATCTCTTTACTTATCTTTGGGATAGGTGACGGCTTATTACTGCTCTCACACCTCGGTTCAACTCCATGGACAGTCTTTGCCCAAGGGATTGCGAATATTACTGGTGGTCACATCGGTTGGGTCAGTTTCTTTGTCAGTGTCGGCGTTATGCTCACATGGCTGCCTTTTAAACAAAAGCCCGGTTTGGGGACAATTTTAAACATTTCTCTTATTGCCGTCGGTTTGGGCTTTACTGCCTCATTAGTACCAGCACCAACAGAGATGTTATGGCGAATTATCTTTATGTTTGCCGGCGTATTCCTCATTGGCTCCGCCTCGGCATTTTATCTCACCTGCCATATGGGTCCCGGACCACGTGATGGCTTGATGGTGGGACTATACCAAGTCACGGGTTGGAAAATCGGCACCATTCGCACCCTCATCGAGGCGACCGTCTGTCTCTTAGGTTGGTTATTAGGTGGAGTACTCGGAATTGGCACTCTAGTCTTTGCACTCGGCGTTGGCTGGGTATTACAGGGGACATTAGGTTTAATTATCCGCTATGTTACCAAACCCTAATAATATCCCTCTATTTTTAAAGCTTTTATTTCTTACGGCTATTTAAGACAATTCCATACGCTCCATCTAGAATAGTCTCATCACTAACCCTCTTGGAGATAATCATGTCACAAGAAAACCAAAAAGCTCAAGAACCTCAATTTGAACAAGTACAGCGTAAAGCAGCAAGCAACACACCCGCAGAACCACAACAAGCGCCCCAAGAAAAAGCCACTAAAAGCGGTTGCTGCGGTGCTTGTGGCGGCTAAGTAACGTTTTAAAGGCTTTTCTTAGTAACAATTCGTTTCTTCGTGATACACTCCTTGAGAACTAATTTTTCAAGGAGTTTTTCATGAATGCCGTCGTTATTGCTGTGGCAGTCATGCTCGTGCTCTCATTAGCACGGGTACACGTTGTACTCAGCTTAATTCTTGGTGCATTAGCTGGTGGGCTCAGTGCCGGTCTAGGTATCGAAGCCACCATGAAGGCTTTCCAGACAGGTCTTTCCAATGGTGCCCAAATTGCTCTTTCTTATGCATTACTAGGTGCATTTGCTGTCGCGATTGCCCACTCAGGTCTACCGCAAATGCTTGCCAATAGCGTCATTAATCGCCTGAACAGCTCCAATAGCACAGGTGGTATGGTGAAATGGGGAATTTTACTGGTCATCCTAGCGATGAGTGTGATGAGTCAGAATATTATCCCTATTCATATCGCGTTTATCCCCCTGATTATCCCACCACTCTTATTAGTCTTTAATCGTATGCAAGTAGACCGTCGTTTACTAGCTTGCGTAATGACATTTGGTCTAGTCACTACCTATATGTGGTTGCCTTATGGTTTTGGTGAAATCTTCCTACAAAAAATTCTAGTGGGTAATATTACCCAAGCCGGTTTAGATGTATCAGGGATTAATTTATTTAACGCGATGACTATCCCTGCCCTAGGTATGGTAGCTGGCTTACTCATTGCTGTATTTATTAGTTATCGCAAACCACGTCAATACCAAACAACTGAGGTGGATGTCAATAATAATCAACAAGCTAAAACACCGGAGACTTCTCGCTATCGTAGCTTTGTAGCATTATTTGCGATTGTTCTATCATTTATTGTCCAACTAAAGACAGACTCATTACTTATTGGTGCCATGGTCGGCTTTGCTGTATTTATGGCATTAGGCGTAGTCCGTTGGAAAGAGGCTGACAATGTCTTTAATGACGGTATCAAAATGATGGCAATGATTGGTTTTATTATGATTGCTGCTCAAGGCTTTGCAGAAGTCATGAAAGAAACCAAACAAATCCAACCTCTAGTAGAGGCCTCAGCAGCACTCTTTGGTAATAGCAAAGGCATGGCGGCATTAGCGATGCTAGTGGTCGGCTTATTAGTCACCATGGGCATTGGGAGCTCATTCTCTACTTTGCCGATTATTGCCACTATCTACGTACCATTATGTGTCACCATGGGCTTCTCTCCTGCGGCAACACTCGCCTTAATCGGTACAGCTGGTGCATTGGGTGACGCAGGTTCTCCTGCTTCTGACTCAACACTGGGTCCCACCGCAGGTTTAAATGTAGATGGACAACACGACCATATGCGTGATACCGTCATTCCAACATTCTTACACTATAACTTACCGCTATTAGTGTCTGGTTGGATTGCGGCGATGGTGTTGTAATCTCACAAGAAAATTAATAACAAATCAAAGTATTAAAAAAGCACGTTTTTTACAACGTGCTTTTTTATGTTTACATCATTCCTGGTCGTTGAATTTTAGAACCATCAATTAGACGAGAAAACTTAAACGGATCCGCATCAACCACAGGAGTGTCATTATTAACTAAATCTGCTGTTAATCGCCCAGCTCCAAGTCCCAGTCCAAAACCATGCCCACTATATCCTGAGGAAATAATTAACCCCTTAATTTGATCTACTGTCGAAATCACAGGAATACCATCAGGAGTGCTATCAATCAGACCAGACCACGCTTCCTTAACTTTGATTCCTTTTAACAAAGGGAATGTCTCTTCTAGTACACCAATTAATTGTTTGACCAAACTAGGATCGGCCTCTAAAGATAAGTAGCGATATTTCTCAAATGGAGATGGCTTATCATATGCCCAATTACCATAAAATGCTTCT
>JAXECN010000015.1:0-5176 GCA_034093535.1 Pelistega sp.
GGCGCGGTGGTATCAAAGATATCCCCTGCAATAATCAACACATCAATCTGCTCTTGTTTAAGCGTCGTTAAGGTCCAATCAAGCAACTGAGCAAACTCCTCATAACGCTTTTTGCCGTAGAGGGTTCGTCCTAAATGCCAATCTGATGTGTGGAGAAAACGCATATCAATCGTCCTTATGTTATCGCCCAATTTATAATAAATGAAAAATACTCTGCTATTTGGATAAGCCAGTTATATGCTCCAGCTATTTCTCACCTTTTTACGCCTAGGTTTAAGTTCCTTTGGTGGTCCTGTTGCACATATTGCTTACTTCTACGAAGAATTCGTCAAGCGTAAGCAATGGTTTAGTGATGCACAGTTTCAGCAATGGATTAGCCTATGTCAATTCTTACCCGGTCCTGCCAGTAGCCAACTCGGTATCGTTATCGGCTATGCCCGTGGCGGTTATCTCGGTGCATTCTTAGCTTGGTTAGCTTTTACTACACCATCCGCCCTCTTTTTACTCGCTTTCGCCACAGGTTTTATGCACGATACCATCGTCCCTGTCGGTGTATTTTATAGCCTTAAAATCCTTGCTGTCTCCGTAGTAGCACATGCGCTTTTAAGTATGCTACGACCAATTGGTACGCAAGCCAAAGTCTGGGGTACTATTTTACTCACTGTACTCATATGCCTCACCTTGCCTATTCTCTGGGTACAGCTCCTATGGATTATCTGCTGTGCCGTATTAGGCTATGCTCTGTTTAAAAAAGAGACGGCGGTAAATACCCACTCAGCGATTTCAACCCCATCCTCTCGCATGGCTTGGCGACTCCTCAGTGTTTTTGCTTTACTTCTAATCGGCTTACCTATCGTCGCTCATTATATCCCAACCCCTCTCTCACAGATTGCGGATAGTTTCTATCGTGCTGGCGCTCTTGTCTTTGGTGGCGGACACACGGTACTGCCATGGCTACAAGCAGAAACACAAGCCTGGGTAAGTACGCAAGATTTCCTCATAGGCTATGGTCTCACCCAAGCCGTTCCTGGCCCTCTGTTTACGTTTGCCGCCTTTCTCGGTGGATTAATCGATGGTGGTGTAGGCGGTGTGACGGCTATTCTGTTTATCTTCTTACCAGGAGCTTTGCTTGTACTGGGGATATTGCCACTATGGGAAGGCCTTCAATATCACCACGGGGTACGCCGTGCAGTACAAGGCATCAATGCAGCAGTAATCGGTATCTTAGCCAGTACCCTTATCCATCCTATCGCTAGCAATAGCCTCACTTCTCTCAATGCGGCTCTGCTAGCGTTTTTTGGTTTTCTCTGTCTGCAATGGTTAAAGCTCAGTATCACGACCGTTGTACTGCTCTTTGTCGTGATAGGTTGTATCCTTTAAGCAAAGTGACTTAACACCTCATCGTAGATGGTCAATGCTTTTTGTACCTCTGCCTCTGTAACGATTAATGGAGGAGCCACATGAATACGGTTTTCGGCGATAAACGGCACTAACCCCTTTTCCATACAAAGCTGTTTAACCTTATTCATATCAGCTGCAGTGAACTTAGTCTTTTTCTCACTATCACTGACTAACTCAATTGCCCAGAAAAGTCCTAAACCACGAACCTCACCCACAACACGATGCTTCGCTGCCAATGCTTTTAGTCCTGGACCTAAAACCTCTGCACCAAGACGAGCGGCGTTTTCTACCATACCCTCTTCACGCATCGTATCAATCGTCGCCACAATCGCCGCCATCGCGAGTGGATGTCCTGAGTAGGTCAATCCACCGGGGAACATCTTATCGTCAAAGTAATCACTAATCTTTTCAGATATAATCACACCACCTGCAGGCACATAGCCTGAATTGACCCCCTTAGCAAACGTGATTAAATCAGGTATCACACCTTCATAGTGCTCTAACGTCAACCATTTACCCGTACGTCCAAAACCGACCATCACTTCATCAAGAATAAGCATAATGCCAAATTCATCACATAGCTGACGTACGCCTTGCATATAGCCTACTGGTGGCACCATGATGCCAGCACTACCCGGTAAGCTCTCTAAAATGATACAAGCAATACTCGCTGGATTTTCGCACTCAATGATACGACGTAGATGTTGCAAAGCACGCTGGCACTCTTCTGTTTCATTGTTCGCCCAAAACTCTGAACGATATAAATAAGGACCAAAGAAATGCACATGGTCTTGTGCATATTCATTGTTAAAACGACGGGCTTCACCTGTCGCATTAATGGCAGTCCCCGTATTACCATGATACGAACGATATGTCGATAACACTTTGCGACGACCAGTATACAAACGCGCCATACGAATCGCATTTTCTACAGCATCCGCACCTGCATTGGTGAAGAAGACTTTCTTAAAGCCTTGCGGTGCTACTTCTAAAATTTTCTGAGCCGCCAACGCTCGTGTTTGATTGGCATGCGCTGGGGCGATGGTCGTCAATAACTGTGCTTGCGCCATAATCGCCGCCACCACTTTAGGGTGTTGATGACCGATATTCGTATTGACCAACTGACTACTAAAGTCTAGGTATTGCTTGCCCTCAAAATCTTCTAAATAGCAACCTTTGCCTGTTTTAAATGCCATCGGTTTTAATTGATTTTGTACTGACCAAGAATGAAAAACATAATCTAAGTCATTCTGTGCAATACTTTGGTTAGTGGTGCTCATGGCATACCTCTTAAAAAACACATTAAATTTACTAAAGCTATCATACAAGTTACCTCTGACGGGGTCAAACAATTCCCTGTTTCTTATTAGTGAAAATGCCCATAGGCTCGATAATGACTTTTTGTTAAATTCATACAGTTATCCACCTGATTATCTATAAATTCGATATGAGCAGAGACGACTACACCTATGTGGCTCGTCAAGCAGATGAAACAGGTTTTATCAGTTATCCTGCTAATGAGCATACTATATGGCATGAATTAATCACTCGCCAACAAACTACCCTACCGGGGCGTGCGTGCCAAGAGTACCTAGATGGTTTAGCCAAATTAAATCTCCCACTAGACCATATCCCTCAACTGAGTGATATTGACCATGTCTTATTGGAGAATACCGGTTGGCAAACAGCTCAAGTACCAGCACTCATTTCCTTTGGACGTTTTTTTGAGTTATTAGCCAACAAATCTTTCCCCGTCGCTACCTTTATCCGTCGCCGAGAAGATTTTGACTATATTCAAGAACCCGATATTTTTCATGAAATTGCTGGTCATTGTCCGTTGCTAACGCACCCTGCCTTTGCCGCTTTTAATGAGACTTATGGTCAATTAGGATTACAAGCCAACAAAGAAGAGCGTATTTTCCTTGCTCGCCTTTATTGGTTTACGATTGAGTTTGGGCTAGTTGGCTCAGCGGAAAATCGCCGTATCTATGGTGGTGGTATTCTCAGCTCACCCGCTGAAACCCTCTATGCCTTAAGTGGAGAGCCTGAATACCGTGAGTTTAATCTCATGGACGTGCTACGCACTCCTTATCGTATCGATCGTATTCAGCCAATTTATTATGTACTCGATGATATTAATAGCTTGTTCACGCTTGCTCAAAGCAACTTAATGCAACAAGTTCATATCGCGATGGAAAAAGGGCTTTTTGACCCTCACCCCAGTCTTTTATCATAGGAAAAAATATGACCGCTCTTAATCAACAATCTTGTGAAGCTTGCCGCGCTGATGCACCTCGTGTGACTGACGAAGAACTCGCTGAACTCGTCCTCATGGTACCCGAATGGCGTGCCATTGTCGTCGATGGCATTATGCAACTTCAACGTGAGTTTAAATTTAAAAACTTCAAACAGGCAATGGCATTTAGTAACCGTCTGGCGGATTTAGCCGAAAGCGAAGGTCATCACCCGGGTATCCTCACCGAATGGGGCAAAGTGACCGTTACTTGGTGGTCACATAGCATTAAGGGGCTACATCGTAATGACTTTATTATGGCGGCTAAGACTGATGATATTTGGGCAACAGAATCCTAGGCGGGAGCGACCATCGATGTGCACCCATAAGCACTAGAGAGCGTATCTAGAGGTCTAGCTCAATAGTACTACCCGGTGCTGCACGCGATACACAAATCATCATACAGTCTTGTTTGGCTTTTTCATCATCCATAAGATAAGTGTCCTTATGGATGATTTCTCCTTTAAGTACCTCAGTATAACAAGTACCACAGATACCATATTCGCATGAAGTATTAACTTTTAAGCCATTCTCTCGCATAACATCCGTAATGCTAACTTCTTTAGGAATCGCTAGAGTAATGCCTTGACGCACCAATTTGACATAAAAATCAATATCATCATCTCGGTCATGAGCTGAAAAAGGAGCCGTGAGTTCGATGATTTGTTCGAGTGCGGTATTATCATAAAAGTCACGTAAAGCCACATCTGCAGTGTCTTTTAAAGCGACTTCGATAATAATTTCTTGTGTATTCAGCTTATGTGTCACAATCGGTACCTGACGTGCTACACCTGTGGATGTTTTAATCTCAACATAAGCATTGAGAGGTAAAGTCTCAAACCGCGTAAATGATGGTAAAAATAAATGGAACTGCTTAATATCCTCTGCAATTTCACTTATTTCATCAACACGAGCAGGAATCCAGCGTAAATGATTGTCAGACATGGTCATACTTTTAATAAGGAAAGCGGTATTTTAATCGAAAATACCACCCTCTTTGTCAAAGTCCTCTCTTTAATAAGACTAAATCAGACGAATCAATAGTACACCCAGTACCAAAATAGCTATCCCGATAAATTGGGACAGTCTCACTGGCTTACGAGTCACGCCAAACCAACCAAAACTATCGATACACAGGCTTCCTATCAACAAGCCAAGCAGAATCAGCACCAACATCTGACCGACACCAATCCACGGCACTAGGATGACCGACAGCACAACAAACGCTGCTCCTAAGACACCTCCTAACCAAATCCACCAAGGCTTCCCCGAACCAACAGCAGAAAGTACCGTATGAAAATTACGCTCTTTGATAGCGACAATCACCACCAAGGCAACCATACCTACGAAGAATGAGATAAAACTTGCTTGAATACTCGATTGCAAGGCATAACTAAGCTGAGTATTAATCGCTCCTTGCAGTGCAATCATCGCACCAGCGGCAACAGCAAATAAGCGCCATAACCATACCATATGCCCTTG
>JAXECN010000016.1:0-10905 GCA_034093535.1 Pelistega sp.
TAAGCCTACAACGGCTAATTTGATGTCTTGTAATTGCACGTTAAACTCCTAAAGAGTATGAAAAAAGTTATTGTAACAAAGCCATTTTTTGCAAATAGCTAAGAATAGTAAATATTTTTGTGGATTAAATTATCGCTTATTGAATATAGACGGCAATAAAAGCCATCGGGGACAACGCCACTTCACTAAGCGTGAATATAACCAAATATAAGCCCCTGAGAAGAACAACATACCTAAGCACAATAATAAAGGACTATCCCAAAATAAAGTCGCGGGCACCAAGTTTAAGAGAGTCAGTACCCATAAATAAGGTGACGTTAAAGCATTACACAGATACGGCAATGCTTCTTTGCCTTCTCGATTAAAGGTAATGCGCACCAAGCGACGAAAAATCAATTGATGTAAATGCAATGCGTCCGGCTGATCTACTGGTACGCCACGCTTGAACTTGCGTCGCCAGATAGAGAATAAAGTCTCAAATACGGGATAAAACAGAACAGCTAAAGCATAAAATGGCGATACTGATGGATTACGCATAACGAGCAATACCGCCAATTCTGCTAGCACGAAGCCGATAAAGTAAGCGCCACCATCACCCAAAAATACTCGCCCAAAAGGGAAGTTCCAGACGAAGAATCCCACAATCGCTGATGCCATTGCTAAAGCGATTGTAAAAACAGCCATATCACCCACTTGGTAAGCCACCAAAGCAATAGAAATGGACATCAACACGGATACCATCGAAGCGAGTCCATTCATACCATCAACGAGATTAAGCGCATGAGTACAACCTCCCACTGCAATTACCGTAAATATTAATGAAACTGGCCAAAAGCTAAAGAGGTAGTCAAGCACCTCTACATCCACTCGACTAACACCACCGAAAAACCACCATGCCATAGCTGCCGACACGAAAGCGGCTAATAAACGCTTGCCAGCACCGACATCTTTCGTAATATCCTCTAAGATACCCGCACCGAAGACAGGTAAAGAAGCCACAAACAACGCAGGCCATAACCAATGCAAAGTCGTATTGTCAGGCTTACCCCATACCAATAGACCTGCCAAGGTACCAGCGAATACCGCTAAGCCACCTACGCGAGGGGTAGATACTTTATGAGAGGCTTGTGGCTTATTGAGATCATAATCACCCGTAAAGCGACCATGCCATCGTTCTGAAAAAACAATTAAACCACCTACTGTAAATGCTGTTAATACCACATATAGGTATTGCAAAGAAATAGACACATTAAACCCGTGTATATTAAAAATGTTAACTCACTATCTTAGCTTGATTTAGCGGTTTCGTGTGTAATGATTGTTTGCTGTTTTTTACAGGCAACACAATTTAAAATTGTTTACAATTTTCTAAGGGTTTTTACCTAATTTCACCTTGCGCCGCACAAAAAAAACTGCAATAATTATTCTATTGATGGTTGAGTCCATCTACAGTTGTCTCCTCCACCCTCCTCCTTTGGTGGATTTTGCCCAGAGTCGCAAGACTCTGGGTTTTTTTTCGTCTAGCAATAAAAACTATCCAAAATTTAAGTCATCCGAAACAATCAAAAAACTTAAATAAGCATCTAAATCAGCGTTTCGTAACCAGTTTATAACAAATCAATGCTAGTTGAAAGCAAATGTAATAAATCATTTTAAAAATGAAATATATTTGAAATTAGCCAAGGAGCATAATGCAATCACTGACTCGTTGAACACAAAGTCAGTCGATAAATAAACATTCGGGTAATAGTTACCCACGTAGTTAAGGAGAAAAATATGAAAAACTCAACAATCAAAACAATCGTTTTAGGTGCAGCATTAGCTATGGGTGCAACAGGTTTTGCACAAGCACAAACACAAACTCAAACTCAAACAAAAACACCTGAAGTTAAAACAGCGCAAAGTGTACAGTCATCAGTAAACAAAGGCTATGATCCATTTGGCGATCTTTACCGTCATCGCTAATCAGCCTCAGCAAGCTGACTGATTAATTCCCTTATTGAAACTTTCCTCTCTGTTTTAGACCTCGGTTATCCCGAGGTCTTTTTTATGCACACACAGTCATTAATTGGTGAGTTAGTTGTGTTTTACACTAATCGCTCATACACCACAAAATCAAAGGCTAAGTCATTTTGTGGCTCTTGTGGGGAGCGTGATACTTCTCGCCAATATGTTTTATCTAGGACAGGAAAAAAGGTATCACCATCCATATTCGCATGAATCTCTGTCGCATACACGCGGTCAACAAGATTTGACGCTAAGGCTTGTCGATAAATCTCGCCACCACCAAGAATAAATACCGTATCATGCACAGCTTTAGCTTGTTGCAAAGCCTCTTCTAAGGAATGCACAACTTCTGTTCCTGTGGCTTGATAGCTTGTATCACGCGTGATAGCAATATTCAAACGTCCCGGCAGAGGACGCCCTAGCGACTCACGTGTCTTACGCCCCATGATGATTGGGCAGCCCATGGTTGTTTTCTTAAAATAAGCCAAATCCGCGGGCAAGCTCCATGGCATATCATTATCCTTACCAATCACATTTTTTTGGTTATATGCCACAATGATATTTACGCTCATCAGCAACCTCTATACAGCAACAGGCGCTTTGATATGTGGATGGTGTTCATATCCGACAATCTCAAAGTCCTCGTACTCATAGTCAAAAATAGAATCTGGCTGACGCTTAATCACTAATTTTGGATAGGCAAAAGGCTGACGAGATAACTGCTCTTCCACTTGTTCAAAATGATTACTATATAAATGGCAGTCACCACCCGTCCAAATAAAATCACCCACTTCCAAGCCACATTGCTGCGCCACCATATGGGTCAATAAAGCATAACTGGCAATATTAAATGGTACGCCTAAGAAAATATCTGCACTACGCTGATAGAGTTGGCAAGATAATTTGCCATCAGCAACATAGAATTGGAAAAAGGCATGGCATGGTGGCAATTTCATATTCGGCACTTCTGCCACATTCCAAGCCGATACAATTAAACGGCGTGAATCTGGATTGTTTTTAATCTGCTCAATCACCTGACTGATTTGATCGATATGTTCACCGCCTGGTGTGGGCCAACTACGCCACTGAACACCATAAACAGGACCCAAATCGCCATTTTCATCAGCCCACTCGTCCCAAATAGTGACGCCACGCTCTTGTAACCAGCGAACATTTGAATCCCCACGGAGAAACCATAATAACTCGATAAAAATACTCTTCGTGTGTAGTTTCTTAGTCGTCACAAGAGGAAAACCCTCTTGTAGATTAAAACGCATTTGATAGCCAAACACAGAACGCGTACCAGTACCTGTACGGTCAGTTTTCGTTACGCCATTGTTGTAGACATAACGCATAAAATCTTCATATTGCTGCATTTTAAGTCTCTAAAATAGTAAGCTCATGAGTAAACGCAGCTGTCTTTTCTAGCATGGCTACTGCTGAGCAGTATTTATCATGGGAAAGTTGTACGGCACGTTCTACCGCCTCAGGTTTTAACGCTTTACCCGTGACTTTAAAGTGGAAATGAATTTTAGTAAAAACTTTAGGGTCAGTATCTGCACGCTCTGCACTAATATCGACAACGCACTTAGTCACCTCATGACGCCCGCGTTTTAAAATCAACACCACATCATAAGCAGAACAACCGCCTGCCCCAGAAAGCAATAATTCCATAGGACGAGCTGCTAAATTATGCCCACCGCCCTCTGGCGCCCCATCCATTGCGACAATATGACCGCTACCTGTTTTCGACACAAATAGCATACCCTCTGGACCATTCCACTCTACTGAACACTGCATAACTAACCTTTATGAACTAACTATGAATTGAGAGACTGTTCGTCTTTTTTCTGGAATCTATTATATACAAACCAAGAGGCTGCACCCAAAGCAATTGTACGAACAATCCCACTTCTGGTGCGAGCTAAGCGCATCAAACCTTTAGCAATACTCAGGCTTAAACCGGGATACTTTTGCAAGAAATCAAACGCGGCCGGAACTGTCGGCAAGACATTAGCAAAAGTTTGAGAACCCGCACTAACAATATTTGCCTTTATCGTCGCTGGTTTTAAATTCTGCTGTAATTGCTGAGTCGCTTGTTTTAACTGCACTCTATCTAGCTGTGCTTTTAATAAGAGCGTCTGAATTTGCAATTGCTGCTGTTCTTTATTCATGGTCACCCTCCGCGGTACTAGGACGACTTAATGAGTGAGGTTGAGATTGAAACTGTTCAATATCTTGCTTTAGTGTGGCTTTAGTATGAGGAAACGCTTCATCCTTAAGCTGGCTACGTAAATTAATCACACAAACCACTGTCGCCAACAAGTAAAAAGCGACTAAGCCAAAGGCTGCCCACAAACGATATTCGGTATCCCAAAAATAAACCAAGACACCAATATTCAACATCAAAAATGCAAATACCATAAAAAGCAAGGCCAGCACAGCCAAAATAGCCACGCTGGCAAAACGTTTCTTCTCTTGTGAGAACTCAATTCCAAACAGGCTTGCTCGCGTTCGTAAAAAACCCAACAAACTCTGTGCAAAATGAGCGAAATCGTTTTTTATTTGCATACCTTATTTACGTCCAATGATGATGCCTAATAATAGAGCAGCAACACCAACCGCACCTACCGTACGCCAAGGATTCTCAGATACATAAGCATCTGTTGCTTTTACCGCTTCTTTGGTGCGCTCAACTACTTGTTCTTTGCCAGAGTCAAAGTTTTGCTGCACTGAAGCTAACAAGTCTTTCGCTTTTGAGCGTAGCTCATCGGCCTTTTCATTGCCTGCTTTAGACGCTTGAGTTAGCAACTCCTCTGCATCATGAACTGTTTTACGTAAATGCTCTAACAATTCCTCTTCTGCTGTCATTTTACGGCTTGGCATAATAAACCTCCTGAAAATTAACCGATATTAAACAAAGATAAAAGAAGATTAATGTTTTTTAATCTCCATATATCGATAATAACGCCATTACTCAAAATAACAAGGCTTATTTACACTTGGTAACATCAAACCTGCTTACTGAAATCTGGCGAAAGATATTACTCCTCTTTCTGGCGCGTACCAAATAAGCGGTCACCCGCATCACCTAAACCTGGAATAATGTAACCGTCCTCGTTAAGGCATTGGTCAATCGCTGCGGTATAAATATCCACATCAGGATGGGCTGCTGTCACTTTAGCAATGCCCTCTGGTGCAGAAACTAATGTTAAGGCACGAATTTCCTTACACCCTGCTGCCTTTAGCATATCAATCGTCGCAATTAAAGAACCGCCCGTCGCCAACATAGGGTCAATAATAATCGCCATGCGTTGGTCAATCTCACCAGCGAGTTTCTTCAAATACGTATCCGCTTGCAATGTTTCTTCGTTGCGAGCAATACCGACTGCACTCACCTTGGCGCCAGGAATAAGGGCTAAAACACCGTCTAACATACCAATACCTGCACGTAAAATAGGTACAACAGTCACCTTTTTACCAGCGATTTTTTGTACAACCACCTGACCACACCAGCCTTCGACTGAGGTATGCTCAAGTTCAAAATCTTTGGTTGCTTCATAAGTTAATAAAGTCGATACCTCTTGTGCTAACTCACGAAAGCTTTTTGTACTTAATTCCGCTTTACGCATAAGGCCCATTTTGTGCTTAACCAATGGGTGTTGAATTTCATAGACAGCCATGAAAACTCCAAATAATTTTGTACACCAACAAACAAATAGATGGTTAGCATTCTAGCACGAATGGGCGTTTTACGGTTGTTAAATATTCAGTCGCCTAGGGGTATTTATGCTTTCTTTTTCCGTTATAATGGGCAGTTTACTTAATTGATTTTCGGCATTTTCCGAATACGAAATAATAGACGAGATAATGATTGACCCCAACTTGAGTCTTCTGGACTTTGATTACGAACTCCCACCTGAGCTCATTGCACAAAAGCCAGCTGCACAACGTACCCAAAGTCGCTTACTACGAGTAAGTCATGATAATACGCTGCACGACCATACTTTTATGGATATCGTACAGTTTCTAAAACCCAACGACCTTCTGGTTTTTAACAATACCAAGGTGATTAAAGCACGCCTATTTGGTCAAAAAGAGAGTGGCGGCAAAATCGAAGGGCTCGTCGAGCGTATTGTAGAGCCGAAAAAAGCCTTAATGCACATCAAAGCCAGCAAGGCACCCAAACCTGATACAACGCTCATCTTCTCGGATACAGCACGCGCCAAAGTCATCGGTCGTCAAGATGATTTATTTGAGGTTGTCTTTGAGGATGAAATATTGCCTGTCCTCGATAAGATTGGGCGCTTACCATTGCCCCCTTATATTGAGCATAGTGCAGACTTAGAGGACGCCGAACGCTATCAAACCGTCTACGCTGCTCCTGTAGGTGCTGTGGCTGCCCCCACAGCAGGGTTACATTTTGATCAAGCACTTCTAGCACAGTTACAACAACAAGGTATTCAAACGAGTTTTGTGACCTTACATGTAGGTGCAGGAACCTTTCAACCGGTTCGTGTTGATAAAATTAGCGACCATATCATGCATGCCGAATGGTATGAAGTATCGCAACAAACTGTGGATGCCATTAAACAATGTCGCCTACAAGGTGGGCGCGTTTTTGCTGTTGGTACCACTAGTGTGCGCGCCTTGGAGTCTGCTGCCAATCAAGCTGGTGTGAGCGATAGAGTACCTCTCGCCCATAGTGGAGATACGCGCTTATTTATGACTCCGGGCTATGTGATTAAAGTAGTAGATGGTCTCCTCACTAACTTCCATCTACCACAATCCACTTTATTAATGCTGGTATCTGCTTTTATTGGCATTGATACCATGAAACAAGCTTACCAACATGCTATTGCCGAGCGCTATCGTTTCTTTAGCTACGGTGATGCAATGCTTATTGAACCTAGAACCCCATAAAATTATGTCTGGATTATCTTTTAATTTAATAAAAACTGAGGGCAAAGCACGTCGTGCTAGTATCACCCTCAATCATGGCACGGTACAAACACCGATGTTTATGCCTGTTGGTACTTATGGTAGCGTCAAAGCTATGCTGCCGCACGAGCTCGAAGAAATCGGCTCACAAGTGGTACTAGGCAATACATTTCATCTATGGTTACGCCCTGGCACAGAAGTCATTGAAAAGCACCAGGGTCTACACGGCTTTATGCAGTGGAACAAACCTATCCTAACAGACTCTGGCGGTTTCCAAGTATTTAGTTTGAGCGATTTACGCAGCAAAATCACTGAAGAAGGCGTTAAATTCTCTTCTCCAATTGACGGAGCGAAGCTTTTCCTAACGCCAGAAGAATCAATGCGTATTCAGCGCTCACTCAACTCTGACATCGTCATGGTTTTCGATGAATGTACCCCTTATAAAATCGGTGAGCGCCCTGCCACTCACGAAGAGGCAGCTAAGTCAATGCGTATGTCATTACGCTGGGCTCGCCGCTCAAAAGATGCGTTCAATGCATTAGGCAATCCCAATGCACTCTTTGGCATTGTCCAAGGCGGTATGTACGAAGACTTGCGTGAAGAGTCTTTAGCGGGATTAAAAGAGATTGGTTTCCATGGCTATGCCATTGGTGGTCTATCGGTCGGTGAACCCAAAGAGGACATGGAACGCATTCTCACCCATATCGCTCACCAACTGCCAGAAAATGCCCCTCGCTATCTAATGGGCGTCGGCACCCCTGAAGATTTAGTTTTTGGTGTCTCTCAAGGTGTGGATATGTTTGACTGTGTCATGCCATCACGCAATGCCCGTAATGGCTGGCTATTTACCCGCTTTGGTGATATTAAAATCCGCAATGCACGCTACAAGGATGATACCCGTCCGCTCGATCCAAGCTGTAACTGCCACACTTGCCGCCACTTCTCTCGTGCTTATTTACATCATATGCAAAAAGCCAATGAAATCACTGGGGCACGCTTAAACACACTACATAACTTAGCGTTCTATCTACAAATTATGAAAGAAATGCGTGAAGCCCTAGAGCAAGGTCGATTTGAAGAATGGAAAGAACAATTTCACAAAGACCGCGCAAAAGGCATTGAATAGCACAAAAATAGCTACAATATATGATTAACCTATACTTATTCTGGAGTTTTACATGTCATTAACTGATTTACTTCGAGTTTCTTTAAACCAAGCAGATGCTGGTGCAGCAGGTGGTTTAGCACAATTCCTACCAATCATTCTAATGTTTGTGGTGCTTTACTTCTTGATGATTCGCCCACAGATGAAACGCCAAAAAGAACACCGCAAAATGGTTTCTGAATTAGCAAAAGGTGATGAAGTTATCACTGCTGGCGGTTTACTTGGTAAAGTTTCTCGCGTAACAGACAACTACATCGCTTTAGAAGTCGCTCAACAAGATGGCAAATCAATCGAAATTCTTTGCCAACGTGTTGCAGTCAGCTCTGTGCTACCAAAAGGCACTATTAAAGACCTATAAGCTACGCTTTTTTATGTGGGTACGGTTTATGATTAAGCCGTACTCTTTTAATCCGCTCGGATTTTATTTATTTTTCTATCACGGCTAGGTATGAATCGCTATCCTATTTGGAAATACTTAATCGTTCTTGCTTCTCTAATTTTCGGCTTACTCTACACCGTTCCTAATATTTTTGGACAAACTCCAGCCGTACAGATTTCGAGTGCTAATGTTGCCCGCAAAGTTGAGGACACCATGCTAGCACGCGTAGAGCAAATTCTACAGCAAAACGATATCCCTTTCACCAATACTCAATTCCAAACAAATGGCTCTGTTGGCACTATTCGCGTCCGCGTGGACTCTCCGAATACGCAATTACAAGCTAAAACAGCCTTGGAAAAAGCACTTAACACTAACCCAGCAGAACCAGACTATGTGGTGGCACTGAACTTATTGTCAGCAACACCAGAATGGCTCAGCAAACTAGGCGCACACCCGATGTTCCTAGGTCTAGACCTACGTGGTGGGGTACATTTCCTATTACAAGTGGATATGCAAGGTGCGCTTGAAACACGTTACGAATCACTCACCAATGAGTTACGCACCTTATTCCGTGACCAACGCATTGCCTTAGAAAGTATCCAACGCTCAGGCACAACCATTACCTCAACATTTGCGTCTGAAGCCGAGTTAAATAAAGCTCGCGATCAATTGCGTCTGAACGTACCAGAACTCACTTCGACCGTCGCAAATATCGAAGGCAAATTTATCTTAAATAGCACGATTAACCCAACAGAAATTACTCGTGTACAAGATACTGCCTTACAACAAAATATCGTCACACTACACAACCGTATTAACGAACTAGGTGTAGCAGAGCCTGTGATTCAACAACAAGGCACTGACCGTATTGTGGTACAACTTCCAGGGGTTCAAGACGTTGCAAAAGCATAAGATATCCTCGGTCGTACGGCGACATTACAACTACGCCTCGTCGATGACTCTCCTTCTGCTCTCACTGCTTTAGCGGCGGGTACTGTACCATTTGGCTTAGAGCTCTTCAAAGACACAGAAGGTCAAAGCTTACTCTTACGTCGCCAAGTCTTATTAACCGGTGAGAACTTAGAAAATGCACAGTCTGGTCGTAATCAACAAACACAACAGCCTACGGTCAATCTCACCCTTGACTCCAAAGGTGCGCGTATTTTCCGTGATGTAACACGTGACAATATCGACAAACGCATGGCCATTGTGCTTTTTGAGAATGGCAAAGGTCAAGTGGTTACAGCGCCTGTTATTCGCTCAGAAATTCCTAATGGCCAAGTAGAAATCTCTGGTTCAATGTCTCCAACACAAGCGGCTGACGTTGCCTTACTTCTACGTGCTGGATCTCTTGCTGCACCGATGTCTATCATTGAAGAGCGTACCATTGGTCCTAGCCTAGGTGAGGAAAACATCAAAAAAGGCTTCCAATCAACTTTATACGGTTTTATTATGATTGCCATATTTATGGTGATTTATTACCACCTATTTGGTGTGTTCTCAACGATTGGTCTAGCATTCAACGTTCTACTACTTCTAGCGATACTCTCGCTATTACAAGCCACGCTCACCTTACCAGGTATTGCTGCGATTGCTTTAACCCTCGGTATGGCGATTGACGCCAATGTACTCATTAATGAGCGTATTCGCGAAGAATTGCGTGAGGGAGCGACACCACAACAAGCGATTAATATTGGTTTCGATAAAGCATGGGGCACCATTCTAGACTCAAACATAACCTCATTAATCGTGGGTTTAGCCTTATTAGCATTTAGTGGTCCTGGCCCTATCCGTGGCTTCGCTGTAGTGCACTGTTTAGGTATTCTCACCTCTATGTTCTCTGCCGTCGTTGGTGTACGTGCTATCGTCAACCTATGGTATGGCGGCAAGAAAAAACTTAAATCTATTTCCATCGGTACCGTTTGGAAACCAGGTACTGACAAATAAATTTAGGAAAAGAAAATGGAATTATTTAAAATTCGCAAAACCATTCCCTTTATGAAGCATGCGATTGTGCTGAATGCTATCAGTGCAATCACCTTCGTATTAGCGGTGTTTTTTATTGTCACTCGCGGCTTTAACCTATCAGTAGAATTTACTGGAGGTACGCTCATCGAAGCAAAATATGAGCAAGCCGCTGATTTAGAAAAAATCCGTAGTTCGATTAGTGGACTTAACTACAGCGATTTCCAAGTGCAAAACTTCGGTACTGCTGAAGATGTCTTGATTCGCTTACCTGTACAAGAGGGTAAAAGCTCTGCAGAACAAAGCCAAGATATTCTCACCGCTTTAAAGGCACAAGACGCTAGTGTTTCATTAACTCGCGTAGAGTTTGTGGGGCCTCAAGTCGGCAATGAGCTCTACACCAACGGTTTAAATGCCTTTATCTTTGTCGTTCTCGGCATTTGTATTT
>JAXECN010000017.1:0-10127 GCA_034093535.1 Pelistega sp.
ACCGCGCAAACGGCGTGCAACTTCGCTGGCTACACGACCTAGGACTTTACCCTTTGCGTCGATAACATACCACTCACGTTTGACTTCATGCGGCTTAGCCACAAATGTCTTCATGATGAAAATCCTAAATAAATTAATAAAAGCTTATCCTGACAAGATGAACTTGCTTCGTCATGCCGTTATAACTAGGAAACACTCCCATCGGCAGTACAAATTAGGGATAAGTCCACCACTATAACATAGCTTTTTTAATTTTTCTATATAAAACAAAGAAATAGCGATTTAATAAGGTGCTTTTTACGCAAATTCCTCACAAAATCGATATTTTTACAACACTACAAATGCAAAACACCTCTTGGGTATCCGTCAGTGAATAACCCAAAAGGTGCTTAGCCAATCAATCGAAAATCACTCGATTATGATTTGCGGTTTTTATTGATTTGCGCTGTTAAGAAGCTTGTGTAAGAACCCTCTACCACATTGAACCATGGTGCTAAATCATCACGGAATGCCATGTAGTCATCGTAGATTTTCTTAAACATAGGATCTTTGTCGCTGTACTCTTTGTACATCTCTTGCGCTTTTGCGTAAGCTGCTTCCATAATTTCGCGAGGGAATTGGTGTAATTTTGCACCTGACGCAATCAAGCGACGTAAAGCTTGTGGGTTTTGCGAGTCATAAAGCGCCAACATATCTGCAGAAGCCGAGCGAGAAGCCGCATCAATAATCGCTTTATAGTTAGCTGGTAATGCTTCGTAAGCTTCTTTGTTTGTGTATAAAGAAACTTGTGGGCCTGCCTCCCAGAAACCTGGATAGTAGTAGTGAGGCGCCACTTTAGCAAAACCTAATTTCTCATCATCAAAAGGACCGACGAACTCAACGGCGTCTAGCGTACCTTTTTCAAGTGATGGATAAATATCACCACCAGCGATTTGTTGAGGCACTACACCTAGACGAGACAATAACTCACCGTTCATGCCTGAAGTACGCATTTTTAGACCTTTGAAGTCATCAATGCTCTTGATTTCTTTACGGTACCAGCCACCCATTTGAGCTGCTGTGTTACCCAACATAAAGTTAACAATATTCACGCCATCGAATAACTCACGCAATAGTTTCATACCATTGCCTTCAATCATCCATGCATTCATCTGACGAGCAGTTAAACCAAATGGTACAGCGGTGTCAAAACAATAAGCTGGGCTTTTACCGAAGTAGTAATAACCACAAGTGTGACCTGCTTGTACAGTACCGTTTGATACGGCGTCCATCACTTGAAGCGGAGGAACAATCTCACCTGGAGGGAAAGAGTCAATCTGGAAGTTGCCACCAGACATCTCTTTTACGTATTTAACAAACTTCTCACCTGTACCATATAGTGCTGGTAAGCTGCGTGGGAAGCTTGATACCATACGCCATTTAACAGCTGGATTTTCTTGCGCAATAGCTGGCGCACCGATTGCTGCTGTACCCGCAATAGCACCCATACCTGCTTTTTTCAAAAATGAACGACGTTGCATTTGCAATCTCCTTAAAGAAATCTATTCATCGATATATCATACCCGATTTTATAAACCCGCAACTGACATTTGTTCAATTAGTATTGTCCCCGATGTTTTTGAACCACGAGTATAGCTATCACTACCAACAGCGATAATTTGCTGGAACATATCTTTTAGGTTGCCTGCGATGGTGACCTCTTGAACAGCATGTTGGATAACTCCATTTTCCACCCAATAACCAAAAGCACCACGAGAATAATCACCTGTCACATAATTAATCCCTTGCCCCATCAGCTCAGTGACTAATAAGCCAGTCCCCATCTTACGCAACATCGCTTCAAAATCATCATTCTTTTGTGTCAATGAAGAGCGAAGGCTTAAATTATGTGAGCCCCCCGCATTGCCGGTGCTACGCATACCAAGCTTACGTGCGGTATAAGTAGAAAGCAGATAACCATTAACCACCCCATTAATCAGCAACTCTCGTTTTTGCGTCTTTACCCCTTCTTCATCAAAAGCTGAACTGCCCATCGCCCCTTTAATAAAAGGATCATCGTTAATAGTCAGATGAGAGGCTGCCACTTGCTTACCCAAACTATCACATAAGAAACTCGATTTACGATATAAAGCCCCTCCACTAATCGCTTGGGCAAATGCACCTAACAAACCAATCGCTAAGGGTGCTTCAAATAAAACAGGATACTTACCTGTCGGAATACGCTTCGCACCCAAACGAGATAAAGCACGTTGAGCAGCATACTCACCCACTTGTTGAGGGTCAGCCAATTTCTCAGGATAACGGTGTGAGGTATACCAATAATCGCGTTGCATTTGCTCACCCTTACCAGCGATTACTGCTGTTGACATACCGTGATTTGAATACTGATACCCCGCCAAAAAGCCCAATGAGTTGCCCAACACAAAGCGACCGGTATTCGAGTTCACTTGCGCCCCCTCCGAATTGCTAATCGCTTTGTTATAAGAAACGGCAGCATCTTCTAGGCGCGTAGCCAATTCAATCGCCTGTTGTGAGTCAATTTTCCAAGGTTTATATAATTTTAAGTCAGGGAATTCTGTCGCCAAATCCTCTTTTTCAGGCAAGCCGGCAAATTCATCTTCTGCCGTATACTTAGCAATATCCCATGCCGCTTTAACCGTATCACGAATAGCGTCTGGTGTTAATGAAGAGGTAGAGGCAGAAGCACGCGACTTGCCTTTATACACTGTCACACCCAAAGAGCGATCATTGGTTTGCTCAACCGTTTCAACACTCGCCTTGCGAACAGAAACAGATAAACCACTCGATTCAGAAACTTCAGCAACCGCTTGGCTTGCTCCCAACTTCTTTGCTTCAGCCAAGGCCAGTTGAACTAATTCTTCAAAATTATTTTTCATTTTTATCACAGTATTCCGTAAACTTACCTGACACTCATCAGGCGTAAGGGTTATCATAACGGATATTGTTCATTTAAAGTATTTTTTAGCCTATGCACGAAACAGATTACGAAGATGAGGACGACTTTTACGATGGTCCTAGTAAGTCACAAATCAAACGTGAATTACAAGCCATTACTGACTTAGGTAAACAAGTCATCGAACTCCCTTTTGATAAAGTCAAACAACTACCTCTCGATGAAAAGCTTCTTGAGGCGATTCGCACTTGCCAAAAAATCAAAAGTCGTGGCGAGGGCAAGCGTCGTCAGGTGCATTATGTCGGCAAACTCATGCGTAATGCCGATATTGAGGCAATCCGTCGTCAACTGGATATTTGGGAAAATGGCTCAAAAGAAACGACCGCACAAATGCACCAGTTAGAGACACTACGCGACCGTCTACTCGCTGATGATAATGAGCTCACACTATTACTGAATGAATACCCCGAGGTAGACGTGCAGCAACTTCGTGCCCTTATTCGTGCCGCACGTAAGGAACAAACTCAGAATGCCGCCCTCCCTGAGGGTCAAGACCCGCAGAAAAAGAACTACCGTGCATTATTCCAATTCTTAAAGCCGCTCATTATGACGGCTTAATATGGAAACTTATTGAGGAAAAATGATGAGTACACTTCTAGAAACGGTTGAAGTACAAACACAAGATTCGGTTCAATACAGCATTATCTGGATGCATGGTTTAGGTGCTGATGCAAATGACTTCGTACCTATTGTCCCAGAATTAAAATTCCCAGACGGTGTTGGCGTTCGTTTCATCTTCCCTAATGCTCCCGTAAGACCTATTACGATTAATAATGGCATGGCAATGCGAGGTTGGTTTGATATTCTGAGTCTAGCTCGTATCGAACGCGAAGAAGACGAACAAGGTCTTTATGAGTCAAAAGAGCATATCGAAGCGCTCATCAAACGAGAAAACGAACGCGGCATTCCCAGCGAGAGAATTTTCCTAGCCGGTTTCTCACAAGGTTGTGCCATGACCCTATTAACTGGTGTGCGATACCCTGAAAAGCTGGCTGGATTAATTGGGCTATCGGGTTATTTACCGCTGTATCAACGCACCGCAGAAGAAGCCTCTGTTGCCAATAAAGATACGCCAATTTTCTTAGTTCATGGCAATTTTGACCCTGTTATTCCCATTCAGATTGCCCATACAAGTCACCAAAAACTCATCGAACTAGGCTATCAGGTCGAATGGTGCCAATACCCCATGGCACATCAAGTCTGCGCAGAAGAAGTGGCAGATTTAAATCAATTTATTATCGCTAATATGCGATAGATTCTGACCCAAAAGATAAAGGGTGCACTTTTGATAAGTCGCACCCTTTTTTATGCTTTTTTGATAGCTTGCTAATAATGATTAGCGACTTAAAGCTTCTTCAATAACAGAGGCTTGTGCATAACCATTCATACGCTCACCATTAGCCATCAATACCATTGGTGTACCACGCACTTGTAGCTTACGAGCATAAGCCATCACTTCATCTGTTGGTTCATCATCACAAGAAGCGGCAGCAGGCTTAACTCCATCTTTCATCCATGCTTTCCAAGTTTCAGCACGATCTTTTGAGCACCAAATATGGCTAACCTTTTGCACAGAGTCTTTACCTAAAATCGGAATTAAAAAGGTATACACCGTCACATTATCCAAGGTTGATAACTCTTGATAGAGACGCTTACAGTAACCACAATTAGGGTCTTCAAAAGTGATAATTTGACGCTCGCCCTTACCGTAAACGGTTTTAACGGCTTTGTCGAGAGGAAGTTTTTTAAAATCAGCCGCCGCTAACTTTTTTAAGCTCTTCTCGGTGATATCTTCGCGTGTTTTCGCATCAATCAAACTACCAGCGATGACAAAAGAGGCTTTTTCATCGGTATAGATAATCGTATCCTCTGTGACGACTTCATATAAATCACCGTAAGCCGTCTTTTCTACGCTCTCTATTTTAAGATTAAACGATTCTTCTAAAGACTTCTGAATCTCCGCTGGACCTGCCCATACACTACTGGCAAACATCGCCCCTGCGAAACCAAATAAACTCAATAATTTCATTAACTACCCCTATCTGGATGATAAATATCTGTGCCTATAACCCAGACGCTTTTTTAATTAAAAACTCTTTCACAAAAGGTAACTTTGCGACTAAGTCCATACCAATATTACGGACTGCCTTCACAGGCTCTAGCTCACTACTAAATAGACCGTGTAAGCCATCAGTGACCCAACGCATATGTGCTAATGGCACACTACGTTCACGTTGGTATCGCTGTAAAACTCGTATGTCACCCAATCCTCGATAGCTTGGCTTTTCGGTCAGTACAGCACATAACATCTGCACATCACCTAGACCTAAATTAAGCCCTTGTCCAGCCAACGGATGAACTCGGTGCCCGGCATCACCAATTAAGGCAACACCCGGTGCCACCATCGCACTCTTTTCTAATGTTAAAGGAAAGCCATACATTGGGCTGCGCAGGGTCAATTCCCCTAACATATCTTGACTAAGATGACCCACTCGCTTGCGTAATACCTCGGCCAACTCTTCTTGAGGTAAAGCCTCTAATTCCTTAGCGGTCGCATTAGACGCTGACCATACCATAGAAATTTGATGACCTTCTTGTGTATCTGGCAATGGTAAAAAGGCTAATACACCCTCGTCGGTAAACCATTGATAAGCAATATGATGATGAGGCTTTTCTGTTGTAAATTGTGCAACTAAACCTTTGGACTCATACGATTTTGCTTGATGAGCAATGCCCGCTTTTTGACGAATAATAGAGGCTGCTCCGTCTGCTGCAATCACTAACTCAGCAGAGTAAGTCACCCCTTTTTCGGTATGCAGGACTGACAATACGCTCCCACTAGCCGCACTCCTAGAGAAATCCACCACCTTATCGTCAATCCACTCTACGCCATAAATCGCTAAGGCTTTTTGCAGAGCTGACTCAATCTCACCAGACTCAACAATCCAAGCCAACTCAGCTAAATCTCCTGTCTGTGCCGACAAGTTCAACTGCCCAGCCTGATCGCCTTGAACTTGCATTTGCTTAACCGCTGTTAATCGATGAGCAGGTAATAAAGACCATACACCCAATTCTTGAAGCAGCTGTTGGCTTGCTAAAGAAATAGCATAAATACGAGGATGATAAGCTTCTCCTAAATTCGCCTGTGCCACATACTTAGGTGAGATCAGCTTTGTCTTTATCCCTTTTTTAGATAAGGCAAGCGACATTGCCATACCGACAATGCCTGCTCCACAAACGATAACTTCACTCATCGTGCGCTAGGCTCCCCTGCATCACGAGGCCATAAAATCCACATCAACCCAGACTGCTTCATGCGACCAGCTGCATCACCCGCAGCATCACCACTACCCCAATAAAAATCGGCACGAGCAGCACCTTTAATCGCAGCTCCGGTATCTTGGGCAAACACTAACCGCTGTAACGGCACATTAGAAGCTGGTTGAGTCGTTGCTAAAAATACTGGACTGCCTAATGGTACAAAGGTTGGGTCCACTGCAATCGCTCGTTGACCAATCAGCGGAATACCATAAGCACCTTTAGGTCCTGTAATATCGTCTTTTAAACGTTCTTCTTTGAAAAACACCATTGCTTGATTTGAGTTCAGCATCTCTGGCACACGCGCTGGATTATTCTGCGCCCATTGTTTGATATTTTGCATAGAAGCTTGACTAATCTCTAACTCCCCTTGATCAGCTAACCAGCGACCAATTGAAGAGTACGGACGTCCATTATGATCTGCATAGGCTAGACGCAACGAAGCGCCATTATCCAACATCACGCGACCAGAGCCTTGAACCTGTAAAAAGAATGCTTCCACAGGGTCATCTAACCAAGCAATCACAGGTGGTTGCTTATTACCACTCGTAATCTCTGCTCGTGTATCGTATGGAACGACTTTGTTGCCAACGACTTTACCGCGAACACGCTTACCAGCCAATTCAGGATACAAAGCACCTAAATCCACAGTTAATAAATCAGCCGGTGGGGCATACATCGGCCATTGATAAGCCCCTCCACGAGAGCGAGAGCCTTTTACAATCGGCTCATAATAGCCAGTAACCAGCCCTTGAGCGCCTTTATCACCAGACACCGACCATGGGCGTAAATTATCTTGGATAAACTGTTTGGCTGTCATAGGGTCTACCTGATTACCCATAGAAGACACTGCCTGACAGACGTTATACCAAGCTTGTGGTGTCGCACGCGCAGGAATCGTCAAAGAACCCGAAATTGGACGCATTAAACCACGGCAGTTATTAACTAAACCCAGCCAAATATGCTCACCATTATCCTCTGTCCAACCAGGCAAATCTCCCCAATTAGCGGCACGATAAATACCATTAAGTTGACGCGGCGCTGTTTCTTTAAAAACTGAGCGATCAGGCATAGTCAATGGTGCTTGCATATCAAAACCTTCGTCTGCTGCAACCGTTGAAGTCCCTACATCCCCAGTATAAAAAGAATCAAATGATGAGCAAGCGGCTAAGCTACCCAACATCAGTACACTCAGAATTTTTTTCATAATGATCCTTTAAATGACATCTCGGCAGCACCACATCAAATTAATATCACTCGACTGCCTAATAAAAGTAATATAATACTTCATTAATCAATACACTAGTGTGTACACCCCTATACTTACACTACCTTACAAAAAATTATGACACTATCTAATGCTCGTATCGCTCCTAGTATTCTTTCGGCTGACTTTGCTCGCCTAGGCGAAGAAATTACTCATGTTGTTCAAGCTGGTGCAGACTGGATTCATTTTGATGTGATGGATAATCACTATGTCCCTAACCTGACTATCGGACCGATGGTATGCCAAGCGATTCGTCCGTATACGACAGCCCCGATTGATGTTCATCTGATGGTAGAGCCTGTGGATAGTATCATCCCTATGTTTGCCAAGGCAGGCGCCGATATCATCACTTTCCATCCAGAAGCGTCAAAACACATCGACCGTAGTTTGGCACTTATCCGTGACCATGGATGTAAAGCGGGTCTAGTATTTAATCCAGGCACCCCACTGCATTATTTAGACTATGTGATGGATAAAATTGATGTCATTTTACTGATGTCAGTCAATCCGGGATTTGGCGGACAGTCTTTTATTCCTGCTACACTTCAAAAAATCCGTGAAGCACGCGCTCGTATTGATAACTATCGCGCCAACGGAGGTCAAGAGATTTTCCTAGAAGTGGATGGTGGTGTAAAAGTCGATAATATCGGTGAGATTTATGCTGCCGGTGCGGATACCTTTGTCGCTGGTTCAGCTATTTTCGGCAAACCTGACTACGCTCAAGTAATTGCAGAAATGCGTGCAGAAATTGCTAAGGTAAACCGCTAATGAAATATCAAGCTGCTTTTTTTGACCTAGACGGAACTCTCGTCGACAGTGTTCCAGATATTGCTCAAGCTGCCAACGAAATGCTAAAAGCAATGGGGCGCTCAACACTTCCTCTCGCTGATTTACGTAATTTTGTTGGCAAAGGCACAGCCGTACTCATCAAACGAGCACTTGCTGGCAAACTTGATTACGAAGAACCTGACACAGCCTTATTTACGCAAGCTGAGCGCTTCTTTAATCAGTTTTATCACCAATCCAATGGTACACAAAGCGAGCTTTATCCTAATGTCCTCGCAGGACTGCAACGATTAAAAGCGCATGGGATTAAATTAGCCATCGTCACCAACAAGCCTGAACAGTTCACACTCCCGCTAGTTGAAAAAACAAAGCTAGCGCCTTTCTTTGATTTGGTAGTGAGTGGCGATACGTGTTCGCTAAAAAAACCACACCCTGATCAGCTTTTCTATGCATGTGCAAAACTCGGGATAGAGGTAGAAAACACTGTTTTTATCGGTGATTCGCTCAATGATACCGAAGCCGCCAATGCAGCCAATATGGACGTACTCGTCCTGCCATATGGCTACAATGAAGGAAAATCTGTACAAAACTTAAAAGTTAATGCTATAGTACAGGATATCGGTTTTGCGGCTGATTGGATTATTTCGCAAAATTAATTTAACTTTAAACAGATATAATGATGCAAAACACTACGACTTACTTCGCTCATTCTTACGCCAACTATTGGCGCTGGTGGCGTTCGTCTGTCGGGTTGATTGCATCTACTGTATCTTAAGCGTATGCAACACTCACTCAGCCTATAAGCTAGCCTTTAGTACTAAGTGAGTCAGAGCAACAAACCCGGCAACCACAGGTGGACCGGGTTTTTTTGTATCTGCTCGGTCTGCATATAAACTTTTTAGAAGATGATTATGATGACGGAAATTGAATTTAAAGCACTCGCTGCACAAGGCTACAACCGTATTCCTTTAATCAAAGAAACCTATGCTGACTTAGATACAACGCTAGGAATTTATCTCAAGTTGGCGCACTCAGGCAAAGAAGCAGGCAAGATGAGCTGTTTACTCGAGTCTGTTGTAGGTGGAGAGCGTTTTGGTCGTTACTCTTTTATTGGCTTACCCGCTAGCACCGTCATTAAGGTCGAGGGGCAACATACCGAAGTGCTACGCAATGGCGAAGTCATCGAGACATATGAGGGAGACCCTCTTACCTTTATTCAAGAATATCAAAAACGCTTTAAAGTAGCGTTACGCCCAGGAATCCCTCGCTTTGCAGGTGGTTTAGCAGGTTACTTTGGTTATGACACTATCCGCAATATTGAAAGCAAACTCGGCCCCGCAGTTAAACCATTCCCAGAGGGCTTAGATGGCATCCCTGATATCTTGCTCATGCAAGTGGATGAAATGGTTATTGTAGACAATGTTATTGGGCGCACCTATCTCATCGTCTATGCTGATCCAAATGAGCCAGAAGCCTTTTCAAAAGCACAAAAACGCTTATTAGAATTACGTACTCATCTGCGTAAACCAGTCGATATTCCATACAGCTTACCAAGTTTAGTGACTGAAGAAATTCGCTCATTTAAAAAAGCAGACTTCCTTAAAGCGGTTGAACAAGCCAAAGAACACATCGCAGCTGGCGATTTAATGCAAGTACAGATTGGTCAAGTTATCGCAAAACCTTTCCGAGACTCACCGCTTTCACTTTATCGTTCATTACGTAGCCTCAATCCATCACCGTATATGTACTACTGGAACTTCGGTGATTTCCATGTCGTTGGTG
>JAXECN010000018.1:0-8435 GCA_034093535.1 Pelistega sp.
GTTCATGGTTTGGTTTTATGGCACCTGCGAATACACCGGCTGACGTCCGTGAGAAACTTAATAAGGCGATCCATAAAATTGCGGCTAAACCAGAAATTAAAGAGAAGTTGGATAGTTTAGGGATTGTGTTTGACAATAATACTCCAGATGAATTTGGTCAATTTATCAGCGATGAAATTAATCGTTGGGCAGAGGTTGTTAAGCAAGGCAATATCACTGTCGATTAATGGACTTGAGTGAGGCATGGTATGTGTCTATGCCTCACGATTTGGAGATGAGTGAGCATATGGAAGATACAAGTTTTAACGTACCCGAGGGTTTTGTACTGTTAGATAGAGATAGTCCTTTTTCTGATTTAACAGGCCCTTATTATGAGAAGCGAGAAAATGGTAAACATGTTGCTCTCGGTATGTATGTAACACCGCAGCATGTTAATAAAATTCGCCTAACACATGGCGGAGTCTATATGACCTTGGCAGATAATGCTTTTGGTGATGCGATTTTGTCGCATTTTGCTGATGTACCTGTGACGGCAGTGACGGTGAGCCTCACTTGTCAGTTCTTGGCAGCCTCTCGCCCCGGTGATTGGTTAGAAGCTCGAGTCGTGTTTAATAAGATTGGACGTAAATTGATATTTGGTGATTGCCAAATTTTTAATGGTGAACAGCAAGTATTCTCGGCTAGTGCTATTTTTTCTGTTATGCAGAAATAGTTTTAAGAAGTAAGGAAGTAAAAAATGATACGTGATTTGGAGACACAAAATATCCTAGAAAATACCTTGGAGCGATTCGTTCGAGATGTATTAGTTCCCGCTGAATATACGGTCGCAGAAACCGATGAGATTCCTGATGAGATTATTCAGCAAATGAGGGAGCTAGGATTATTTGGTCTAACCATTCCAGAAGCCTATGGTGGTTTGGGTTTGACGATGGAAGAGGAGGTAAGAATTGGTTTTATTCTAGGACAGACTTCACCAGCCTTCCGCTCGTATATTGGTACGAATAATGGGATTGGTAGCAGCGGTCTTGTGATTGATGGCACAGAAGAACAGAAACAAAAATATTTACCTTTGTTAGCAGCTGGGGATTTGATTGCCTCTTTTGCTTTGACAGAGCCTGACGCAGGTTCAGATGCAGCTTCTGTGAAAACCACCGCTGTAAAAGAGGGTGATTTTTATGTCTTAAATGGTACTAAGCGATTTATCACGAATGCACCCCATGCCGGAATTTTTACTGTGATGGCACGTACTTCTGATGAACCGGGCGCAAAAGGTATTTCAGCCTTTGTGGTCGAGGCGAGTACCCCAGGTTTATCTGTGGGTAAGCGTGATGTAAAGATGGGTCAAAAAGGTGCTCATACAGCTGATGTGATTTTTGATAATTGTCGAGTATCGAAAGAGCAATTGATTGGCTTAAAAGAAGGTCAAGGCTTTAAAACAGCGATGAAAGTCCTAGATAAGGGACGCTTACATATCGCTTCTATTGCAACTGGTGCGGCTAAACGCATGTTAAGAGATGCCTTAGACTATGCCAAGGAGCGTAAACAGTTCGGCCAAGCGATTGTTGACTTCCAACTGATTCAAGGGATGTTAGCCGATAGTCAGACAGAGATTTATGCTGCAGAGAGTATGATTATTGATGCGGCTCGTAAGCGAGACAATGGTGAAAACGTATCCGCATTGGCTTCATGTGCGAAGTATTTTGCCACTGAAATGTGTTGCCGTGTGGCTGATCGTGCCGTACAGGTACTCGGCGGAGCAGGCTATATCTCTGAATATGGTATGGAGCGTTTTTATCGTGATGTACGTTTATTCCGCTTATATGAAGGTACCTCTCAAATTCAGCAAGTGATTATTGCTAAGGATTTGATTAAAAACGGTGTTAAATAAGTTTTGCTTTTCTTATTGAGCCATTGAACAAAAGAGCCAAAGCAATTTGAAATTGTTTTGGCTCTTTTTATTTAAGAATGTGTAGGTAGAGATAAATAACAGTTCTTATTTAATCTGCTTTAATACCAGCGGTATCAATCACTTTTTTCCAACGAGTCAATTCTTGAGCGGTGTATTGCTTGAGCTCTTCAGGATTCATATAAGTGGCTTCAGCACCTTGTTCAGCTGCTTTTTTCTGGTACTCTGGGCTTTCCATGATGGTTTTAATCGTTGTACTTAACTTTTCCACAACAGACGCTGGTAAGCCTTTAGGCCCATACATCGCAAACCATGAAGAAATGACTAAATCAGGATAGCCTGCTTCTACCGTTGTTGGTGTATTCGGTAGAGAAGGGATACGTTTGTCATGTGTGACGGCCAAGGCTTTAATACCACCTGATTCGATATGCGGTAATAGCGGAGGTGGTGTTGTAATGGTTAAGTCAATCATACCGGCTAATAAATCGGTTAATGCAGGACCCGTACCTTTATAAGGAACATGGGTCGTCTGAATATCCGCTAATTGGTTAAGTTGTTCGGTGGCGACATGTTGGAGAGCGCCATTACCAGAAGAGGCATAGTTTAGTTTGCTAGGGTTCTTTTTGGCATAATCAATCAACTCAGGCAATGAGTTAACTGGTAAGTCCTTTTTTACAACTACAACTTGTGGTGCTGCCAGTACATTTGCAATAGGAGAAAAGTCATTGACAGGATCCCAGTCTACTTTTTCTACGCTAGGCGTAATCACTTGGAAGCCAGAATATTGCAGTAAAAGCGTATAGCCATCTGCGGCTGAGCGTAACAGTTGTTGAGTGGCAATCTTGCCTGAAGCACCGGGTTTATTCTCTACGACGACAGATTGACCTAAGGCTTTGCCTAGTGGGTCAGCAATCATACGTGCAGCGATGTCTGTTGTACCTCCGGGTGCGGCTGCCACAATCAGGCGGATGGGCTTATTGGGGTAATCATTTGCCATCGCTGTCGTGCCAGTGGCTAAACAGATAGCAGCAAGCATAGGTTTCCAAAGTTTTTTCATATCGTATCTCCTAAAAATTCTTATTGCGTCATGGCAGGCTGTAAATGCGCTCTTGTGCCTGCTTTAATAATTTGACTGTCTGTGGTATGTCCGATGAGCGTAGGAAGTTGTTGACTGACGGACATGATTTTTTCTAAGTTCACCCCAGTGTTATATCCCATGAGTTGCAACATATGTATCAAGTCTTCCGTGCTAGTGTTGCCAGAGGCACCGGGTGCATAAGGGCAGCCACCAATTCCTCCTAATGAGGCATCAAATCGATGAATTCCTACTTCTAAACAGGCGACTGTATTTGCTAGTGATAAGCCGCGAGTATTGTGAAAATGAGCGGTGAGTTGAACAGAAGGTAGTACATGTTGAACTTGTTCAAATAACTGTTTAACTTGGCTCGGATAAGCCATCCCAGTGGTATCACATAAAGTAATTTGTGTAATACCTAGCTCGGCAAAGTATTGTGACAGTCGAATCACATCTTCAAAAGGTACATCACCTTGCATAGGGCAACCAAAAGCCGTAGAAAGTGAAATACTGATACGGCAATGGTTTTGTACTGCTTGGATGACAGCCTTTAATTGTTCTTGAGACTGCTCACGAGTCATGCGTAGATTACTTTGATTATGAGCGTCACTGCATGACATCACTAAGTTAATTTCATCGACTTGGCAACTGATGGCACGCTCAGCGCCTCGTAGATTAGGGACTAGCGTGGTATAGATAACATCGGGATGGCGGGTGATGTTATGCATGACATATTCAGCATCTTTGAGTGCAGGAATTGCCTTTGGTGAAGTAAAAGAGGTAACCTCAATTTTATGATAACCGCATTGACTTAATTGATTGATAAAGTTAACTTTTGCGTCGCTATCAATAAAGACTTTCTCATTCTGGAAACCATCACGAGGAGCGACTTCGGTGATATAAAGACGTTTACTCATCATCTCCTCCGTGCTTAAATGACACCATCTTTTTGCCATTGGGTGAGCGTCGCCTGATCAATCCCTAATTGGCTAAAGAATTCCTCATTGTCGCGACCTAGAGTAGGGGCGCGTTGATCGACACGACCGGGTGTAGCACTTAATTTAGGGACAATACCGGGTAAGGTGATTGGCGTGCCGTCTTCCAATTCTCCCTTAATTAGCATGTCACGAGCGATAAAATGAGGATCTTCGGCGATGTCTTTGGCATCATAGATTTTGCCTGCAGGGATTTTCGCTTCGTGTAATTTAGCCAGTACCGTATCTAATGGGAGCTGAGATGCCCATAAGCCAATGACGCTATCGATATATTCAGCATGTTGAGCACGACCGTCATTTTGGGCAAAACGAGGGTCTTCAGCCATATCTTCGCGACCAATTAATTGCATGAGTCGTTTGAAGATACTGTCGCCATTGCCTGCGATGAGGGCATATTTATTATCAGCACAGAGATAAGCATTGCTTGGTGTGATACCCGGTAAACTACTGCCAGCTGGCTGACGAATCTCATTGAAGAAATCATATTCAGGAATAAGGCTTTCCATCATATTGAAAACAGATTCATAGAGTGCAACATCGATGACTTGTCCTTTGCCATCGGGTTTATCACGCTCTCTTAGCGCAAGCAGTACACCAATCACACCATGCAAGGCAGAGAGTGAGTCGCCAATAGACACACCAACACGCACGGGTGGACGACCGGGTTCGCCACTGAGATGACGTAAGCCTCCCATGGCCTCACCGACAACACCAAAACCAGGACGATCTTTATAAGGACCGGTCTGACCATAACCAGAGATACGCAGCATAACCAGTTTAGGATTGATTTTCTTTAAATCATCAAAGCCTAAGCCCCATTTTTCTAGCGTGCCTGGACGGAAGTTCTCCACAATGACATCAATATCTTTGACAATACGGCGAATTAACTCCTGTCCTTCTTGGCTGTGTAAGTTGAGGGTTACAGATTTTTTATTGCGTGATTGAGATGCCCACCAGACTGAGGTACCATTGTGTAATTTACGCCATTTGCGTAGTGGGTCGCCTGTACCGGGAGGCTCGATTTTAATTACTTCTGCACCGAACTCGGCGAGGATTTTGGTAGAAAAAGGTCCTGCGATTAATTGACCTAACTCTAATACACGGATACCGTCAAGCGGACGACGATTTTGTAATACTGCCATAAAGAACCTTTATCAGAATTTGTAATCTATAAAGGTAATAATGCAAGAATCTACGGATAAAGAAAATTAATTTTTTATGGATAAGCCTTTCCTAAAAGTTGAGGCTTATTAGGGTAAATCCTATTGTTTATTTAGGGTTGTGTCTTTTAAGAATTCAAATAACTTCAATGCTTCCGGAGGTAGACGGCGTGTTTTATTAATCCCTAGCCAGAGAGTGCGGACTGCCCAGCTATCCTTGAGTTCGATAATGTGCAAGGAAGTACCAATCATCCCCTCGGCAATGGCTTGGATAGGTAGGACACTAATCCCCAGTCCAATGGCGACCATACGACAGATAGCGTCAAAACTACTAACTTGGACACGAAAACGGACAGACGATTCAATATCATCTTCTTGTAAGAGTTGATTGAGTGAGCTGCCCACGGATAGCCCAACAAAGTCATAGGCGAGTGCTTCTCGAAAATAAAGTTGCTGGTGTGTAGCTAAAGGGTGATGAATAGGCGTGAGTAATACCAACTTATCTTGTCGATAGGGGATTTGTTGGATTTTCTCTGCTGGAACCTGATTGGCAAAAATGCCTATATCAATCAGCTCTTGATTAAGTGCAGATACTGTTTCGTGACTATGCTTTTCTTCTAAGTTAATTTTGATATCAGGATGTAGAGCGCTAAAATTCGCTAAATCTTCAGGGAGAAACTGGATAATAGAAGAGGTATTTGCCCAAAGACGGACAGTGCCTTTTTCACCATTGGCAAAGGCACGCATATCCGCAGAGAGCTTATGAATATCAAAGAGGACTTGCTGGGCATGCTCGACTAAGACTTTGCCTGCTGCGGTAAGCTCTAGCCCACGAGCCTTACGTAAAAAGAGGATACAGGAGGTTTGTTGCTCTAAATCGGCTATCCTCTTACTGACAGCCGACAGTGTCATATGAACTTCTAGGGCAGCCTTCGTCAGGTTGAGATGACGAGCTGCCACTAGAAAAATCCTTAAAGTATTTGGATCGATATGATAAGGATTCATTATTGAAGTTCTAAACCACCTTTTTTCACGACTTCTTGAGCCCAATCATATTGCTCTTTGATTTCCTTAGCAAATTCTTCAGGTGTGTTGCCTGAAGCAAATGCACCTTGTTTTAATAAGGATTCTTTAACAGCTGGGTCTTGAAGTGCTTTAGTCGCGGCTTGATAGATAACATCAACAACTTCTTTTGGTGTGTTTGCTGGAGCAACTAGACCGTACCATACGGGTTGATTGAGCTGAGGATAACCTAACTCTTGGAATGTTGGTACTTCAGGAAGTTCGGCAAGACGCTCTTTCCATGCAATCGCTAGTGGACGTAAATTGCCCGCGACTAAGTGAGGTAAAGAGGATGGAATATTGTCGAAAATCGCTTCGACATGACCACCGACAGCGTCTGCTACAGCTGGACCAGAACCCTTGTAAGGGACGTGAGTAATCTCTGTTCCTGTTGCTTGACGGAAAGCCTCACCAAATAAGTGTAGGACACCACATTGACCTGATGAAGCATAAGAGAACTTACCTGGATTGTCTTTTAATGCTTTTAGGAACTCTTCAAGTGTTTTTGCAGGGAAACTCGGATGTACAGAAACAACATTCGGTACATTGGCAAAATTAGTTACTGGTGTGAAGTCTTTAAAAGGATCATAGCCTAAACCATTTGGTTTACATGCTGGGTTAACCGCAACTGTAGAGACAGTAGCAATCGAAAGCGTATACCCGTCAGGTTTAGCACGGGCAGCTTCGCGAGCACCAATTGCACCACCTGCCCCCCCTTTGTTTTCGACAACGATAGACTGACCTAAGATATCACTCATCTTAGAGGTCACAATACGTGTAACGATGTCAGTTGAGCCGCCAGGAGCAAAAGGCACAATCACACGGATTGGCTGCTCAGGGAAAGCTGCTTGTGCAGAAGAAGCAAAAGCAGAGAAACTTAGGGTAGTAAGAGCGGCAAATTTAAAAAGGGTCTTTTTCATGATGACTCCAAACTGAAAAATAAGTTTTCGAGAATGTAGCCCGAAAAGACCCTGTTGGCTATCAGTAAAAACGCTAATAGATTATTCGAGTTTTAAATTACCCTCAGTAACTACTTTATTTGCCCAGTCGAGTTGCTCTTTAATCTCTTTAGCAAACTCCTCAGGTGTATTACCAGAGGCAAAGGCACCTTGTTTGAGTAGTGACTCTTTAATCTCGGGGTCTTGTAGTGCTTTTGCGGCTGCTTTATGTAGAGTATCAATAATATCTTTTGGGGTATTTGCCGGAGCGAGTAAACCATACCATACTGGTTGATTCAGTTGCTCATACCCGAGCTCTTTAAAGGTTGGTAAATCAGGGAGATCAGCGAGGCGCTCAGGCCAAGCTAGTGCTAATGCTCGGAGTCGGTTGCCTTGGATATGACCAATAGAAGAGGGTAGGTTGTCGAAAAGAATTTCAATATGGCCGCCTACTGCATCTGCTACGGCAGGACCAGAGCCACGATACGGCACATGGGTGATATTGGTGTCGGTTGCTTGTCGGAATGATTCGCCAAACATATGATGGATACTACATTGTCCTGCAGAACCATAAGAGAACTTGCCAGGATTGTCTTTAAGTG
This sequence comes from Pelistega sp., assembly GCA_034093535.1. GTDB lineage: Bacteria > Pseudomonadota > Gammaproteobacteria > Burkholderiales > Burkholderiaceae_B > Taylorella. The sequence continues at coordinate 7,739 of JAXECN010000018.1, forward strand.
CGGTGAGGAATTCCTTAAAGTCATTTGCCTTAAAGCTAGGGTGTACAGAGACTACGTTTGGTACATTGGCAAAATTAGTAATAGGGGCGAAGTCCTTAATAGGGTCATAGCCTAAGCCAGAGGGCTTACACGCTGGATTGACAGCGAGCGTAGAGACGGTTGCCATGGATAAGGTATACCCATCAGGTTTGGCTCGTGCCGCTTCTTGAGCGCCGATGGCACCACCAGCTCCAGCTTTATTCTCAACAATCATCGTTTGACCGAGAATCTCGCTCATCTTAGCGGTTACCACTCGTGCCACGATGTCGGTAGAACCACCTGGAGCAAAAGGTACAATAACGCGAATGGGTTGATCAGGATAAGCGGCGTGTGCCATAGAAGAGATGGCACTAAAACATACTACGGATACTGCAGCCATCTTAAAAAATGATTTTTTCATGATGTCTCCTTTTCAGTGTTGTATTTATGGCTTTAATCTAAAAGAAAAAAGACTCGGCTGCCTATCCGTAATAACGCTAATAGATTAGAAATCCTCCAAGCCAAATTCTTTCAGAATATCTTCGGTATGCTCACCTAATAATGGCGGGTGGCGATGATATTGAATAGGAGTATCAGAGAAGAACATCGGGCTAGCAACAGTAGGTACACTACCGGCCGTTGGGTGCGGTATGGTACGCCATAATTCTCTGGCTTTGAC
>JAXECN010000019.1:0-3560 GCA_034093535.1 Pelistega sp.
ATACGCTTGATGAATTAGCAGAGCGAGTACATTTATCCAAAAGAAGTTTTCATCGTCATTTTAAATCCGCCACGCAAATGACATTAACCGAGTGGCTGACAGCCAAACGCCTAAGCCTTGCCCAAGAGCTGCTAGAAAGTACAGATTTTTCCATTGAAGTTATCGCCCATCAAACAGGCTTTGGTACGGCAAGCCATTTTAGAATGCAATTCAAGACACGCTTTGGCGTATCACCACAAAGTTTTAGGAAAAGTTTTGGCGGATAAGTCTTTATTAGCTAAGCAGACAGCCTCTTTCCAAAATATCCTAGCAACTGAATGTGCTAATCACTATTAGCCAACAAATCACAGAGTTAGAAAAATCACTCAATATCCAATTAGTTAACCGAAAGGAATAGGTATTAAGCCGATTATGGACGGATAATAAATTTACGAGCAAGTGTATCAAAGTATGGATGATTTATCGTAAAAATACATTCATCTAAAAATTCAATACTTGCCTAGACCACTGCTCCTTAGCATAAAATTCTAGCGGTTGATAATGAGTTTTATAATGCATTTTTTCACTATCTTTAACCCAATAGCCAAGATAGAGATAGGGAAGTTCCCATTGCACACATAAATCAGCCAAACACATCACAGCGAATGTACCTAGACTGCCTTTGTACTCTGGATCATAAAACGTATAGACAGCGGATAGCCCATTATGCACACGGTCAAAGACACTCACCATACGCAAAATACCTTGCTTGTCTCGAAAGCACAGAAACTGTGTATCGACATAAGAATGAATTAAAAAGTCAGCATAACTTTCAGGTGTAGTTTCGGGTGCCTTCTCTGCGTGACGCAGTTGTTGGTAACGTTCGTAGAGAGCATAGTGTTCTGCTTCAAAGATGGGTTGCTCAATAATTGCTATATCCAGTTCTTGAGCATGTTTTTTAAACATACGTTTTTGTGTTTTGGAGGGCTGAAAGTCGTCAACGCATAAACGGACAGAAATACATGCTTGACACTGATCACAGCGAGGGCGATAGGTAGAAATACCGCTGCGACGGAATCCTTGCTCAATCAATGCACCATATACACTCGTATTGACCCATTCGGCTTGTACAATTACTTGTGAACGAGCCGTCTTATTAGGTAGATAACTGCATTCATAAGGGGCAGTCAGAAATAAACCAAGTTGCAGATTTTCTTGATTTTGCATATAGATAATTATTTAAAATATTGAATAATAAATACTTTAACCATGAGTGCTTTTCTGGCTTTTTAAGCTCGTTTAAAACTTCAAAATATTAGGAGATAAATAGCCTTTTTGCCACTGTATGGGGGGGAGCGGACAAACGCGCTGAAGATGAGCGCTGAATGTTTTTCTGGCGATACAATGCCCACCCATACTGCTTAGATGAGGCGTATCTTGTTGGCAATCAATTAAATACACGCCTTGTTGAGCTAAATAAGACATTAAAAAAACAAGGGCGATTTTAGAACTATCTGTCTGATAAGAGAACATGGATTCGCCATAGAACATTTTACCAATGCTCACGCCATAAAGCCCGCCCACTAATTGATTGTCGCACCAAGTCTCTACGCTATGCGCATAACCCAGATGATGTAATTGAGTATAAGCATGAATAAAATCTTCGGCAATCCATGTGCCATGTTGATTAGGGCGCTTTTTTGATGAGCAGGCACGCATGACGTGTTCAAAAGCCGTATCTAAACGAATCTCAAGAGCGCCATGTGGCTCACGTTGTATTTTTTTGAGGCGCTTTTTTAAACTGTGCGATATATGCAAATTCTCAAAAGTGAGAACCATACGTTGAGAAGGTGACCACCAAAGCAAAGGCTCATCCTCTGAGCACCAAGGGAAAATGCCATGTCGATAAGCCTCAATAAGACGATGACTACTTAAATCACCGTCCCATGCCAGTAAACCATCGGGTTCACGTAATGCCGTTTCAACATCTGGAAAAGAGGTACTAGCAGCACTTAGCTGAGGTAAGATAAGTGGTGAAGTCATTTAATGCCGGTCTTCTTCAAGGGTAAAAATTATTCAAGGGTAAAGCGATGCGTTTCAAATACGCCCGTTTGTCTATCTTTGATATATTTTTTGAGTGTTTGTTCAACAGTGGTAAAAGAAATTTCTTGCCAAGGAATCTCATCGATATCAAAAAGCTTGACCTCAAGTGATTCTTCTCCGGGGTTAAACTCAAGATTAAGCACCTCAGCCAGATAATAAATATGCACCTGACTGACGCGTGGCACATCAATCACCGTGAATAATTGACCTAACTGAACTGAAGCGCCGGCTTCTTCAATGGTTTCTCGGACAGCGCCTTGATCTGTGCTTTCTAACATCTCCATAAAGCCAGCAGGCAGGGTCCATTTGCCATAGCGAGGCTCAATGGCACGTTTGCAAAGTAATACCTTTCCTTGATAAATCGGCACCGTGCCCACCACAAGGAGTGGATTACGATAATGCACAGCACCACAATGGGTGCAGCAATCACGCAGGCGGTTATCGAGAGGAGGCTGCATACGAGTCAAAGGGCTTGCACATTGGGTGCAGAATTTTTGTTCGACAGGAGCAGGAAAATAAAATGATGCTTCTTGACTCATGAGTGTCTCTCATTGTAATTACTAGCCTAGCTGTATTGTAGCTGATTGTGAGGTGATGTGTGATACAGAAAGAGGGAGGTGAGTAGATGGTTAGTGGGTATCATAGGCAAGACAGAAATTGAGATGAAAAAGGAAAATCAACAGAGGAAAGTGCTTGTTCGTAAAATATGTTGTTTTTTTAATACAAAATGAGAGAAAAGAGAGTTTTTTAGATGGTGGACTAGACAAAATTCTCAAATCTCTGTATAGTTATATTCTTCACACAACGCACTCGTGGTGAAATAGGTAGACACAAGAGACTTAAAATCTCTCGGGCATTACGCCCGTGCCGGTTCGATTCCGGCCGAGTGCACCACTAATTTATTAGTTTGTTGCGTGATTGGAAGCTTGGCAGAGTGGTTGAATGCACCGGTCTTGAAAACCGGCGAGGGTTTGTAGCCCTCCGTGAGTTCGAATCTCACAGCTTCCGCCAAAACTTTTAAGAAGTCGGGGCATAGCGCAGTCTGGTAGCGCATCTGGTTTGGGACCAGAGGGTCGTAGGTTCGAATCCTACTGTCCCGACCACTTTAACAAAGAAAATGACCGCTTAGTATATTTTTACTAGAGCGGTTTTTTTTGCGTCTGTAGGTTTTTCAGAGATCAAGGATAAGAATGTTAGGTCAATTCGTTATTGCGATTGTAGCCAGTGCATTTTCTGCTCAAGCGATTGATGCACCTGTATTGGCAGAAGGACAATCAAAACCTGCTGGTATTTGGATTGATGTGCGCACACCGGAAGAATTTTCTCAAGGCTATTTAGAAGGGGCGGTCAATGTACCTGTACAAGTCATCGCTGATGAGATTTATAAGGTGACGGTCGATTTAGAGGCGCCTATTTACGTCTATTGCCGCAGTGGAAATCGCTCTCGTAAGGCAGCGGAGATTCTTCATCAAAAGGGC
>JAXECN010000020.1:0-7364 GCA_034093535.1 Pelistega sp.
TGTGGGGCCTCAAGTCGGCAATGAGCTCTACACCAACGGTTTAAATGCCTTTATCTTTGTCGTTCTCGGCATTTGTATTTATCTCGCCTTCCGTTTTGAATGGAAGTTTGCGATTGCTGGTGTGCTCGCTAACTTGCATGACGTAGTCATTATCCTCGGCTTCTTTGCCTTTTTCCAATGGGAATTCTCGCTATCTGTACTCGCTGGTGTACTCGCCGTACTCGGTTATTCTGTCAATGAATCAGTAGTCGTGATGGACCGTATCCGTGAAAACTTCCGTAAGCAGCGTAAAGCAAGTGTTGTGGAAGTCATCAATAGCTCTATTACGCAAACCATCTCTCGTACGGTGATTACTCACGGTTCGACACAAATGATGGTCTTAGCGATGTTATTCTTCGGTGGTCCTACTCTCCATTACTTCGCTCTTGCCCTCACTATTGGTATTTGGTTTGGTATCTACTCTTCGATTTTCGTGGGTGCCGCCATTGCTATGTGGTTAGGTATCAAACGCGAAGATATGGTCAAAACACCTAAGAAAGAAGACCCTGCTGCTGAATTGATGGAAGGTTAATTTCTACATCTACAGCATACAAAATAAAGACCTAGTTCGATTTGAACTAGGTCTTCTGCTATCCACTTCTATCGAAGCGGGATTTGCCGAAACTATTTCAAAGCCATAAACTCATCATAAGAAAGGACGGCAACGAGTTTAGGAGTGGAAGTGCCGTCAGGTTTGAAAAGAATTGTTGTTCCTGCTGGAATATAGTAGCCATAAGCTTTATCAAATTTTCCTTGGTGGGTAAACAATATGGTATTTTGTCCTGCGTCTGGGGGTGTGACGGTACGGTTACGTAGGTTTTGCAAGGATTGTGCTAGTTCATTCTTATCACGGAAGTTAAGCGACCCAGTCAAATCACGGCTAATCTGAATAGGATTGCCAAAGGCTGCTTGGGCATGTTGCCATACAAAATAATATTCTGATGACAATACTCGATTAACGGGAATTCCTAGGTCTTGATATTTTTTACCGTAACTCGTCATACGCTCAATACTGCGTTTAGAAATACGCTGACCATCATCAATGACTTTTTGTTTTAATTCTGGTGCAATAGCGGCATCATCTCCACCCGATCCAGTATAACGGAACACAATCACATAGCCACCTTTGCGTAAATCCTCCACCAGACCGACTGGCGCAGGTGCATTTCTAAAGTTTAAAGAAGCATTTTCAGCACTGACTAGGGTTTGGTCGGCTAACACCGCACGACCTTCTGCCGCCATAACTGATGACTGTGCTGCAGCCAAAACACTGGCTACCGTTAAAGCTTTAATCCATTTTTTCATATTTATTATCTCCTGTTATTTCAAGTAGTTGTACTATAACCAAAGCTCAACATCGAATTTTCTTTTTGAAACAAAATGTTATTATTTTGTGCAATGCAATAAGTAAACCATTACCCCCCTAAAAAAGGTAAAATACTCCCTTTCAAACTTTCACCCCCGGGACAAAAACCCGTTACGGTAATCTATATGCAAGAACTTTCTATCAAGCGCGATGGCGCAACAGACACCCCTCCTCAATCAACACCTGTCACTGGTGAAGCCGTTACGCTACCAGCCGGCGCTAAGAAACTCTATATCAAAACCTTTGGTTGCCAGATGAATGAGTATGACTCAGACAAAATGGCTGATATTCTCAATGCCGAACAAGGTCTTGAATTAACAGAGAATCCAGAGGATGCGGATGTTATTCTGCTCAACACCTGTTCTATTCGCGAAAAGGCACAAGAAAAAGTATTCTCAGACCTTGGTCGCATGAACTTACTGAAAAAGAAAAAACCAGATTTAGTCATTGGTGTGGGTGGTTGTGTTGCTAGTCAAGAAGGCGCCACAATTATTCAACGCGCACCTTATGTTGACGTCGTGTTTGGTCCACAAACATTACATCGCTTGCCACAATTACTTGACCAAAAGAAAGCCACTGGTCGCCCTCAAGTCGATGTCAGTTTCCCTGAAATCGAAAAATTTGATGCTTTACCGCCTGCTCGTATTGATGGTCCAACCGCCTTTGTTTCTATCATGGAAGGTTGTAGCAAATACTGCTCTTACTGCGTTGTACCCTATACTCGTGGCGAAGAAATCTCACGTCCATTTGAAGACGTACTTATCGAAGTCGCCGACTTAGCCGACCAAGGTGTAAAAGAAGTGAACTTACTCGGTCAAAACGTCAATGCTTACCGTGGCGTAATGAAAGAAACTGGCGAAATCGCAGACTTTGCTATGTTGCTTGAATATATCCATGAAATTCCGGGGATTGAGCGTATTCGTTATACCACCTCTCATCCTAAAGAGATGACCAAACGTCTAATCGATGCACATGCCACCTTACCTAAGCTCGTACCATTCTTACACTTACCTGTCCAAGCAGGTAGTGACCGTGTATTAGCTGGTATGAAGCGTGGTTATACCGCATTAGAATTTAAGTCTGTGGTGCGTAAACTTTATGCTGCACGACCAGGTCTAACGCTCTCATCAGATTTTATTGTTGGTTTCCCTGGCGAGACAGATGAAGACTTTGAAGCCACGATGAAACTCATCGAAGACCTCAATATCGATACATCTTTCTCTTTCATTTACTCGCGTCGCCCGGGTACGCCAGCAGCAGACTTGCACGATGATACGCCATACGATGTTAAACTCAAACGTCTACAGCGCCTACAAGCACAGATTAATAAGCAAGCCCGCGCACATAGTGAAAAAATGCTAGGCACCGTACAAAAAGTACTGGTTGAGGGTAAATCACGCCGCGATAGCAATGAATTGATGGGGCGCACAGAAAATAACCGTATCGTCAATTTCGAAGGTGGCGATCGCTTAATCGGTCAAATCGTTGATATCAAAATTACCGATGTGTACACCAACTCACTCCGTGGTGAAGTTGTACGCAAAGATGATGAATAATGTCTAAAGCAAAACATATCATGCTAGATGGGGATAATACTCATCTAGCCAACTTCCTCGGACCTCTCGATGAGAACCTACGTCAAATCGCAGTGGCCTGGGATGTACAAATAGGTCGCAATGGTGCTCGTATTAGCGTAGAGGGCAAAAATGCGCAACACGCTATCAACACCATTGAACTATTTTTCCGTCGAGCTACACATCAAGCCTTATCCATTGATGATATTCAATTGGGTTTAGTGGAGCTTACCTCACACTTACCGAAAGAAGAAGACAGCTCACCAGAAGAGTATGAAACACCCTCTCTCACTGATGAGAATACGGTTTTTCATCTACGTACTCGCAAGAGTGATTTACGTCCTCGAACACCGCGACAACGCAGTTATTTACAAAACATCCTGCATAACGACATCACCTTTGGTGTAGGTCCTGCCGGTACAGGTAAAACATGGTTAGCCGTAGCTTGTGCGATTGATGCTCTCGAACGCGACAATGTACAGCGTATTATCCTCACTCGTCCTGCCGTAGAAGCTGGTGAACGCCTAGGTTTTTTACCCGGTGATTTAGCACAAAAAGTCGACCCATATCTCCGTCCACTTTACGATGCACTCTATGACTTAATGGGCTTTGAAAAAGTTCAAAAGCTTTTTGAAAAACAAACCATCGAAATCGCCCCGCTTGCCTATATGCGTGGACGTACACTCAACCATGCTTTTGTCATTCTGGATGAAGCCCAAAATACCACGCCAGAACAGATGAAAATGTTCCTAACACGTATCGGTTTTGGAAGTAAAGCAGTTATCACTGGCGACCCTAGCCAAGTGGATTTACCCAAAGGACAAAAAAGCGGACTTAGTCATGCGCTAACCATTCTAAAAGAGGTTCAGGGGATTAAGATTAGCCAATTCTCGAGTAAAGACGTTGTCCGTCACCCACTCGTGGCTCGTATTATTGACGCTTACGATAAAGCAGAAAAACACCCAAAAGAGTAATCACCATGTTGCAATTCTCTGTTCAATACGCACTCGATGTACCTGAATTATCTCGTCAACAACTCCGTGCATGGGCATTGCGCGCAGTAAAAGCGGCTCATCAAGAGATAGATTTTGAGTTTGCTGAACTCACCTTGCGTCTAGTGGATACCGAAGAGGCGATAGCACTTAATAAAGCCTATCGCCAAAAGGACTATGCGCCTAATGTGCTCACTTTTGAATATGGGATGGACGAGCTAAATACGGTACGTGGTGATATTATTATCTGCGTACCAGTGCTCAAAAAAGAAGCGGCAGAACAAGGCAAAACACTTTTGCAACATACAGCCCATCTCTTAGTGCATGGGGTACTCCACTCTCTAGGCTATAACCATATTGAAGAAGACCAAGCGGAAGAGATGGAAGCCTTAGAAACTCAAATTCTCGCTGAAATTGGCTACCCAGACCCGTATAAGGTTAAAGAATAGTCAACTATTGTAGGTGTTTTCACTAAAATTAAGCGATATTAGAAAATTTTTAGCCTTTTTATATTTTTTTGGGTTATGCTTAATTTCCCAGTAACTTGACTCAAAGCGATGTCATCAGAACCTTATCCGTCCGCGGCCTCATCAACGGACACTAAACAACAGGCCAAACATAGCATTCTTCGCCGTCTATCTCAAAAATTCAAAGGCTTATTTAGCCTGCAACATGAACCAGAAGATAGAGAAGATATCAACGAGCTATTAAATACCGCTCACGAACGCGGCATTATCGACCAAGACACTCACAAGATGGTGCTTGGATCTATTTCTTTTACTGAGAAGATTGCCAGTGATATTATGGTTTCCCGCTCAAAAATGGATTGTGTGGATATTCACCAACCTATCCAAGAGCTAGTTCCCTTTATTATCGAAGCGGCACACTCGCGTTTCCCTGTTTACGAAGAAGAGCGTGACAATATTATCGGCATTCTTCTGGCAAAAGACCTACTCCGCTATGTCACCAATCCTGAACAAAATATTCGTGCCTTAGTACGCCCCGCTTATTTTGTCCCAGAAACTAAGCCTTTAAAAAACCTTTTACAAGAATTTAAAACCACTCGTAATCATCTGGCTATTGTGGTCGATGAATACGGTAGTATCACTGGCTTAGTGACGATGGAAGATATTCTCGAACAAATCGTCGGTGAGATTGAAGACGAATACGATGAAGAAGCCGAACAGACTATCTTCCCAGAGTCTGAACATAGTTGGCGTATCATGGGCATAAGTAGTATCAAACAGCTGAATGAAGCTCTACAAAGCCATATTCCTGAAGATGAATATGATACCATCGGTGGCTGGTTAGCCGCAGAACTCGACCATATCCCAAAACGTGGCGATACATACGCTTTTGAAAACCTCAAGTTCAAAGTTTTGCGTGCTGATGAAAAACGAGCACAATGGATTCATATTCGTCGCACACCCATAACGACTGAAACTACCGAAGAACTTTAAAAATGCCTTGGATTATTTTACTGATTGCTGGTGCTATACATGCCCAAACCTTTTCAGGCAGTGTACTACCAGCAAGCCTTTTAGCACCTCTACAACTACTCACTTTAGCGGTGCTATTTATCTTTTTATTCCGCAGTAAAACTATCAAAAAGGCGGCACTATACAGCTTCATATTCTCGCTTGCTCACTTTTGTTGCGGAATCTATTGGCTCTTCATCAGTATGAATACTTACGGCAATTTAGCAGCACCACTTGCTATCATTGCCGTCATTTTGCTCTCTAGCTACTTATCCCTCTACCCTATGCTAGCGGGCATTATTTTCCGACTATTTAAGCCTAGCACCTCACTCTGGGGTGCACTCTTACTAGCGGTATTATGGGGCGCTGGCGAATGGTTACGCTCACTCGTGATGACGGGCTTTCCGTGGTTAAATATTGCCTATGCTCATGTCGACGGACCATTAAGTGGTTGGGCGCCTATTTGGGGAAGCTATGGGGTGGCGTTGCTGGCTGCTTTCTGTGCAGCATTAATCAGCGTCTTTTTATTGAGCTTAGCAACTAAACAACGTCAGTGGACTAGTTTAATCACGCTTTTTGCGGTCGTAGCTATCGGTCAAGGTCTAAAGACCATTACGTGGTCTCAACCTATTCATGACCCTATCACGGTACGACTTGTCCAAGGCAATATAGACCAACGCGATAAATTCAACCCAGCGACGATGTTATCAAGCATGCAAGAGAACTTTGAGCTAGCTGATTTACCTCCGTCTGATCCCAATAAAAAACACCAGATAGTTATCTTCCCTGAGACAATCATCCCTGGTTTTCAACATCAATTAGACCCTGAGTTCTGGCAGCATATTATTGCTTCAGCCGCCAATGATGAAGCCAGTTACTTTATTGGCACACCTTATTTTGAACAAGATTTCAAGGGTGAGCGTTTTATCGGTAATAGCATTATCGCCATTGATGGTTCAACACCAGTAGAGGCTCTCTATCAAGCCAATGGTGTACCTCGCTACGACAAACAACATCTCGTCCCCTTTGGCGAATATATCCCATATGGTTTCCGTTGGTTTGTCGAAGCGATTGGTATTCCTATGGGAGATTTCAGCCGAGGAGCACAACGTCAAGCTAACTTCCAAGTAGGACAGCATGTGTTTGCACCGAATATCTGCTATGAGGATATTTTTGGCGATGAACTATTACCCTCACTCTTTCCCGCAGATATTCAAACTGCCAATGGCATAGTGCACAGCCCTGGTGCTACCATCCTATTTAATGTCAGTAATCTTGCGTGGTTTGGTAATAGTTCGGCACTGGGACAACACTTACAAATGGCAAAAATGCGCGCTATCGAAACTGCACGCCCTATGCTAAGAGCAACCAATACTGGAGCAACCGCACATATTGACGCGAAAGGTCACGTCATTTCTAGCCTGCCGTACCTAAGTGCCGGTGTTCTTGATGTTGATGTCCAAGGCATGACAGGCTTCACTCCTTATGCCCATATTAAAAACTATGGTTTTTTAGCGTTTGTTGTTTTAATGCAACTTTTATTTGTCGTAAAAAAACCTCACTCAACCTTGAGAAAATCACCATAAAAACACCCATTCTGCGTCTTTTTATTGACACAAAACCTGCCTCATCGTAAGATTTACAGCATATCTAGCAGTTCTTGGGGGTATAGCTCAGTTGGTAGAGCGCTTGCATGGCATGCAAGAGGTCAGCGGTTCGATCCCGCTTACCTCCACCAAAACAAAAAGACTTAGCGACACGCTAGGTCTTTTTTGCTATGTAGCCCCTAAAAATCATAAGGATTAAGTCATGGAAACGCTAGAATTATTGACAACACGCCGTTCTACAAAAAATTTAACTTTGCCCGCACCCGATGAATTGCAGCTTGACACCATTTTGCAAGCTGCCACCCAAG
>JAXECN010000021.1:0-3483 GCA_034093535.1 Pelistega sp.
GATTTCTTCGGTCGTAAAACCGGCTTTCATACGATCAGCAATGTTAAAAGGTCCCTTGGGCTTATTTGCACCATAACGCTCGAGTAGGGTGGCATAGTGTTGAATAGGATCTAGTTGCTGTTGAGCACAAAGATGTTTGTACCAACGATTGCCGATTTCAACATGACCGACCTCATCACGGAGGATAATTTCTAAAATTGCCACAGCTTGCATTTCACCAATCTGTTTAAACTTCTCTTGCATACCCGGATTGACATCCAGACCCCTAGCTTCTAGGGTGCGAGGGACGAGGGCAAGACGAGCAATTAAGTCATCCGTTGTCTTTTCGGACATATCCCATAAACCACTATGTGCACTAAAATCACCATATTTAAAGCCCAATGAGGCTAAATGGTTGCAGATAAGCCCAAAATGATAGACTTCTTCTTTTGCCACCTTAAGCCAATCGGTATAAAAGTCCTCAGGCATATTCGGAAATCGCCAAATAATATCTAAAGCGAGATTAATCGCATTAAATTCAATATGAGCAATGGCATGAAGAAGTGCCGCGCGTCCTTGGAGTGAACCTACTGAGCGCATTTTGACCGTTTTAGGATCGACCAGTTCAGGTTGTGCGGGACGACCAGGGAGAGGGAGATGGTTAGAGAGAATTTGCGAAGGCTCAAGCGGATGGGTATCAAGCGAAATCGCATTGACTAGCCTGATTTTGTCCTCAATCACTGTTTGCTGTAGAGCATACAATGCTTGTTCCCGAAAATTCATCATATGTTGCAGTGCAAAGTAAAATTAGCCGATATTGTACCTAAAAAGCAATGCCTAATGTGACAAAACAGTCCTAGCCCTGACTTTATTTTTAAGGGCTTAGGCTATAATACATCTTTATTAGTAAATGTCCTTCAGGCTTGGAAATTAAATGGATTGGTCAAAAGAGTTATTAGACAGTGCGATATGGGTGGGAAAAGCCTTTGTGATTTCCTCCTTCTTATTGGTGCTGATTGGTTTTATCCTGATTAAAACGACACGATGGGCTTCCTTATTTTGGGGATTGGCAGGGCATTACTTTAACCCTAAAGAAAAGCCGATGACCTTGGTGACATTTGTCATTATTCTGTTGTTAAGCTTGTTTGGTGTGCGGGTGAGTGTGTTATTTTCAAATTGGTATAACACGATGTATACCGCCTTGCAGAAGCTTGATGAGCATACTTTCTGGGTGCAGATGGCAGTCTTTGCAGTATTGGCGAGTATTCATATTGTCCGTGCACTGTCCTCTTATTATTTACAAGAGAGATTTATGATTAAATGGCGCGAGACACTCAATGAAGAGATGTTGTCTCGTTGGATGGATAAGAAAAGTTACTATCGTTCTTATTACTTAAATGATCCGATTGATAATCCCGATCAACGTATTCAGCAAGATGTGGTGCACTTTACTAAGTTGTCCTTAGAATTGACGTTGGGCGTGATTTCTTCGATGGTATCTGCAGTAGCATTTACGATTATCTTGTGGGGCTTATCGGATGAGATGCAGGTGTTTGGTGTGACAATCCCTCGTGGTATGGTGTTCTTGCTTTTTATCTATATTTTAGTCGCCACGGTATTTGCGTTTAAAATTGGACGTCCTTTAATTCGATTGAATTTCTTAGACGAGCGGTTAAACGCCAACTATCGTTATTCATTAATTCGTGTGCGTGAGTATGCGGAGAGTATTGCTTTTTATGCGGGTGAGAAAATTGAAGGAAGTAAATTACGTCAACGTTTTGCGCAAGTGATTAAAAACGTCTGGGATATCGTTCACCGTAATGTAAAATTTCAGGGGTTTAACTTCTTTATTTCTCAAACGGCTGTCATCTTCCCCTTTATTATTCAGGCACCACGCTTTTTTGCGGGCAAATTGGAACTCGGTGGCATGGTACAGACAGCACAAGCCTTTGGTAATTTGGCGGATAATCTTTCGTTTTTCCGTACGGCGTATGATAATTTTGCGCAATATCGTGCGGTTTTAGATCGTCTGACAGGGTTCCATCAAAATATTGATGCAGCAGATAATTTGCCAGTGCCTCATGTGCGTGCTGAGGGTGATGAGGTTCGCCTGCAGAATGTGAGTATTACCACGCCGAATGGTCGTCAATTGATTAAGGATTTAAATCTTACGGTTAATTCGGGAGATGCTTTGCTTATTCAAGGACCATCAGGCTCGGGTAAAACGACTTTATTGCGGAGTATCGCAGGTCTATGGCCATATTGTGAAGGAGAAATTATTCGCCCTGATGAGCAAGTTTTATTTTTATCACAAAAACCGTATTTACCAGAAGGGCGTCTAATTGATACCTTATTCTATCCAGCAGAAGTGCCTGCTGATGGCTATGAGCAAGCAAAAGCAATGTTGCATCAGGTATGTTTACCGCATCTAGAAAATCGGTTAGACGAAGAGTTAAATTGGTCGCATACCTTGTCATTAGGTGAGCAACAACGCATTGCTTTTGCTCGTATTCTATTAACGCGTCCTAAGGTGGCTTTTATAGATGAGGCGACTTCGGCGATGGATGAGGGTTTAGAGTTTACGATGTATAAGCTTTTACGTGAGAGCTTCCCTGATTTGCGTCTAGTCAGTGTCGGTCATCGTAGTACATTGCATGTTCATCATACGCATTTGTTGCAGTTAACAGGTGATGGTGGATATGAAGTTAAGGTGTTTTAGGAGCGTAATAAATGAGCAACTTTCGTATCGTATTAGGTGATTGGGCTGAGTTATCAGAGCCTGCGAGCAAAATCCGCTTTGAGGTATTTGTGGATGAGCAAAAAGTACCTGCAGATATTGAATTAGATGATTTTGACCCTGTATCTTTGCATGCTGTGGTCTTTGATGGTGATGAGCCGGTGGCAACAGGTCGTCTATTACCAGATGGGCATATCGGTCGTATGGCAGTGGCAAAGGTTGCTCGTGGTAAAGGTGTGGGTGGCATTGTCTTACAAACCCTTATTGATGAGGGGAAAAAACGTGGCTTCAAAGAGCTCGTCCTCTCTGCCCAAACGCATGCCATGGGTTTTTATGGAAAATATGGCTTTGTCGAAGAGGGTGATGTTTATTTAGACGCAGGCATTGACCACAAGGATATGCGATTGGTGTTTTAACCGATTGAGCACTTACCCTCATAAAAAAGGTCTAGCATAATGCTAGACCTTTTTTACTGGATTTATCAGTTTATCTATGGCTAAACTGCCCACCAAGAAAGAGGGCTTTTATATTTTGCTACACCGACAATAATAAAGAAAATACCTAACGATAAACCTGCGCCAATCAGCTTGCCAGTGAGTGTATTAGCGACTTTTAGGGTGATATAGCCACAAGCGATGTATAACAATAATAAGATGATTTTGACGAGGATAAAGGGGTGATGAGGACCCAGAACCATTACCATCAAGATGGCACAAGTTAATAAAACGGTATCAATCACATGAGGGAGCACTTTTGCCCAAGTTTGT
>JAXECN010000022.1:0-28496 GCA_034093535.1 Pelistega sp.
AATTTATATTGCCATGTTGTACTCATTTACTAAGCGTCTATGCTATGGGGCTTTGTGCGCCCTTTTCTTTACGTCTGCGAGCTATGCTCAAGAAGACAATACCAGCGGTGCGGATGATTTAACACCCGCTAAAGTGATTGGCTTTGCCGAAAATGGCGGTCAAATTAACTCTGAAGTAGCTCTGGTGATGTCTTTAGATGACAACTATATTCATTATTCTAAGAATATGAACACGGTACGTCCTATTGCCTCTATTTCTAAGCTGATGACAGCACTCGTGATTACTCGCTCTAAAGTGAATCTCGATGAAGTCATCACTATTACCAGTGATGATATTGACCGTGTTAAAAACTCTAGCTCACGCTTATCAGTGGGTACGTCTTTAACTCGCCGTGAAGCTTTATTATTAGCCCTGATGTCGTCTGAAAACCGTGCTGCACATGCTCTAGCACGCACATACCCGGGCGGTATGACTGCTTTTGTCCGCGAGATGAACGCCATGGCACGCAGTATTGGTATGACACGTAGCCGCTTTGTTGAGCCTACAGGTTTATCACCTCTTAATGTAGCCTCTCCGCAAGACCTCGTTCGCTTATTACAAGCTACAGCTAAAGAGAAACTTATTCATCAATTCTCAACATCTGATGATTACTCTATTGTGACAAGCAATGGTCGTCCACAACAATATCGCAATACCAACCGCCTTATTCGTAATAACGACTGGAAAATCAATATCTCGAAAACAGGCTATATCCGTGAAGCGGGTAATTGCCTCGTGATGATTACAAAAGTCGAAGGCAAAGATATGGCTATCGTATTGCTAAATGCCCAAGGCGGTGTGACTCGCTTTGCAGACGCTGTTCGTGTTCGTCATATTGTACAAAACGACTACCCTTCACTCTACTAAAAAGAGTTTAGTCCTCAGCAAAAATGCCGTATCCTATTTATTAACATACGGCATTTTTTATTAGTGTAAAGTCTCACCCTCTGAACTTGGGGGCGCATTGCTAGACTCACCCTGCGCTTCTTTCCAATAACGCAATGGCACACAAGTTAATAGACGCTGCACCATCTGCTTAATCAACTCTTCATCAAAAGAATGCTCTGGAATATGAGCCACATCAATCGTAGCGTCTCCCTTACAATGCGCAATCGCTTGTTGTGCTGCCAAAGTATGTGAGACAGGAACTAAAGAATCCTTTGAGGCATGTAATAAATGCACTGTCTGATCTAGTGAAATCATTTCAGTAGGCAATTCTGCAAAACGAGAACCAAAGCTAATCACGCGCCCTGAAAGCGGTTGAGGTAATTTTGACAATTCTAATACTAAGCTACCAATCTGCCCAATCCCTACCAGTGCCGTGGCACTTGGTTCAATATTTAAGTGAGATTGAAATGCCTTAATAAACCCTTGGATATCATCGTGATGTGTGCGGACAAACTCACGTATTTGTTCATCACTTAATAGCTTTTCCTCGCGCAATGCTGTCGCATGCAATAATGCCTCACTCGGTGTCGCTAAGATAATCGCTGCGGTACTAAAGGCTCTAGCAATATGCTGAAAAAAGCTTTCAACGTTTTTGTCTTGACTGGTATCTGCAAAAATAATAAATAACTGTGCAATACCACCGCCTTGGGGTTGTAGTGCTTGTTCAATAGTAAAAATCGACATCATCATTCCTATGCACACAATGAATTTAGGTGCTTTCTGATAGAATATTATTTTACTCAATTTCATTTACAATAGAGATTACTATGTCATTAAAACAAAAGATTAGTGATGCCGTGAAAGAGGCAATGCGCGCTAAACAAACAGCTCGTTTGGCAACTTTACGTTTTCTACAAGCAGCTATTAAACAAAAAGAAGTGGATGAGCGTATTGAGCTAGATGACGGTTCTGTGTTAGCGATTATTGAAAAGCAAATTAAACAACGCAAAGAGTCTATCGCTGCTTTTGAAAATGCGGGTCGTACGGAAACAGCAGAAGCGGAAAAAGCAGAATTAGCCGTACTGTCAGAGTTTTTACCTGAACAAGCGTCTGATGAAGAACTAGCCGCTGAAGTTGCCAAGGCAGTCGCTGAAGTTGCCGCTCAAGGAGTGACTGGCGCCCCTGCGATGGGTAAGGCGATGGCAATTCTGAAGCCAAAACTCGCTGGTCGTGCGGATATGGGGAAAGTATCGCAGTTATTAAAGGCGGCATTGGCGTAAGGGGTACGCAGTCGCTTGTCATTAGTTGCTAATTAATCATCAGGTTCGCTGCACGTTTCGCGCAGTCGCTCGAACAGAGCCTCACTGCGTTCGCCTAACTCGCTTTGTGCATCGAAACGTCTCCGCAAACCTTGAGTGCTTCAGTAGGCATTACAATGCTAGCTAGTGGCAGTCCTCACGGAGAGAACTTGATGTACCGAGCGAGTTTGCAAATGGCGAGCGATAGCGAAGCACTTTGCCTGTTCGAGCGAATACACAATGTTCTGTAGTGAGGACGATACATAGCAAGAGTGAACTGTCTATGCAAAATCACAAAAGCACCAACTGCTGCACGTCATCCTCATCGTTAAACGACGATAATCCCACTCCTAATAAACGGAATAACTGCTTTGGCAGCTCTCGATAGATATCTCGTAAAATACCCAACACAACTTTTTCTAAATCCTCTGGATTACTAAATGCGACACCAAAGGTTTTACTACGTGTAATCACCTTAAACTGCTGTGTTTTGAGTTTTACCGTAATGGTGCGACCAAACCGTTTTTTACGTAAAGTCTGCTCCCATAACTTCTCACACAAAGTATGCACATCGCCTTTCATTTGTGCAATCGGCTTATCCTCATCAAATGTTGTCTCTGTGGATATCTGTTTCGCTAATTGACGTTCCTCCACAGGACGCTCATCAATCCCTCTCGCCAGTTCATGGAGTCGAAAACCATATTTACCAAAATGATGCACAAGCTCTTCTACACTACGTTGTGCCATATCTGCCACCGTAAACATATTGAGTTGATGAAACTTTTTCAAGGTAACTTTTCCCACACCAGGAATTTTTTCAAGTGGCAATGGTAATAAAAACTCCATCACCTTTTTAGGGGGAACCACACAAATACCATTGGGCTTATTCCAATCAGAGGCGATTTTGGCGATAAACTTATTTGGCGCAACGCCTGCCGAGGCAGTTAATTGCGTCGCTTCAAAAATCTCAGTGCGAATACGATTGGCAATTTCAGTCGCCGAGGCTATCCCTTTTAAATTATTCGTCACATCGAGGTAAGCTTCATCTAACGATAAAGGCTCAATTAAAGGCGTATATTGTTCAAAAATCTGTCTGACTTGTCGTGACACGGCACGGTATAAATCAAAATGAGGGGGAATATAAATCGCTTGTGGGCAAAGCTGTTTGGCACGCGATACCGACATCGCTGAACGCAAACCAAATTGCCTAGCCTCATAAGAAGCAGCACAGATGACTGAGCGTGGGCTATTCCAAGCCACTACCACCGGCAGCCCTTTGAGATGAGGGTTTTCTCGAAGCTCCACAGATGCATAAAACGCATCCATATCAATATGAATAATTTTTCGCATCTGTATCTACGACATAAATCACGACTTTAGTTTTTTTAACAGTGCTATACGCTTAAATACTATTGTAACTGAGTCTTGATTGTAATATCCTAAGAGAATTCACTTATCCCTTGATAGGAAAACTCATTATGAAAAAACTACTTTCTCTTGCCCTAGCTAGTCTTTTACTTGCTGCTTGTGCTGGCAATAAAAACCCTCCTCCAGCTGAACCGGCGGATATTCCTCCACCGACCAATCTTTTGCAATAATTGGGATAGCGCTTCCTATGTCTGAACACGACGTTTTTGTCAGCACTTATTCGCGTCATCTGGGTGATGAAGTCGAGGGATTTGAGATTATTACTTCGGTTAATGGTCTAAACTTATTTATCGGCTTTTTATTAGGTGAGAATAATTTCGACTTATTACCGACCGTCATCCCTGCTGAGCGTTTCCAAGATGGCTCAGATATTCATGTCGGGGAGTTGCATAGCGATATCCTCAGTATAACTGACGAACTAGAAGCTATTCTCGCCAATATGAATGATGGCGATACGGTTATCTTCTTCTGTGAGAATCAAGACTTAATCAAAGAGGCATTACTCTTTTTGAATTTTCCGGTTGAGGATGAGCCTCCTGCTACCTTGCACTAAGCGACCCCATACCGCTTGTCCCCATCCCAATACACTCTCCCTTTGCTGTAAATGCCGCAAAGGGATTGTTTTTTGTAGCTCTTCAATAAAGCAAGACGGATTACTCGGCTGATAACATAGATAAACTCGCTCCCTTGCTCGTGTTAATGCCACATAAAACACCCGACGCTCACTAGCATAAGGATAATCCTCTTTTTCCTGCTCAAACCAGTCTAGACCCTCTAATTTCTCTGAGGGCAAACCATATTCTCCGCTGTCTACCCCCAAGACAATAACCATATCAGCTTCACTGCCTTTTGCCGCATGAATCGTCATCGCTCGAAAAGTCATCATAGGATAATCATATTGCCACTGTGCCAGTAAGCTATCTGACGGTAATTGATGGTGAAAACGAGCCAATATCATACAACTCATCGGCGACTTCTGTGATAGCAAGGATTGGCAATCTGCTAGGATTTTAGCGATAGGGATTTCCTCACCTTGCTCCACTAACACCACGCTCTCTTGTGCTTCTCGCAAAGCTGATAATTGTTTCTGATATTGTCGAGGATTACGCTGAATAAACTCACTACTCAAGGTACATAATCCCTGATGAAAGCGAAAGGTCTTATCCAAAGCTATCACCTCAGTCTCCCCAAAATAAGCGTCAATATCTCGGATATACGCCAAGCGACTGCCTGCAAATTGATAAATAGTCTGCCAATCATCACCCACACAAAATAAGCGTATATCTGGCTTTTGCTGCCGTATGGCTTGAATAAGTTGCAATCGAATCAAAGAGATATCTTGAAATTCATCAATCAAAATATCACTCCAAGGCACGATAAAGTCCCCCTGCTGAATATACCGTGTCGCCTTTAAAATCATGCCATCAAAGTCAATTTCACCTCGCTCGGCTAGATAAGTTTCATAGGCTTGGTACAAGGGAATTAATAACTCGAGTAAGCAGCGCTGTCGAGGGGAGTATAGGGAAGACTTTGAGTTATCACCGATATATGACGCTAATTGTTCACTCCCTAGTCCCTGACTTTTAAACGCTAATAGAAGTGCTTGCAACTCGCTTACTAAAGCTTTTACTCTACCCCAACTCTTGGCAAGAGGCAGCTCTGGATTAAAGAAAAACAGGCTCTCATCTAAGGAAAAATCCTCTTCATAAAAAAGACATCGTGTGCCATATTGCTGATGAATCGCCCGACAACGCTGGCGATAACTTGCGCTCACGGTGTTATCCCATATCTCTATATACCGCTGACTTTGTGGCAGATAGAAGCTACAACGGTATGGAATATCTGAAGCTTTATCTAAATAAATATCACTTTCATAATGAGCCTTATAAATATACGGAATTCCCATTAAATACAAGAAATTAGCACAGCGTAACTCACCTGAATTGGCAATATAATCATCATTTAAGCTACGTCTTGGATAAGGCTCACCCTCTTTTTCATATACCGTAAAATAGCGATATAAACACTGCCGATAACGACTATTTTGTGTTTGGTATTGGGTAAAGACATCGTATAAAAATGTCAATAAATGCTCACTCTCTGATAACGTCGTCAGTGATGGACGCTCCCCTTCTACCTGCTCAACAATCGATAAGCCTAAGCTGTGAAAAGTCCTCGCTTTAAAATCTTTAAAGTCCTTAAAGCCGTTCATCTTGTTAACATCTTGAAAAGCATCACGAGCTAAAAGCATATGCTTAACCGTCGCTATCACCCTATGCTGAATCTCATCGGCAGCGTCTACCGCAAAAGCTAATGGCAAAATTGAGGAACATACCGCTTGCCCTGTTTGACACTGATGTAGCACTCGCCCCAATAAGGTACTGGTCTTGCCTGTCCCTGCTCCTGCCAACACCAACGTAGTCAATGCCTCACTTGTGCAGGCTTGATATTGCCTATCTGTCAATGACTTTAATACATCTTGCTCATGAGCTTTTTGTCCCATTGTCTTGCCTTTATCATCAAGTTTAACGATCCATAAACATCCTTTGTAAACCTTAAGATAAAAGCAAAACACCCCTCTGACTAGAGGGGTGTGATCTTTTTGTCCTAGCTAATTTATTGCTAATTCAGTGTAAATTCAGCCTGAGTTAAGCATTGGCTTGGCGTTGATATTCAGCATCTGCCTCATCAAAACGTTTTTCCACTTCAGCAGGAACTTTAGTAGCTAAAGACACTAATACCAGTACTACTGAGCAAGCAATAAATCCGGGAACAATCTCATATAAGCTGCTACCTGTTGATTTCCATGATACCACCACGGCAGCACCTGCCACCATGCCTAATAAGGCACCTAATGCGGTTGTACGTTTCCAGAATACCGAGAAAATCACCACAGGACCAAAAGCCGCCCCGAAACCTGCCCATGCATAAGAAACAAGACCAAGCACTTTGCTATTAGGGTCTTGTGCAATCAAAATCGCTAGTACAGCAATCGCCAATACCATCAGACGACCTAACCAGACAAGCTCGCTTTGGCTAGCGTGAGGACGTAAGAAGCCTTTGTAAAAGTCCTCTGTCAAAGCCGACGCACATACGAGTAACTGGGCACTTAAGGTACTCATCACTGCCGCTAAAATCGCTGACAGAATAATACCGGCAATCCAAGGGTTAAATAAAATTGTTGATAACACCATGAACACACGCTCTGAGTTACCTTGTAACTGATCCACATGCTCTGGATGTCCTTGGAAATAAGCGATACCATAGTAACCGACTAATACCGCACCTGCCAGACATAAAATCATCCATGTCATTGAAATACGGCGAGCCTTAACCAGTGTTTTTACATTTTCAGCGGCCATAAAACGAGCAAGAATATGTGGCTGACCAAAATAGCCTAAACCCCAAGCAGCGGCAGAAATCACCGCAATCGCTGACGTACCCTCTGGCCAGAAACTAGAGAAATCCACATTTTTTGCTTCTGACGCCGCTGCAAATGCAGCACTCACTTCGGCTGAGCCACCTAACGAGAGATACACTGCAATCGGTGTAAAAATCAACGCAAAGAACATCAAGCTTGCTTGTAAGCTATCACTCCAAGATACCGCTAAGAAACCACCGATAAAGGTATAGAGAATCGTCGCACCAGCACCTAACCAAATAGCCGTGCTATAGTCCACCTCGAATAGTAACTGGAAAAGACGTGCGCCTGCCACTACGCCAGAGGCACTATACAGCGTGAAGAAAAGCAGAATAATCGCAGCAGAAGCAACTTTTAATAATTTGCCATGCTCACCAAAGCGAACAGCAAAATACTCTGGCAAGGTCAATGCATTATTATTAAACTCGGTATGGACACGTAAACGACCTGATACGAATAACCAGTTTAAATAAGCACCAATCGTCAAACCGATAGCAATCCATGCTTCAACAAGACCCATCGCATAAATCGCACCGGGTAAGCCCATCAGCAACCAGCCCGACATATCTGACGCACCAGCAGCCATCGCCGTCACAAAGCCACCCAAACGGCGACCACCGAGAATATAATCCCCAAAGTTACGTGTGGCAGCATACGCTGCAAAACCGATACCGAGTACTGCAACAATGTACAAGGCAAAGGTGATATACATTGGATTTAAATTCATTTCCTCTCCTTCTTGATACAAAAAGATTGAAACCCAACAACATAAAAAATACTCATTAAGCAAAGCACTTTTATTCTTATAATGATGAGAGGATTATAAGTAAATCTGTCAAAAACTGTTAATCTTTTTTTAATAAATCATCTAAAACTGGGAAAAACCCTGATGAAAAAAGCCGAGTGATACTTTCACTCGGCTTTTTTATCTCTAGACTACTCGCAATGATGAGAGCATCTTATTGTTTAGGACGACTCATATCCGTAATTTCTTTTTTCAGCACTTGCTTAGGCTGTACAGCAGTTGCTTGAGGAGTCTCAGGTACCTGTGGTGCCGTAGCTTGCGGCGGTGTCGCTACCGGTGTCTCAGATTGAGGTGCCACAACGGCAGGTGCAGCAACACCTTGGGCTATTTCATCACTCTTAATCACCTGACCACCATGGTCGTAGACCTTCGTTTGTTCTTTGACACCGATGACTTTTTGCTCTGATGTCACAGGGTCAGTGACTGTTGTTGTCGTAGTTGACTTCACACGTAAGGTTGGCTCTACGTATACATCTTGTGCTTTTTGGCTAGCTGGACGATTATCCACCTCTTGAGCCATGACCGCTGAACCAGCACTTAATGCGACTAATGCACTAATTAATAATTTATTCATCGTTTTACTCCTTACAGAAAGTTATCTGACTTATCTACCATCGTAACAAATCATCGCCCTTTTGTGAATGCTTCACTGGCATAAATAATTCATTAGATTACGCACTTCTCTTTTTATGAACATTATTTCCAAGAATATAATTACATAAAATTATTGCATTTTCAGTACGCTTTTAAATTTTGTTTATAATATGGGAATTCTGTATTGATTTTTAAAGAATACGAACTATGAAAAAACTCATCATTATTTCTTTGACAGCTTTACTTGCTGCTTGTGCATCTAGTAGCAAAATTGATTTAAGTAGCCGTAACAACTACGGTCTAAAATGCTCACCAAATGCGAATAGTGCACCTAACTGGGAAGGTTGTATGGCGACAGCAGAACAGATGTGTGCCCCTCAAAAAGTGGCAGCTGTTCAACAGCTTTCACCAACAGGCTCTGGTGCACCTGATGACAGTTATTTCATGACGTTTAGCTGCCAATAGTCTTCAGCACTTTACTCATCCGAAGCCTACTCAACTCGAGTAGGCTTTTTGTTTTAGTACCCATAGACTAGTGACTTCTTGGCGTCGTGCCTGACTTAAGGGGTCCTGACTTTCTTGGGCTTTTTTATGGACGGGACGAGTATCATGCCGTGCATGCACCACCAACCCTGCCTCGGCAATCCATGACAATAACTCTCCCTCAGCACGCAGACCAAGACGCTCAGCTAAATCAGAGATAACCAGCCATGCCTGCCCATGCGGCTGAAGATGATGAGTCACGCCTGCTAAGAAACCCTTTAACATTGCACTATCGGGGTCATAAACGGCAGCTTCTAAGCTAGTGCTTGCCTTGGCAGGTAGCCACGGTGGATTGCAGATGATTAAATCCGCCTTGCCCTCAGGGAAAAAACTTTGCTGAATAACCTTAACCTGCTCCGTATAACCTAACTGCGCAAGATTAAATTGCGCACACTCAATAGCACGCGGTGAAATATCGGTGGCAATGACAGAGCCAATCCCTCGATGAGCCAAAATTGCCGATAATACGCCAGTTCCCGCACCAATTTCTATGGCTAACTGACAAGGCTCAGGCAAAGGCGTATTTGCCACCAGTGAGAGGTATTCTCCTCGAATCGGTGAAAATACACCATAATAAGGATAAATCTTAGCGCCCTCACCTAGCACAGGCACAGACACACCGTTTTTACGCCACTCATAAGCGCCAATAATCCCTAATAATTCTCGCAATGATACGGCAAATGGCTCTTGCCATGACCATACTTGCTGTGCTGCTTGTTGTATCTGAGGTGCTCGTTTTAAATGAATACTAAAATCGGCTTCAACTCGAATGAGGAGCATACCCAAGACTTGCGCTTTTTGAGCTTGAGCCAGACGATATAGATTAAATTGCTCTCTCGCTGTCGCGGCAATCTTAGGCTTTTTACTATCAATTTTACGCGCCATCGCCGCTAATAACTGCTTAGCATTTTGAAAGTCGCCTTGCCACAATAAAGCCGTCCCTGCTCGTGCCAGACGCAATGCTTCATCAGCTCGCAAACTATCATCAACCACCACACAACGCTTAGGAACTTTGGCTTGATTTTCTGACTGCCATGCTAAAGGCTCATTATCCACATAAAGATATTGCATTATTGGCTTACCTTAAACTGCTCTACTCTTAATACACCCAATTGACTAAACGCCCGCTTAAAAATAGCATAGACCACGACAATACAAGCCAATGCTGTTGCTGAGGCGAGAAAGAATAAGACGATAATTTGATAACGTACCGCTTGTTCTGGGTCTTGACCAGCTAAAATCTGTCCTGTCATCATCCCCGGCAGGCTAACAATCCCCACCACTGTCATACTATGAATAGTCGGCAACATCCCTGCTCTAGTCGCTATCCTCGCGATATCTTGATACGCCTCCCAAGGACTCGCTCCCAATGAAAGCTGCATTTCTATCTGCCCTTGCTTATCTTTTAACTCACTCAATAAGCGCTCTGTCACTAGGGCAACCCCTGTTAGGACATTACCGATAATCATGCCTGCCATCGGTATCAAATACTGCGGAGAATACCACGGCTCGATACGTAGAATAATTAACATACCGATAATAAGGATACACCAAGACGGCAATAAAATGGCTAATAAGGTATCCGCAAAAATCCCTCGATAGATAATCTCAAAGCGCCCTTTGGCTGAAAGGGCTGCAATCACCGTCATCAAGCTAATAATAAGCAAAATAATCAGCAAATTATTCAGTGCAAAAACCCACTTCAGGATAAAACCAATCAGACCCAATTGGACACAGCTACGAATACTCGCAATCAACAACGGTCGACCTAAGCCGAGCTTTAAGGCAAAAGACACAGCGCCATTAATAAAAATCAAGCACGCCGCTAAAAGTACATCCCAATAAGACAGATGATGATAGCTCATGACGTTGCCTCTTGAAAAGATAAGTTTCCATTCTGCATAAGCCAGCGTTTTTTCGCCATCCTTTGCTTTTGGGCTTCATCATGACTGACCCAAACCATCGCTCGCTCACTATTGAGCCATGAGGATAATAAGGCTTCGACACGCCCAACTGCTACTGTATCCAATGCAGAGGTTGGCTCATCTAATAATAAAAGACGAGGATTAAGCATTAGGGTTCGCAATAAACTACACAACTGACGCTCCCCGCCTGATAAATTCACACTCTCTTTTTGTAAAAAACTACTCGGTAAATTCAGTGCAGATAGATAATTCTCTAGTTGAGCCCTATCAAAAGCTTTCTGTTGATTCGCTCGAAAACGCCATGGTAGTCGGATATTCTCCTCCACACTTCCTTTAATTAACTCTGGGTGCTGACGTAAATAAGCGACTTCACTACGATAATGACTGACATTCTTACTATTTACCAGACGCTGCTGATAATAAATCTCGCCACTACTAGGTGTTTCTAACAAAGCTAATGTCCGCAAAAATACCGACTTACCTGAACCCGACACACCATTTAAAACAATACTATCCCCACCCCATATCTGCTGTGAACAGGGTTGAAAAAAAACTCGACCAGATACACTATCTTGTCGAGATAATTGAATAAAGGAAAGCAGTTCCACAGACATCATACAGGGTTTTTGCTATCTAATAAAATCGTAATAGGTCCATTATTAATCAGTGCCACATCCATATGAGCACCAAAGACACCCGTCGGGACTGGCTTATCAATGGCTTGACTCATCGCCTCTACAAATTGATTAAATAAAGGCAAAGCAACTTCAGGTCTAGCCGCTTGGCTATACGAGGGGCGATTCCCTTTTTTAGTAGACGCCAATAAAGTAAACTGGCTCACACATAAGACCTCGGTACCTTTATCAAGCACCGATAAATTCATCACCCCTTGCTCATCTTCAAAAATACGCATTTGACTAATTTTACGCACCAGATAATCAATATCCTCTGCGGTATCATCTGGTCCTACACCAACCAGTAATAATAGCCCTTCTTGAATCGCACCGACCACCTCTTGCTCAACAGTAACCGATGCTTGCGTCACTTTTTGAATAACGACCTTCATTACTTATCCTGTCCTCTTGTCCATTGAATAATCTGCGTATTGACTTGATCATTTAATTGTGAAAACACCGGCAATACATCGGCAAGTTGAGCTGAAGTTACCTCTTGCTCAGCTTGGAAATGTCGTGCTGCCATCACATCACCATTACGGCGATTAATCAGCGTGGCATTTACCGCTATTACTACGGTTGGTTTACCCTGTTGGTACTGCAGTTGATAACGCTGCAAATCTAGACGAAGTGAGCGATCAACATTGACTTGCTCATCATTAATTAAAATCGTCTTATACGCATTGCTTCGCTGAAAATCCTCAACTAAACGATCACGGAAAACCTTATGCGCGACATCTTCCCAGCGTACACCCTCATAGGCTCGCACTTCATTATTATCCATCACCACCGCCAAGCGCTGATGAGCAATCACACGATTGGCATAAGGCTCGGGAATCGACAGGCTGAGTGGGCTTGTAGCAACCTGAACTTGCACCTGACTTGGATTTAAACGATAGGTTTCTAAGGAAGGATTACTCGGCAAAATACTGCACGCCCCTAATAACAATGTCCCTAATACAGTTAATGTTAGTCGTTTCATGGCTTAAACCCTTTTAATGAATTCCCATCGATAAAATAACCCGCTGGTCGATCTTCCATATCGCGTAAAATATTTTGCAGCGTGCCAAATGCACGCTTAAACTCAATAATCGCTGGTGTTAGCTCTTTAAAGCCTTGCATACCTTGGTTGATATTACCCTCGTTCTGACGAATTAGGCTTTGAACCTTCGTGCCTGCATTTTCAAGACTAACCATCGCCTTAGCCGCACTAGCGAGCGCCTGCTGACCGTCTTTAGTTAGCATAGCATTAGTATTATTAGCGAGTTTGTCATAGCTTTGGATTGCCTTACTTAAGTCTGCCAATACCGTATTAGTACGCGACATCATCTCTTGGATAGACTGCTTATCTGATACCGCAGACGTCACACCGTTCACATTATTTAAAATGCTACCAAAAGACTTCACATTCTGATCAGAAAAGAGGTTTTTCAAGTTATAGCTAATCTCGGTTAAGTTCGACACCACGCTCTGACCATCTTCTAATAAAGCACTTAATGGCGAAGGAATGGCGGTAATAATCGGAACATCATACACTTTATCAAAGTGTCCCACTTCCGATAATAATGGTTGATTTGGATTACCACCACGCAATGAAATCACTGATTGCCCCGTCACCCCCATCAATTGTAGACGTGCCTCCACGCCCTCATGTACATGCACCTTACTATCCACTGTAATCAAGGCATAGACATGGCGAGGGTCTTCTGGCACAAGGCTGAGCTCTAAAACTTCACCCACCTTAATTCCACTGAATAAGACGGCACTACCTCGTGATAAGCCGCTTACACTCTCTTTAAAGTGAACCACATAACGATGTGTTCCCTGATATACCTCTAACCGTGCTAACCATAAGGCAAATGCCATCGCCACCGCCAAGATACCCACAGTAAAAAGCCCAATCAATATATGTCTAGCTTTAGGTTCCATCTTTGTTATACTCCAAGTGCCTGATGAGCACTATATGCTGCACGACCACGTGGGCCGTTAAAATATTCTTGTATCCATGGGTTATCAACTTTTGCGACATTTTCAATGGTGTCGTTAATTAATACCCGTTTGTCAGATAACACCGCAATGCGATTACAAGCGGTATATAAAGTGTCCAAATCATGCGTGATTAAGAACATCGTCAGTCCCAATGCATCACGCAACGTCAGCATAAGCTGATCAAAAGCGGCAGCTCCAATCGGATCTAAACCTGCTGTGGGCTCATCTAAGAATAAAATCTTAGGGTCCAATGCCAAAGCCCTTGCCAACGAAGCACGCTTCACCATCCCCCCCGACAATTCAGATGGGTATTTAGGTGCTGCATTTGCTGGTAAGCCAACCAATAAAATTTTAAGCATCGCAATATGCTCTGCGTCTTTTCTCGGTAGTTTTAGTTGCTCAATCAAAGGAAAGGCAATATTTTCTAATACCGTCAGCGAAGAATACAAAGCACCGCCTTGGAAAAGCACACCAAGATTGCGTCCTAACAGTTTCCGTTCTTTTTCATTGAGGTCTTGCATAGATTGCCCAAGTACCTCTACTGACCCAGCTGTAGGACGGCGTAAGCCAACAATACTTCGCAATAAGACCGACTTACCTGTTCCTGAACCACCGACCACACCAAGGATATCCCCGGGATAGACTTCTAAATCCAAGTTTTGATGAACATAAAAACCATTAAAGGCATTATCCAAGCCACGGACTTTAATAATCGGTTCAGCGGATGTGGTTTGTGCTGTCATCACCATCCCATCTCCATAAAGAAAATCGCAAAGAGTGCGTCAAGCAAAATCACTAAGAAAATACATTTCACCACACTCGATGTCGTGTGTTGCCCAACCGACTCTGCACTACCGGATACTTTAAACCCCTCTAAACATCCTGTAATCGCAATAACAATAGCAAAAATCGGTGCTTTACCAATACCGACCAAGAAGTGCTTAACATGGATAGACTCGTTCATAATGTCAAAAAAGAGACGCGGTGAAATATCCATCGCAAATGTCGATACCAACATCCCTCCGAAAATACCCGCTACCATGCCTAAGAATGTCAAAATCGGCATCGCAATAATCAAGGCTAATACGCGTGGCACAACCAAAGTTGCCAGAGGATCCACGCCTGAGGCTTTAAGTGCGTCAATTTCTTCGTTTACTTTCATCGAGCCTAGCTGAGCCGTATACGCACTTGCCGTACGACCAGCAATCAGAATAGCCGTCAGAATAATCGCAAATTCTCGCAAAAACGAATACGTGACAAGATGGACGGTAAAGACTTGGGCACCAAAGGTTTCTAAAACCGTCGCCCCGAGGAAAGCGACCACTGCCCCCACCATAAAGCACAGCAACATCACAATAGGCGTAGCTTTAAAACCACTGCTATCAATATTGGCAACCAGTGATGTCATACGCCAATTCGGGGGGCTAAAGCACATCCTCAAAAAGGCGAGGATAACCATGCCAAAAAATCCCATCCAATTAAGAAACTCACTCCACAAAGAGGTTACCGACAAACCGATATTGCCAAAAAAGAGAGCGAAGAATGAAGGTTTTTTGGGGGGAGTTAAGTCTTCTTCCGTGGGCAAAGCCTGCATAACAGCGTCAATCATCGCCACACGCTCTTTACTAAGCGATGGCTCTTGTAAAGCACCGGTCAATGCCTCTTTGCCAAAAACATCAGCGAGTAAAAGAACACCTGCCGTATCTAACTCATTAATCTCGTTCAGTGAAAGTTGGGTAAGTGATGTGCCACGAAATTTTTTTAAGGCTTGTTGAATGGCAGCATAATGTGCAATCGTCCAGTCACCCGTCAATGTTAATTGCTTAACATCTTTTCCCTCAACGGTTTCTTTAAAAAATAACACCTTGATTTAATTTGAGAAAAATAGAATTGCTCATTGTACAAGAATTTAAGGCTATTCGTTGTAAATGAATGTTGCTATATGCCATGTACTCATAAAAAAACTCGATTACACCATGGCAAATGTAATCGAGTTTTTGTGACAAGCGGAGCTAATTTATGCTGTCGCAATGCCTTTATCGTCAAATAGACCTTCGAATAAGACTGAGCTGAGATAACGCTCACCTGAGTCAGGTAAAATAGCGACAATCACTTTACCTGCATATTCTGGACGCTTAGCCAGACGTACCGCAGCAGCGACGGCAGCACCACTCGAGATACCCGATAAGATACCCTCTTCACGGCTTAGGCGTAAAGCATATTCCACCGCTTCTTCGTTAGTTACTTGCTCAACGGCGTCTACCAATGATAAGTCTAATACATCAGGTACGAAACCTGCACCGATACCTTGGATTTTATGTGGACCCGGTTTGATATCCTCACCATTACGTTTTTGCGTCAATACAGGGCTAGCACTTGGCTCAACCGCAACGGTTTGAATAGCTTTACCTTGGGTTTTCTTGATATAACGCGATGTTCCCGTAATCGTACCACCAGTACCTACACCTGCAACTAACACATCAATTTTGCCCTCTGTCGTTTCCCAGATTTCTGGACCTGTTGTACGCTCATGTACGGCTGGGTTTGCTGGGTTTTTAAACTGCTGCAATAAGACGTATTTATTTGGGTCAGAAGCGGCGATTTCTTCAGCTTTAGCAATAGCACCACCCATGCCTTTTGCCCCCTCTGTGAGGACTAATTTAGCACCAAAAGCCACTAATAATTTACGGCGTTCTAGACTCATCGTTTCAGGCATTGTTAAGGTAATAGGAATACCTTTTGAGGCAGCAACATAAGCAAGAGCAATACCTGTATTACCACTAGTTGGCTCAACGATTTCTTTGCCGGGACCGAGTAAACCACGTTGTTCTGCATCTTCAACCATCGCCACACCAATACGGTCTTTTACAGAATAAGCTGGGTTACGACCCTCTACTTTGACCAGAATAGTTGCACCTGCACCGTCAGTAACACGGTTTAATTTCACCAATGGCGTACGACCAATTGACTGTGCATTATTTTCAAACCATTTTGACATAATATTCTTCCTTTGTTGTGTGGCGTAATTGACGAGGTTCACGCCCCTCCATTAATCATATGAAAATAAGTATAGTCAGTTTTTCTTAAGATTAAAAATAATAATATATTGTTTTTATATTTCTTTTTATTATATTAAAAACCTCGACTGTTACCAATCGAGGTTATTTATCAAGTGCTAAATGCCGATAGGATTATGGCTGTGTTTCGCCTTGAATCACTTGTTGAGCTGCTGGAAGCATTTCCACTTTTACTTTTTGACGTAAATTAGCAGTAAATGCTTTATTCAACTCATTCGCAAGAATAGTATTCAATGCTGGTGCTTGGAATTGGTCAAACATTGTCTTGAGCTCGGTATTTTCTTTATTCACCGACTCGATACGAGCAATCGCATAACCTGTATCTAACTCCACACCGACATAGAATGGCAGTTTATCCACTGGCGCAGACATCACTTTATTTAATAAAGCCTCTGGTAAGTTAGATGCCATACGGCTCACGGCGATTTCTTCTTGGAAACCTGCTGTCGAGTTATCTAGTTGTGATTGTGCTAATGCCGCCTCACCTGCTTTTGCTGCAAGCTCTTTAGCTTTAGCGTCGATAACACGCTCAGTCACTTGAGCTTTAACGTCTTCTAGCTTAGGAATATGTACGGTTACTTTGTCTTTGACGCGTAATGCTAATAACTCAGACGGTGAAATTTCAATCACACCAGAATTCATGCCTTGGGCAAAAACTTCAGCAGAGAATGCCGCTTCACGGACTCGAGGTAAAGTGAACATACTCTCTACAGCACTACCTGCCGCAGCTGGCGCACCGACTTGTGCTTGCGGTAATAGACCACTGCTGGTGATACCGTTAACAGTTTGCACTTGTAGACCTAATTGATCAGCTACACCTTGTAATGAATCACGTTGCTCATGCACAATACGTGTCAAATCAGTAGCCAATGTCGCAAAACGCTCTGACGCTAACTGTAAGCGAACTTCTTTACTGATTTCTTCTTTGACTTCAGCAAATGGTTTTACAGAACCCTCTTGAATGCTCACAATTTGGAATACATGGTAATTGTTCGCAATCTTAACTGGCTTGGTAATCCCTGCCTGAGCCAATGCAAACACACCTTCGTCTAAATCAGGAATATCACCACGAGCTAAAACACCTAAGTCACCGCCAGTGTTCTTAGTACCAGCGTCTTGTGAGTATTCTTTAGCGAGTGCCTCAAATTGGCTTGGGTCTTGCTCTGCTTTAGCAGCGACTTGTTCAGCGGTCGCTAAGTCAGCCACTTGAATATGACGCACATGACGACGCTCTGCCGTTGAAAAACGCGCAATATTGCTTTGATAATAAGTCTCTAACTCTGAATCTGCTGGTGCTTTAACTTGAGCCATCACAGCGTCTTGGTTCAGTAAGACATAATCCACATTGACATATGTTGGGATTTCAAAGCTTTTATCGTTGGCAGCGTACCATTTTGTTAAATCATCATCTGATACGCTCACTTCCTTAGCATAGTCTGCATTTTGGAAAACATTTAAGCGCACTTTACGCTCTTCAGTCATCGCAGCACCTAATTGTGCAACTGTACTCGCTGGAACAGCAATAGACTCAATCACAGGCGCTGTCACTAAACGTAGACCCTCATAAGCACGTACCGTTGTCTCATATTGTTGGCTATTAAAGCCGATACTGCTCAAATAACGGTTATACGCCTCCATAGAGAATTGACCATTATCCAAAAACTGTGGTGTTTGTGCTAAAGCATAACGCACCATAGCGTCTGAAGCAGAGAATTTATCCTTGGTCGCTACTTCTTGCATAACGGCATTATTAATCAATGACTCTAACCATGCTTGACGAGCCTCTGGCGTATCCGCTTTTGATAGGTCAAACTCGGCACCTTGTGAGTTACGTAACTCATTCAAACGCTGTGTCCATGATTGGTTAAAATCAGCTTGAGTAATCTTTTGCTCATTAATATTCGCTAAACGCACTTCATTTGTCGTAAAGCTTTGGTAATCAGCCACACCAAAGAATACAAAAGAAGGAACTGTCACCACAAACATTAAGATCATCATAATCTTCGAGTGACGGCGGAAAAACTCTAACATAGTACTTTCTCTATAGAAGATGTCATAAAAATAGGCGTTATTGCCCAATGGTAATCCAGCATTTTAACAGATTCTTACTCAATTTATTTCATTCCCCCTCTTCACAATTGTCTTGTGAATTCTTAAAATAATTACATAGGCTTTCAGGATTTCTTTTGTTTAATCACTCCCGAATAGTCTTTTTATCTTTTTCTTCATACAGGATGTCTAAAATGTCTAAAAAATGGCCTTACCCTCGCTTAATTGCTCATCGTGGCGGCGGTAGCTTTGCTCCAGAAAATACGCTTGCTTCTATGCGTTGTGGTCTGGACTATGGTTTTGATATGGTTGAATTTGATGCCAAATTGAGTAAAGACAATGTCTTAATTCTTTTGCACGATGACGACGTTGAGCGCACATCTAATGGTAAGGGCTTGGCAGCAGACATGACCTATGCTGAGCTTTTAGCGTTAGATATGGGTGGTTGGCATTCAGCTTACTATGCCGGTGAACCAATTCCTAAATTAGAAAGTATTGTTCGCTTTGCCTTAGAAAACGATGTTATTTGCAATATCGAAATTAAACCTTGCCCAGGTCGCGAAAAAATCACGGGTAAATTAGTCGCTGAAGCGGCTGCGAAATGGTTTAAAAATGCTGCTATTCCTCCGCTACTATCTTCTTTCTCTGCTGAAGCTTTAGAAGCGGCTTATAAAGCAGCGCCTGAACTACCTCGCGCTTTCTTATGTGAAGAGTACAATGCTGAAGCAAAAAAGGTCTTGAAAAAGCTCAATTGTGTGGCTATCAATCCTCGCGAAAGCACTTTAACAGAAAAAGTCATCAAAACTATCCACAAAGATGGTTATAAAATCTGTGCTTGGACGGTTAATGACTATCGCCGTGCTAAGGAATTATTAGCTTGGGGCTGCGATGCGATTTTCACTGATGAATTAGAACGCATTCCTGCTTCAATGGCATAGGGGTATATTTTGTTTAGTTATCGTCACGCTTTTCATGCCGGCAATCACGCCGATGTTCTAAAACATTCGGTGTTATTACATGTTCTGGACTATTTTAATCGTAAGCCTAATCCTTATTGGGTGATTGATACGCATGCTGGTGCAGGTATCTATGACCTAGGGGATGAATGGGCAGAGAAAAATGCCGAGTTTGAGACAGGAATTTCTCGTCTATGGTCACGTCCAGACTTGCCGACTGACTTGCAACATTATGTCGATTATATTCGTGACTTAAACCAAGGCGATAACTTACAATTCTATCCAGGCTCTCCTTGGATTGCACTCGAATATATGCGAGAAAAAGACCGTCTGCGTCTATTTGAGTTGCACCCAAGTGAGCACGAGATTTTACAAGACCATATTGCTCAACAAGACCGTTCTATCAACCGTCAGGTGAGTATTTTTGATAAAAACGGCTTTAGTTATCTCAAATCTCAACTTCCTCCACCGACACGTCGTGCGATTACGCTGATTGACCCGTCTTATGAGGATAAAACCGACTATCGTCAGCTGGTCAAAGCGATGAAAGAGGCTTTAGAGCGTTTTCAAACGGGTTGTTATCTTATTTGGTATCCGCTAGTACAACGCAAAGAGGTCTTTGATATGTTGCACCAGCTAGAAAAGCTACCTAATATCGAGTGGGTAAATGCCTCGCTCACGATTAAAAAGCCAAGTAAAGACGGCTATGGCATGCATGGTAGTGGGATGTTTATCGTCAATCCGCCGTATACGCTCTATGCTTCATTGCAAGAGGTTATGCCCTATCTCAAGGAGCACCTCGCTGAGGATGAGCATGCTAGCTTTGTGTTAGAGCACTTTGAGCGCTGATTAGTAGTATCTGATAAGCACCAAAGGGTTCGCGGAGAAGATTTCGATGCACAAAGCGAGTTGTGTACGTGAGCGCGAAGCGCGAGGGGCACGCTGTTTGAGCGACTGCACGAAAATCTTGCAGCGAACCCTGATGTTAAATGAGCACATGCTAATAAGCTATCAGCAACTGCGCAAAACATGCAGACAGATTGGCGTATGTAGCATGTTGCTTACTAGAACGGACAACAGACATACCAAAACTTGCAGTAAACCTCACTATCAATTACTGCTACTCAGCCTCTGGATAAATCACCTCGAGGATAATTAGCTCTTGCGGACCGGCAGGCGTAAGCAGATTAACGCTATCGCCCTCACGCGCTTTGAGAAGTGTCTTGGCAACTGGTGAAATCCAGCTAATTTTGCCATTCAACGGATCTGCCTCATCAATCCCAACAATCGTGACATCAAACTCATCACCATCTTGATTTTCATAGATGACCCGAGCACCGAAAAAGACCTGATCACGATTAGGTTGTGTCGCAGGATTAATCACCTCCGCTATTTCCAGACGCTTTGTCAAGAAGCGAATACGGCGGTCAATCTCACGCAGACGCTTCTTACCATAGAGATAATCACCATTCTCCGAGCGATCACCATTTGAAGCCGCCCAAGCCACCACAGAGACCACATCTGGACGCTCTACTTTTACCAGATGTTCTAACTCCTTACGCAACGTCTGATAACCTTGCGTCGTCATATAGTTTTTTACCCCTTTAGGGATACTCGCTTCCTGAACGTCGTCATCGTCATCACGATCAGTCTCTTTGGTAAATGCTTTACTCATACTACTCTATAAAAATAATAATCTATTAATGATTAGGATACCATTCTTGCCAAATAGGTGTCAGTCCGGGAGGTAATTCAGGTAGACGACCCAAATCGATTTTACTTTCTGATGGTCCATGAAAATCCGAACCACATGATGCCATAAAGCCATAGTGCTTAGCTACATTGGCATACTCATGGTATTGTTCCGGTTTATGTGAGCCCGTCACCACTTCAATACCTACGCCACCGAGGTCTTTAAACTGACTAAACAGTCTTTTAAACTCATCACTCGAATATTTATAACGACCGGGATGTGCAATCACAGCCGCTCCACCTGCCCCAGTAATCCAGCTCACTGCCTCTTCAATTGTCGCCCAAGCACCGGGGACATAGGCAAGTTTACCATCAGCCAGATATTTATCAAAGGCTTCTTGCATATGTTTACAATGCCCCTGATCCACCATATAACGAGCAAAGTGGGTACGGCTTAATAAATCAGGATTTCCTGCTAAAGCCAAAGCGCCCTCATAAGCACCCTGCACTCCAAACTTGGCTAATTTTTCACCCATGACCTGTGCACGACCGACGCGATCACTACGAATACGTTGTAAACCTGCAGACATCTCTGGGTGATGGATATCATAATTCAATCCGACAATATGTAAAGTTCTATCCGCCCATGTGACAGAAATCTCAATCCCTGTCAGGTAATCCATCCCCAAGGCCTTAGCGGCTGTCATCGCCTCTTCCTGCCCCCCTACTTCATCGTGGTCAGTTAAGCTCCACAGACGCACACCATTATCAAAGGCACGTTGAGCTAAGACGGTAGGACTAAATACCCCATCAGAAATTGTCGAATGACAATGAAGGTCTACACTCATATACTGCATTTATACTCTCTTTATCCTAAGAAAAAGTCCCTAACCATCGCAACCTGATCAGCCTCTAATAAAGCTGGTGCATGACCAGTTTCTGGGATACGCACCATACTCGCTAAGACATTTTCAGCGAGCATTCTATCCACGCCGTCTGCGCTCAATAAGTCAGACACAGCCCCATGGATAATTAGCATAGGAATATCAATCACTTTATAAAGCCCCCAGAGTACCTTTTCTGATTTTTCCACTGCCTCAGGTGTCGATAAGTCGGCAAAGCCTTTGGCAATTCCTAAATCATAATGTTGCACCCAATCACTCCCCTCTTGCTTCAAACCTGCTCGAGCAAAGGTTTCCCAATGCTTATCTGCCATCGGACCAAATGACGCCGCTTTAACTTTTAATACCTGAACCGCCTCTTCTAAAGAAGAAAAACGGACTGGCTGATCCACATATTGGCTAATCCGTACTAAAGCCTCTTGCTCAAGACGAGGTCCAACATCATTTAAAATCATTTTTCTAAGAGGAATACCTGTTTCATGAGGTAAAGCTGTATTTTTTAAGGCTTTTTGCTTTAATAAGGCATTCGACCCAGCCAATACCATACCGATAATCCCACCCATCGATGTACCGATATAATCTAGGCTTTTCGGTTGTAGGTGTGCAATCAGGGTCAGCATATCCGATACATAGTAAGGCACAGCATAAAAATTCGGATTATCATGAAAATCTGAAGCACCGCGTCCGACAACATCAGGACAAATCACACGGTGAGTCTTGCTCATCTCCCGAGCGACTTCATCAAAATCACGACCACTGCGTGTTAAACCATGGACACACAATAAGACATTATCATTGTCGGAATCACCCCATTCCCAGTAAGCCATACGGTGTAAGCCATAAGGATTGGCACAAGTAATATAGTGTAACCGTGGTTCTGACATAGTAAGTCTCCTATTTAGCTGTTATGGATTAACTATACCTTAAAATCCATTGTCTGTGCTAAGGATGATACCAATAACGGCGTTGCCACTCTCGCCACTTTTTTACCCTTAATCCTTCTAATGTAGACAATACCTCTACCGCACCAGTTTCTGCCGTATTAAAAAACTGCGTCCCTTGCTGCTGCCAACGCGCTTTTACACTAGGATGAGGATGTTGAAAACGGTTCCGATAAGCAGTTTGGGCAATCGCATAATTAGCTTGCGTCGCACGAACAAAATGCTCTCCTGATGAGCTTAAAGAGCCATGATGAGGAACTTGCACAATATGATACGGTGATGTAAATCCTGACACTTGGCGGATATACTCTTCTTGCTCGACAAAAATATCACCGGTTAATAATAAGCGATGATATTTTCCCTCAATCGCCAAGACGCAACTTTGCTGATTGGTAGACTGTACACGCCATTCTGAGATAGGCAAGTTTAAAAACTGAAAATATATGCCATCCACATTAAACGCTTCCTCTTGCCCACATCGCTCATACCTTAATAACGGATTAACGCTGCTAATGGTACTTGCCGTAAGGCGCTCCTCTTTATCTAAAAACTGGTCTACCTGAAAAGAAGCATAGACTTTACCTATATCCACCGATTGAATCAATGCCGCCAAGCCACCACTATGGTCTAGGTCAGAATGAGATACGACCAAGGTATCAATTCTGTTAATCCCCAATGCCCGTAAGGCAGGAAGAATAATCCTCGTCCCTGATTCATCATGCGGAGCACGCCGCACCCCTGTATCAAATAACAAGGTATGATTTTTAGTCAAGACCAATACGGCACTGCCTTGCCCCACATCCAAAAAGATGGTTTTCCACTCTCCTTCACGCAAGGATTTATCCGCCAAGAAAAATGCCGGTACACAAAGCACCATCCCTAGCCAACGATACGGAAAACCTTTTGGCAGTAATAATAGAATGATGCCGACACCACATAAAACACGCACCCATAAGGGCAAAATACTCATCTCCACACTCGCCCATGGCAATTGCACCAAAGAACGTGTGACCTCCATCACCCCATACAATAAGGTATGACTTAGTTCGGCAAGGGTATTGAGGATAATAGGACTATCTAGCCATAGACTGAGAAAAGCCAATAATAGCGCTAGCGGAGTAATGATTAGCCCAACAGAGATAACAGCATAGGCATTGACTATCGGTGATATGAGCGATATCTGCTGGAAGAAATACATCAAAAAAGGTGCTAATGCCAAGGTAATCGCACCCTGCACCAGACACCATTCTTTCAACATACTTAACACCCGAATATCGGACTGCTGATATTGATACTGCCGCCATCGATTAAGCAATATATGCAAAACAGCCACAGCAGCAAACGACAAATAAAATCCAGTCGCCAATATTGCCCAAGGATCCCACACTAAAACGATTAAAGCGGTCCCGAGAAAAATTTGCAATAGTCCAATCCGGATACGCCAAAGATAGATGAGAAATACCCACAACAACATCAAAAAGGTACGCTGCGCAGGAATCCCCCAACCTGCTAATAAGCAGTAAAGCAACGCCACAACCACACCAACAGCATAAGACCATGCACGAATATCATAATGTGCCGCTACTGAAAATGGTCGCCCAGTAAAAAGTCGCAAAAAGCATAGACTGAACAGTGTCGCTAAACCAGATAACATCGTGATATGCGAACCACTAATAGACACCAAATGCGTCATACCCGAGCGATTGAATAACTGCCAATCTTCTTGTGCAATACCTTGCTGATCTCCCATCACCAAAGCGATTAATACCGCACCATAACGCTTATCTTGCCAATAGGGTTGCAACCGTTGGCGTAAATCATGTCGCCACGCTTGAATAATAGTATGTAAAGTATGCCTTTGCGCCTCTTTTAAGACTGGACTACCTTTAACAGTGGCTAAGGCACGAATCTGATGTCGAAAAAGATAGCTTTCTATATCAAAACCACCCGGATTAGACAAGGTATGCGGACGGTTTAACTGAACCGACATCTCCCAAACTTGCCCCGGTCGGACTTCCGGCATAGACGCTACTTTTTCTGTTTGATAAAGTGAGAATTGTTGACGATGAGACCAATATACGCGTAGAAAACGAGGAATACCCTCTTTAATCTCTCCACTGTCTAACACCTCAACATCAAACTGTATGGCACTATCATGGTAACTGGCTAAATCATGTACCCTCACGACAACTCGACTGACCAACCCCTCATGCACATCACTCAGATGGTCTTGCAGTCGTTGTTGTGCATGATAACTCACATAGCTACTCGCCAAGCCTATCCCGATGAAAAAAAGACCATATCGACGCCAAGTAGGTGTTATCCTCAACAGAAGAATCAGCAACATCCCGACTAGTCCTAAACCACAAGTCACAGGCAGCACTATCGCTAGCTGTTGGGAGATAAAAAAGCCAACTAATAAACCTACGGAAAGCCACATCACTCACCTATAAAGAGAAATATGACTTTATTGTAGATAGCATAGATAGGTAGAAATAAGCACTAGGACAAATTAATCCTAGTCAAAACCTGACTGAACAATATCAAGAGTATTGTCAGATAGGAAAAGCAAACCTTTATAGTTTAAATATAAAGCAATACGATTAGCACAAATTAGCTATACCATTCTGGGGAGCACGCGACGAGCATTGGCAGAAGTCACCTCGCTGATTTCTGCTAAAGATAAGCCTCGCAATTCAGCTAATACCTCAGCAATTCTAGGCAAATAGGCTGGACTATTACGCGGATTATCGCCTATCAGCCATGCCGGTGGGATATCCGGAGCGTCTGTTTCAAGCACGATATGCTTTAAATCGATACCGGTGGCTAAGCGGCGAATCTGCAAAGAACGCGTAAAAGTCAATGTACCACCAAAACCTAAGCAAAACCCCAAATCAATAAAAGCTTGAGCTTGCTGCTCACTACCATTAAAAGCATGAGCAATCCCCCCGGGCACTTGAATCTGACGTAAATGTTTTAATAAAGTGTCTTGAGAACGTCGGACATGCAACAAGACGGGCAGTTGGTATTTTTTTGCCATTTTCAGCTGCTCACGATAAAAATATTCCTGCCGCTCTCTTTCCTTACCCTCCTTAATTTCAGGGACAAAAAAGTCAAGCCCTATTTCTCCTATCGCAACTAAACGCCTATCCTCCTCTTTTAGCGCCTGTTGAATCGCTTGTTCAACCTCAGCGAGGTCCTCATCTTGCGCATAACGGACATACATAGGATGGATACCTAAAGCATAATAGCCACCATCAAATTGCTGAGCCAACTGCTTAACAGTGGTTAAATTTTTCCGCATAACCGCAGGAATAACAATCGCTGACACACCATTAGCCAGACTTTCTGCAATCACCGCTTCTCTATCCTGAGCAAATTCAGGTGCGTCTAAGTGGCAATGGGTATCGATTAGCATAGTACGCCCTCTTTTGTTACAATGAATCTCTATTTTACGTTTTTCATCCCTTATTAGGAAGTTATCATGTCTTTTGATGCTGATGTTATTGTGGTCGGTGCTGGTCCAGCAGGTTTAGGATTCTGTCGTACTCTCGCTCAAAGTTCTGTGTCTGTCCTGGTATTAGAAAAGCAATCGGAAGAAAGTGTTGCTAATCCAGCGTTTGATGGTCGTGAAATTGCACTTACGCATGCCTCGCGTCAATCTATGCAACAACTAGGTATTTGGCAAAACTTACCACAAGACGAAATTTATCTATTAAAAGACGCTAAAGTTTTTAATGGTACTTCAGACTACCAACTTCACTTTGAGGATAGCAAACCTCGTATCCCTGGTGAAGGACTAGGTTTCCTCGTCCCTAACTACCGTATCCGTCAAGCAAGTTATGATGCGGTTAAAGACCAGAAAAACGTCACCATCCGCTATGGCGTCGGTGTCAAAGATGTCCAACTCACTGCTCAAGGGGCAACGGTATTATTAGATAATGGTGAAAAAGTCTCGGCTCGCCTTGTTGTCGCTGCAGATAGCCGTTTCTCTAACACACGTCGTCAGATGGGTATTGGTGCAGAGATGAATGACTTCGGTCGTACTGTACACGTATTCCGTATGCGTCATACAAAATCTAATGAGCATACCGCTATCGAATGTTTCCACTATGGTCGCACTTTAGCCATCCTCCCATTAGAGGAAAACTTAAGTAGCTGTGTCGTGACGATTGATACCCACCGTTCGCATGAAATCACCGATTTATCTCCTGAACAACTTGCTCAGTCAATTATGGCTCAACTTGAGCATAAATTAGGCGATATGAAACTTGAGGAAAAGATGGTGAGCTATCCGCTTGTCGGCGTACATGCTAAGCGTTTCTACGGTTTATCTTGTGCCGTGATTGGTGATGCCGCCGTTGGTATGCACCCTGTTACCGCACAAGGCTATAACCTCGGACTACAAAGTGGCATGATTTTAGGTGGTTTAATCGCAGAAGCAGCAGCGGCGAATCAAGATATTGCTTCTCCAAGTCTGCTGAATAAATATGAACGCAAGCATATGCTTAGCACACGCACCATCTATCATGGTACAAATTTCGTTGTAAAACTATTTACGACTGAACATGCGCCGGCTAAGTTATTACGCTCGGCAGTCATGCGTTTTAGCAATAACTTCCCGCCGATTAAGCAGTTAATCACGCGCCAACTGACAAAAGTCTGATTTTTTGCTCATGACCACACGGCAAATGCTGGTGGTCATTTTGTTTTAAACCATAGCCCACACTGCAGACAGTTCGCGCTTGCGGTAGTTCACTGCTCCAATCACCCACTGCAGAACATTGTGTATTCGCTCGGACAGGGAAAGTGCTACGCTTCGCTCGCCGTTTCCAAACTCGCTCGGTACATCAAGTTCTCTCCGTGGGTGCTTGGAGCCTAGTGCTAATTAGCACTATTCCCCTACACGCAGTTGCCCTTTCTCCATAACTAATTGACGGTCAGCGAGAGCGGCAAGTTTAGGGTCGTGCGTCACGATAATAAACGCCGTATTGAACTCGCGATTTACCTCTTTGAGCAAAGAGAACATATTCTCCGCCGTCTCCGTATCAAGATTACCTGTTGGCTCATCAGCAAGGACAAGAACAGGATTAGCTACTAAAGCACGTGCCAAGGCAACACGCTGACGCTCACCACCTGATAACTCACCGGGGCGATGTAATACCCGCTCAGCTAAGCCCACTTTACCTAAGACAACTTCGGCCTTTGCTCGTGCCTCTGCATAAGCCACACGACGCATAATCAATGGCATAGCCACATTATCTAAAGCCGTAA
>JAXECN010000023.1:0-3545 GCA_034093535.1 Pelistega sp.
TCTAAGACAACGCCTGCCTGCACAATGGCTGTACCACCTACTGTATCAATTTCTTCAATCTGATTCATTCGTTCTAACGAGATAACGACATCGCCCTCATCAGGACATGCTCCGCCTGCCAATCCCGTTAAACCACCCTGAATGGTATAGTTTTGCTGATGCGCTACACATGCTTTAATACAAGCGGCCACTTCTTCTGTTGTACTGGGTCGCAATACCATCGCTGGCATAGCGGCCGTAAAACCACTGCTATCTGCTGTGTATTTTTGAAGCTGATCGCTATCCGTGATAGTAGAAATAGTCGCTAATTGTTGTTGTAAGGCGTGTAAATTCATCATGACCATGTGTAAATAAACGTTTATTCATCAATAAGCCCTATTATAACGAGCGAATACACTTAAGGACATCTTAAAATAAGAATAAGTATTAGTACTATGCTCTCAAACAAAAGAGCCACCATTTCTGGTGACTCTTTTGAGATACGTCATCTAGATGTGTTAGCGTTCAAAGTGCAAGAACTGCATATGGCGCTCATATTGATTGAGTACATCAATAATGATTTGCTCCTTAGTACAACCAAGAATATCATAGTCTTGGCTACCCTCAGCTAAGAACACTTCTGCTCGATAATACATATCCTCATCATGAATAGCAGAAATATTCGCCGATTGCCCGAGCGCAAATACCGGCTTAATCGCTTTGACTAAACGTACTTGATAGAAGAAATCCACTTCTTCACCATGTAATACTTCAAGTTCCAAACGATCTTCTTCTTTGAGTAGCTTAATCGTCAGCCCTTTCTTCTCCAACTCAGAAGCCACATCCTCTAAGGCTGGATTCACATAATTCGCCATAAAGCGATAGGCTTCTTTCTTACCCGGGAATGATACCAAGCGATGTAAACGATTGCGCCA
This sequence comes from Pelistega sp., assembly GCA_034093535.1. Lineage (GTDB taxonomy): Bacteria > Pseudomonadota > Gammaproteobacteria > Burkholderiales > Burkholderiaceae_B > Taylorella. The sequence goes on from JAXECN010000023.1 coordinate 915, forward strand.
GTTATTACCACTATCCAACACAAGTGCCTTATCTACATGAACCGCTTTTCGTTTATTGCCCTCTTGACGTAAACTAACCCACATTGAAATCATATAGGCAATTAAGACAAAAGAGAATGGCAAACCAGCCACAACAGAGACAGATTGTAAAGATGAAAAACCACCCGCAAATAATAAACCTAAGGTGACCAATCCTGTTGCTGCTGCCCAAAACAATCGCAACCAAATTGGGGCATCCACTTCTGCTGATAGATTTTTAGAACTTAAATTAGCTAAAACCAATGCACCAGAGTCTGCTGATGTTACAAAGAAAATTAGACCGATAATGACTCCCATCATTGACCATAATTTAGCATAAGGGTAATGTTCAAATAAGGCAAACATCCCCATTGCCGGCTCTTCTAGCGCTACTTTACCTAAATCTGCAGCCCCATTAGCAACCAACTCAATACCGCTATTACCAAAAATAGAGAACCAAGCAAAGATAAAGCCTAACGGAATAAACATCACACCAAACACAAACTCACGTAAGGTACGACCGCGCGAAATACGTGCAATAAACAACCCAACAAATGGTGCCCAAGCTACCCACCATGCCCAGAAGAAGATGGTCCACCAAGACTTCCACTCAGCGCCTTTTTCACCCTCATACGCATACACTTGGAATGTTTTACTGATAAGTGTTTGGAAATAATCACCGATATTTTCTGTAAAGGTATTCAATAAGTAAACTGTTGGTCCCATAACCAGCAAAGCGATTAATAAAACGGTAGCGCCCAGCATATTAATTTCAGACAAACGACGCACCCCTTTTTCCACACCTGACATAGCTGATAAAGCAGCAGCAGCCACTACGCTGATAATAATCAGTGCCTGAACTGTCTTACTATCTTCTATACCAAACATATGGCTGAGACCCGCATTGGCTTGTAATACGCCAATACCTAAACTCGTAGCAATACCCAATAAGGTACACACCACACCAAATGTATCAACGGTATAACCCAATGCCCCATTGACGCGTTTCTCACCAAATAAAGGCACTAAAGCACTACGTAAGGCTAAAGGCATATTCTTACGATACGCAAAATACGCCAAGGCCATACCGATTAAGGCGTAAATCCCCCATCCATGCAGCCCCCAATGTAAAAAAGCCTGAGGTAAGGCCGCTCGCGCTGCCTCTACAGTCCCCCCCTCTCCCATAGGAGGTGCAAGATAATGGGTTAAAGGCTCAGATACGCCAAAGAACAACAAATCAATACCAATACCTGCTGAGAAAAGCATAGCTGCCCATGCTAAAAAAGGGAAGTCTGGCTTATCATGATCTTGCCCTAACTTAATATCACCATAACGTGATACACCAATGAACAAGGCGAAGATTCCATAGGCTGCCACCGCTAGCATATAGTACCAACCAAAATAATCTGATACCCAGCGCAAAGCATTACCTAAAATTGCTTCACTCGTCTCGGGAAATAAAATAGTCCCTAAAATTAAAGCGATAGTTCCTATCGAAGCAGTAATAAAAACGGTTTTATTCACCGTGGAGGCGCTGTCTCCTTTGGATGCACTCATTTGCATAGTATTCTCCTTATTGTTTGTGTTTATTTTTAAATGTCATTAAACACTTCTTAAAGGCGTCCCTCTTACTGGACTACCATTGGCAACATAATAAGAGGCTGTCGATTTAGGTAAAACACGTCCTCTCATCACATCAGCAATTTTTTCTGCCATCATGATGGTTGTCGCATTGAGATTACCCGTAATAATATCTGGCATGATGGATGCGTCTACAATTCGTAATCCTTCGATACCATGCACGCGTCCCTGTGCATCAGTCACTGCATCGTTACCCTCACCCATCGCGCACGTGCATGAAGGATGGTAAGCTGTCTCCGCATGATTACGCACATATTCATCTAACTCTGCATCGCTTTGTAGATGCTCTGCGGGTGTAATGACCTTGCCTCGATACGGATCAAGTGCGGGTTGATTCATAATCTCTCTTGTAATCCGGATTGCCGCGCGGAACTCCTCCCAATCCTGCTCATGGCTCATATAGTTAAATAAGATACTCGGATGCTCTGCTGGATTACGTGACTTTAATTTAATACGACCACGACTCAAAGAACGCATCGATCCCACATGTGCTTGGAAACTATGCGACTTACTTGCATTACGCCCGTCATAACGTACCGCTATCGGTAAGAAGTGGTATTGAATATTCGGCCAAGTAAATTTCTCATGCGTACGGATAAACCCTCCAGCTTCAAAGTGATTAGTTGCACCAAGCCCCGTACCATTAAATAACCATTCTGCACCAATCATCGGTTTATTCCACCAATGTGTCGCTGGTGCAATGGATACAGGTTGCGTACATTCATACTGCATGTACAACTCTAGGTGATCTTGTAAATTATTGCCCACCCCCGGTAAGTCAAGAATGACATTCACTCCGGCTTCGCGCAACCATTGACCTGGACCGACACCACTGCGTTGAAGAATTTGTGGTGAAGCAATCGCGCCTGCACATAACAAAACCTCTTTGTTGGCATCAACACTATAAGCATCCCCTTTGTGCAGGAACTTAACACCTCGAGCACGCTTACCATCAAATAAAATCGTATCAGT
>JAXECN010000024.1:0-9638 GCA_034093535.1 Pelistega sp.
AAACTATTTAATTAAGCCATTTCACCTTGAACAACAACAGTGATGTCTGCATCAACGTCTGCTTGTAGGTGTAAAGAAACTGGGTATTCACCAACAGCTTTTAATGCACCTTCAGTTAAGCGAACTTGTTGTTTTGTTACTGATGGGAAACCAGCCGCTACTAAAGCAGCAGCGATGTCCATAGATGTTACAGAACCGAATAAACGACCATCAACACCTGCTTTTTGAGACATAACTAAACGGTAACCGTTCAATTTAGCTGCAACTTCTTGAGCTGCTGCTAAACGCTCTGCTTGAGCTTTTTCTAGCTCTGCACGACGAGCTTCGAACTCAGCGATAGCTTGTTCTGTTGCACGACGAGCTTTCTTTTGAGGGATTAAGTAGTTACGAGCAAAGCCGTCACGTACTTTAACGATTTCACCTAGGTTACCTAGTTTGCCGATTTTTTCTAATAGAATAACTTGCATCTCAGTAATCCTTATTTGTGGTTATCGGTGTATGGAAGTAAAGCTAAGAAGCGAGCGCGTTTGATCGCTGTGTCTAATTGACGTTGGTAGTTAGCTTTAGTACCTGTTAAGCGAGCTGGGATGATTTTACCAGTCTCTGTGATGAAGTCACGTAATGTGTCTACATCTTTGTAATCGATTTCTTCAACGCCTGCTGCTGAGAAGCGGCAGAATTTGCGACGTTTAAACAATGGATTTTGCTGCGTAAATTTGCTGCGTTTTTCCTTGCCTTTTTTCATGAAAGCCATGGTATTTGCCTTTAAACATTAGCGGGGTAAAACCCCAGTATCTTGTTAATCAAAGTATTGCTACTTCGCTACCTAGACCACAACACTTGAATGACTACGAGGGAACTGTACGGCTTGGATATGTAGCACTAACTTCGATGAGTTCTTACGTGCAGCGGCTAAAAAGCCCTCTACCCTGATGACCGATCCTAAGACAACGTCTTTTATCAGATTAGCCACTTCGCCAATCGCACAAGCGGCGATAACAAATTCTACTTTTCTCGTATGCCCTGCTTCGATTACATCGCCGCAGTGCTCAAGTATTAATTCTTGAACCGGGATACCTGCTGGTGTAAACCTCATCGGTTTAATCTCTACCACACGTACCTGTAAATAAAGATGGTTCAAGTGGGTCCTTCTAAATTATTCTTCGTCTGAGTCAACAGCTGCTTCAGCTGCAACTTTACGAGATTCTTCACGCTCAACAGCTTTCATCATGATTGATGGTGCTGTTTGTGCTGCTTTAGCTTTAATCACTAAGTGACGTAATACAGCGTCGTTATAGCGGAAAGAATGCTCTAATTCGTCTAATGTAGCTTGATCACATTCGATGTTTAAGCATACATAGTGAGCTTTAACTAGTTTTTGGATTGGGTAAGCCAATTGACGACGACCCCAGTCTTCTGAGCGGTGAACTTTACCACCGTTGTTAGTTACCATAGATTGGTAACGCTCTGTCATTGCAGGAACCTGTTCGCTTTGATCAGGGTGCACAATAAACACTACTTCGTAGTGACGCATATTAACTCCTTATGGATGAAAACAGCCCGCTAAACCAGTTGCGACTGTGCGCAACTCGCCCTAGTCGAGCAAGAAACTATCAATTTTAGAGAGTTTTCTTATAAAAATCAAATGCTTTTCGGCTTTTACGATACATTTGCCCTGTTTCTCTACTGACATGACGCTGACATACAACAAATTAGGTCAAATTTTAATAACCGAGAGAAATCCTCAGGCATTCTTGAGATTTGTCAATTTACTGTCTTAATTCTTATGTTAAAGTTAGCAGTAAGTTAAATCACATTGATATTCAAGGGGATTAATATGAAAGTTATCGTTAAATCAGCTATTGTTGCTGCTTCTCTTTTAGCCGCTTCTGGTGCTTATGCTCAAGACGGTTTAGCACTTGCTAACTCTAAAGCCTGTATGGCTTGTCACAATGTTGACGCCAAAGTCATCGGTCCAGCTTTTAAAGAAATCGCTGCGAAGTATGCTGGTGATGCTGCAACAGTTGCTGCAAGTATCAAAAACGGTAGTACAGGCAAATGGGGTCCAGTACCTATGCCAGCTAACCCAGTTAGCGATGATGAAGCGAAAACATTAGCAGATTGGATTTTATCGCTAAAATAATCAGCGTTTAATTCTTCACCTTATGGGGAATGCAAAAGGCGAGTTTTCATACTCGCCTTTTTTAATACTTGCACCGATTAAATACTATCAATACGCAAGCTACTCTATCGTGTCAGATGTTATACAAACACCCTCTCAGCAAACTAAGCTAGCACTTCTTCAATCACGGCATATGCTGAGTGGTTATGAATAGACTCAAAGTTCTCCGCTTCAATTTTATAGCGAAGTACACCCGGTAGCTTTTTCACTGCACCTGCCACATCACGAATTAAATCCTCGACAAATTTAGGATTATCATAAGAGAATTCAGTGACATATTTTTCATCAGGTCGTTTTAATAAGCTCCATAACTCACTTGATGCCTGCTTCTCAATAGTACGGATAACATCATCCATATTATAGTTCTCACGAGAGACCAATTGCACTGTGATATGCGAGCGTTGATTATGTGCACCATACTCAGAAATTGCCTTAGAACAAGGGCATAAGCTCATCACTGGCACAACCACATTTAACTCAAACTCAACTTGTTCACGCTCAGCCTTAGCAAACCAAGTGACTTGGTAATCCATCAAACTTTGGACACCGGACACTGGGGCACTCTTATTAATAAAATAAGGGAACTCGACGGTAATATCACCTTTTTCAGCATGCAATAAAGGCAACATCTCAGCCGTCATCTGCTTAAATACATCAATCGTCATTGGTTTCTGGCGATAGTCACTCAACAATGCCATAAAACGTGACATATGCGTGCCTTTTTCTGTTTCGGGCAAAAAGACCGTAAAAGTCCATTCACCTACGGTTGCTTGGACAGAACCATCATCCAACTGCAATAACATTGGTGACTTCACGCGACGAATACCCACGCGTTGAATGGCAATATGACGTGGGTCATAACTACTTTGTACATCAGGCATCATTGTGTCTAAATTTTCACTCATTTTATTATCCTTTTTTATCGTTATGTCTACTTCTAAAAATCAACACAACAAAAATACAAATGCAGATGCTAGTCAATCCTACGCATCTGCATAATGATTATCAACTTGTCGCTATTTTAAATTTAAACTACCTAAAAGATACAATTTAAAATATTTACAAGATTAATAGATATATTTTATATCGTCTTTAACCATGCAGCGATACGCTCTTGCATACCCTCTTTATCTAGACCAAGCCCAGATAAAATCGCTTGCTGCTCTCCGTGGTCAATAAACACATCAGGCAGCCCCAACGGCAATACCGGACATGTTATCGCAGACTGATTAAAGAATTCTGTCACCGCGCTACCAGCACCACCCATAATACAGCCCTCTTCGACTGTCACAAATGCTTTATGAGTTTTAGCTAAGTTGCGTAATAAGGTCTCATCCAGTGGTTTGACAAAACGCATATCGACTACTGTTGCGTCTAATCCCTCTGCCGCAGCGAGCGCTGGATGTAATAAAGTACCAAACGCCAAAATCGCCACACCAGACTGACCCTCACGCTTGATGACACCTTTACCTAAAGCGACTGGCTCTAAAGTCTTCAGCACTTCTGCACCAACACCCGCACCTCTTGGATAACGCACACTCGCAGGACCGGGATATTGGTAACACGTATTTAATAGCAAGCGACATTCATTTTCATCTGAAGGGGTCGCTACTACTATATGGGGGATACATCGCAAAAATGCAATATCATAATTACCGGCATGTGTTGCACCGTCTGCACCTACAATACCTGCACGGTCAAGAGCAAAGGTAACATCAAGATTCTGCAAGGCAACATCATGAATTAACTGGTCATAACCACGCTGTAAGAAAGTCGAATAAATCGCCACTACTGGCTTATATCCCTCACAGGCAATCCCTGCACCAAAAGTTACAGCGTGTTGCTCTGCAATTCCTACATCAAAATAACGCTCAGGGAAACGTTTTTCAAACTCAACCAGACCACTCCCCTCACGCATAGCTGGTGTGATCCCCATCAAGCGTTCATCTGCTTGTGCCTGATCACATAACCACTCACCAAAAACTTGCGTAAAAGTAGGTTTAGACACCCCCGTCTTAGCTTGGATACCTAAACTAGGATCAAATTTGCCCGGACCATGATAAAGCACTGGGTCGGCTTCAGCCAGCTTATACCCCTGACCTTTTTTCGTGATAACGTGCAAGAATTGCAAGCCACCTAGTTTTTTCAAATTCTCTAATGTAGGAATCAGTGCGTCTAAATCATGACCATCAATAGGTCCTGAATAATTAAAGCCTAACTCTTCAAATAAGGTCGCTGGACCTAGCATACCTTTGGCATGCCCTTTAACCTTACGGGCTAATTCCATCACAGGACTTGGCAACTGTTCTAAGACTGCCTTGCCTAAATCATGAGCGTCTTTAGCAATGCTACCCGACATCAAACGTGTCAGATACTTATTCAAAGCCCCTACCGGTGGTGAGATAGACATATCGTTATCATTGAGAATCACCAGTAAGTTAACTCCCGGTGTCACACCAGCATTATTCAGTGCCTCAAATGCCATACCTGCTGTCATCGCACCATCGCCAATCACCGCAATATGTTGGCGAGGCACCGCCATATTGCGCGATACTACCGCCATACCTAGCGCTGCCGAAATAGAAGTTGACGAGTGTGCCGTACCAAACGCATCATACTCAGATTCACTACGCTTAGGAAAACCAGAAATACCTCCTGCTTGACGTAATTTCGCCATCTCTTCGCGGCGCCCTGTCAGGATTTTATGCGGATAAGACTGATGTCCTACATCCCAAATAATACGATCATGAGGCGTATTAAACACATGATGCAAAGCAACTGTAAGTTCTACTGTCCCAAGATTAGATGATAAATGACCACCTGTTTTTGATACTGCCTCGATAATAAACTGACGCAACTCATCCGAAAGCACTGTCAATTGCGCACGATTTAACGCACGAACATCAGCAGGAGAATGAATAGTTGATAGTAACTGAGCCATAAATTCTTATTAATAATGACGACGGATAATAAAATCCGCCAATTCTCGTAATCGTTGTGCTGAAGGTCCTAATGGCAATAAAGCCTCTATCGCCTTTTTATGCAAATCCTCTGCTAATTGCCGAGATGCCTCCAAGCCCATAATCGAAACATATGTTGGTTTATTCGCTTGCGCATCTTTACCTGCCGTTTTACCTAAAGCGACACTATCGGCAGTGACATCCAAAATATCATCTACCACCTGAAAAGCCAAGCCCATCGCCGCTGCATAAGTCTCTAAGGCTCGTCTAAGCTCAGAATTTGCGCCTGAGGCAATCGCTCCCAACACCACACTAGCCTCAATCATTGCTCCAGTCTTCATACGATGCATCTGCTGCAATTGCGGCAATTCAAGTAAATTCCCTACATTAGCCACATCAATCACTTGACCACCAACCATACCCAGACTACCAGATGCTTTCGCTAATACACTCACTGATTGTACAATCAGCGCAGGTGCAATAGGCATCTGAGCCAACAGTTGAAAAGCAAATGGCTGCAAAGCATCCGCTGCCAATAGCGCCATCGCCTCACCATACTGAATATGACAAGTTGGACGACCACGGCGCATATCATCATCATCCCTACAAGGCAAATCATCATGCACTAAAGAATAAGCATGAATAAGCTCCACCGCACAAGCCGCTAAAGATAAAGATTTGAGTTGTGTAGCATCCACTCGCCCGATACACGCTAAACCTGCCGCATAGACCAACGCAGCACGCACTCGCTTACCAGGCCCCAATACAGCATAACGCATTGCCTCATGCAATACACCAGGCAAAATATCCTCCGTAGGCAACTGTTGCTGTAAACTCGTCTCAACCTGTTCAACAGCTTTTGTCAACCAATCAGCAAAAGAAAGTGTGGATTCATTTATCACAATGATATCTACCTCAAAATCAACTCGTCTATTTTACACGGATACGCTCAGCAATAAACCTTAATCTTTTAATTTCAAGACATACAATTGATAAAACGGTAATTTTTGTACGACATGCACTTTGCGCTGATATATATTGACATAAGCATCCACCGCTGGCTTCACTAATAAATAGTGATCTTGATTATTTCTGTCTGGTGACCAAAGATAATCATCAAAAGCAATGACTCCATCGACTTTGACAAGACGATGTGCCAAAATAGCATCAAACAATACATCTGGTGCCTCGTGAGACCCATCTATATAGACAAAATCAAAATAACCTTCATAGCCTTTCGTGCATAATTCCATCATCGCTGGGTGAGAATATTTTTTGATTTTATGCACCGTAGCATTAGGATAAGCCTTGACCATTTGCTGCATATTGTGTTCAAAGTTCTTTTCAACTGCATTCATATCGTATTTACCAATATGCTCTACCCCGCCTTCCCAGCTATCGACACAAAAAAGCTCGACTTTATCCTGATATTCCAAGGCTTTTTGAATAGCATAGCATGCTGAGCGCCCTTCATAAGAACCCACTTCTAAGATACGCTTTGGTTTAAGATCTTTAAAAATCACTTCCCAGGCTGGCGTATTATGACTAAACCAATCTTCTTTTGAAAAACGCAAATCAATTGTCTTTTCCATCATCACTCACTAAAAAGGCAACGAATCATCATCACTTATAAACTCATCATCGCTCACAAACTCATCATCACTATCGGCACCCACGCTTTGATTCAGTGGTTGCAATAAATTATTCTGCAATACTTGAATTTGCTGGTTAGCCGCATCAAGTTTTTCTTGGCAGACTTTACTTAACAATACACCTCGCTCATAAGCTTTAAGGCTATCCTCTAGCGATAACATATCATGTTCCATACCTTGAACGATGCCTTCCAACTCTTCTAATGCTTCTTCAAAAGTATTGGGTAATTTAGCGCTTGCTTTTGCCATTTGAAAAGCCCCTTTTATGTCAACAGAATAAGGTACTATTTTAATGTGAGATTATGATGTGTGGCGTGATACTCAGCGGTTTCAAGAAATTTAATGAAAAACATATCTACATTAAATAACGATTAAAAAAGAAATCATTGCTATACTTGACTCCACTTAAAATTTTCGCAGGATATAGCGTGTTTCATATTGCTCTTTTTATCGCATTTCTCTATCTACTTTGGCGACTAATCTTACCTTTACCCTTTTCTCGTCTAAGTAAATGCTTACTTGGTTTATTCCTTTTATTTATTTCTAAATACCATTGGCTACAACTCTGGATTTGGGGCAATATGTTCTCACCAGAACTCCCTACTTGGGCTGTTTTAATCCTCGGAGGATTATTTGCGGGATTTGTCCTCTTATGCCTCATCACCCTCACTAGCGACCTTGCTTACCTCCTACGCCGACTTATCTTACGTCAAAAAGACGCAAGATTTTCAACAGCAAGTCGTCTTGCCGTCATGGGTATCAGTACAGCACTCACTGTCTACGGTGTCCACCAAGCCATTAAAGTCCCTGAAGTACGCCATGTAGATATTACTATCCAAAACTTACCTGATGCATTAAACGGTTTTAAAGTAGCACATCTCACCGACTTACATATCAGCCATTTATTTAAACAAGAATGGCTCAGCCAAGTCGTAGAACGTACCAATCAAACCCAAGCAGATATGATTGCTATCAGCGGCGACTTAATTGATGGCCATGTCGCTGATCGTCTCCCTGATATCAAGGCATATGCCGACTTTAAAGCTCGCTACGGCGTTTTTACAAGTCTTGGTAACCACGAATACTACTATAACGGCAAAGCGTGGGCCGCCACTTTCCGACAAATGGGCATGCAGGTGCTAGAAAATGAACATCGCCGTATTGAACATAATGGTCAAACATTAGTCATTGCAGGTGTCAATGATACCGCAGCGATAAATTTCAATCTAGATGGACCCGATTTGGATACTGCTTTACAAGGTGCCCCAGAGGCACCTATCATCTTACTAGACCATCGCCCTAAAAATGTGCAAGCGAACATCGCCAAAGGTGTTGATCTCCAACTTTCTGGGCATACGCATGGAGGTATGATTATCGGCTTTACCGAAATCGTCCGTGCCTTTAACCAAGGCTTTGTCTCAGGACTTTATAAAGTAGGCAATGGTTGGCTCTACCAAAGTAATGGGACAGGTCTATGGAATGGATTTCCTATCCGTATCGGTGTCCCTAGTGAGATTACTTTGATTACCCTAAAAAAAGGATAATCTCAAAAAGAAAAGGCTCAGTTCAAGTGCAAACTGAGCCTTTTTACTAGGTAAGCGATGAAGGAGTTATTTCGCTCCATCCATCACACAGTGATACCACTCATGAAAATGCTGCATACCATCTTCCATCGGTGATTGGTATGGACCAACTTCGTTAGTGCCACGTTTCATCAGCGCTAAGCGACCTGCATCCATACGCTCAGCGATTTCATCATCTTCAATCGCTGTTTCCATATAGGCAGCACGCTGAGCTTCCACAAAATCACGCTCAAAAGCTGCGATTTCTTCTGGATAGTAGAATTCCACCACATTAACCGTTTTCTGCGGATTGACTGGATACAATGTTGACAACACTAATACGTGAGGATACAACTCAATCATATGTGTTGGGTAATAAGTTACCCATACTGCACCAAAGTCTGGACTCTCACCACCACGGTATTTGAGTAATTCATCATGCCAACGTTGGTATACTTTTGAGCCCGGATTCGCTAATGCTTGATGTACACCTACACGTTGTGCGCTAAACCATTTATCAAATTCCCATGACAAATCTGAACAGGTAACAAACTGTCCTAGACCCGGGTGGAATGGCTCAACATGATAATCTTCTAAATAGACCTCAATAAATGTCTTCCAGTTATAGTTGCACTCATGCACTTCAACATGGTCGAGCACATAATCTGAGAAATCAAAGTTAGGTAATTTAAATAAAGACGCCATGTCTTGCGAAGGATCACGAGGACCTTCGAATAACAGACCGTGACAGTTCTTCAATGGGAATTGGCTAAGACGTCTGGCTGGCTTTGCTTCAAAATGAGGTGCACCAATTAGGTCACCGGTATTATCATAAGTCCAACGATGTAATGGACATACAATATTGCCACCTGTATCACGTAAATTACCACGATTATTATTAGGATCGGTTACATTGCCTGCTTGACCACCAAGCATAATCGCTTGACGATGGCAACATACATTTGAAATCAGTTCAACACCATGTTCATTGCGTACAAGTACACGACCCGCATTTTCTTGAACGAGCGTACGCCAGTCACCAAGTTCAGGCACCGCTTTTTCATTACCAACATAAATAGATGAGTTTTTGAAGATAAGTTCTTGCTCAAGTGCAAAGATTTCTTCATCAAAATAGGCATTGACCGCTAATTGCGATTTACCCGGAGTGACATGCAATTTTTTGCCGATGTCTGACATTTTTTAGAGCCCCCCGCTTTAAGAAAGAAAAAACGACTTACCAAGGGTCATAAGTCGTGGAGTTAAAAGGAAATGGGATTATAGC
>JAXECN010000025.1:0-2684 GCA_034093535.1 Pelistega sp.
GCACCGACAGCTGACCAAAGCAATACTTGGGCAAGAAATGACACTAGCTTAAATAAAGATTGGTCAAGGAATTGAGAAAGTTTTTTCATATGTAAGCACTTTATCACATTGCCAATAAGGCTTATTTCACTGCTTCAATGCTGTCAATAAGCTCTTTGCTAAAGCGTTTGTAGTACGATGGGTAAACGTTTTTAACTAAAGCAGAGAACGCATCACGGTTAACATCTTCAGTCACTTGCATACCTGCATCTTTTAGACTCTGGATACCTGTTTTTTCAACGTTATCAACAAAGTCACGCATGGCTTGAGCGGCTTTTTTAGCAGCTTCATCAAATTTAGCTTTATCTTCGTCACTTAAACCCTCATACACCGAAGGAGAAATCACGATAACTGCAGGAGCATAGACGTGACCAGTGAGTGATAAGAATTTTTGTTGTTGGTTAAGCTTGGCAGCGACGATAACAGAGGTTGGGTTCTCTTGACCGTCAATAGTGCCTTGTTGTAGCGCTGTTTGTACCTCAGGCCATGCCATTGGCGTAGGGAGAATGCCAATCGCTTGGAATGCCTCAATATGAACTGGGTTTTCAGTAGTACGGATTTTTAGACCTTTTGCGTCAGCCGGTTCTTTGACAGCAACTTTATTATTAGTGAGATGGCGGAAACCTTGTTCACCCCATGCTAGTGCGACAAGACCACGCTTAGAGAATTCTTTTAGCATATCTTGACCGATTTGGCTATCGAGAACCTTACGACCATGCTCTAAATCACGTAATAAGAATGGAATATCAAAAACACCGACTTGTGGGACGAAATTAAGAATTGCTCCTGTTGATAGAATAGCGGCATCGATTGTACCTAACTGCAGACCCTCAATCACTTCACGCTCACCACCGAGAGCACTATTACCAAAGTGTTCGATAGTGAATTTATTATTGCTGCTCTCCGTTAGTGATTTTTCAAAAGCAACAGCACCTGCACCGAAGTGTGAGTTATCTTTTGCGAGAGCATAAGCAAGTTTTAATGATTGTTGAGCAAAGGCATTAGCCGATAACATTGAACCAGCCACAAGACCTGCACAAAGTAACTTGTGCAACCAAGATTTTTTCATGAGAACTCCTTTGAGTAAGGTTTTATATTTAAAATAAATTAAGTAGAATTTTTAGCACTATTCGATAGATAGTGTATGGGTATCGGATATCTTATCAGCTCTTAAGCATAAAGACTTTACCGGATGAATAGAATTAGCAGATACCCTATTTAGCCATCTGTTGTAAAGCCTGACGAATACCATCTGAAACCGAAATATCGCTCGGTAGACTTTTGACGGTGGCTAAGCTCTCTTTTTCAGAATAGCCTAGTGCCATCAGGGCGTTGAGAATATCGCTTTTCGCTGATGGGGTATTATCTTCTGGAGAAGAGCTCACGGCAGTGAATTTGCCTTTTAACTCTAATAATAAGCGAGCGGCTGTTTTAGCGCCGATACCGGGGATTTTGACCAATAAACTCGCGTCTTGTTGGCTAATTGCTTGAGAGAGTTCTTGGCTAGACATCCCTGACAAAATAGCGAGTGCGGTGCGAGCACCAATGCCACTGACTTTGATGAGGGTACGGAAAGCAAGACGCTCATCTGCACGTAAGAAACCATAGAGGACATGAGCGTCTTCACGCACGGCAAGATGCGTGTATAGAGCCACTTTGCCACCAATTTCAGGTAAGTCATAAAGCGTACTCATCGGTACTTCTAAGTCATAGCCCACACCATTGACATCAACACAGATAGTAGGGGGGAGTTTTTCGATAAGAATACCGTTAATGCGACCAATCATAGAATATGTCCAGAAAAGAGAAAAGACTTAGATATGCAGGCGACCACCACGCAAGCGTGCCGTATGTGTCGTATCCATATCTAAATCTTGTATTTTTTGGGTGAGTGTTACCGTATGTGCATGGGTAATTGCACAGGCAAGTGCGTCGGCAGAGTCTGGCTCAGGACGACCACTAAGATTAAGGAGGTGTTGTACCATGGTCTGTACTTGCTCTTTGTTAGCATGACCGCGACCGACAACTGTTTTTTTAATTTGTAGTGCCGTGTATTCGGCGACATCTAAATCACAATCCGCTAATGCACACATGGCAGCACCACGTGCTTGACCGAGAAGAAGTGTTGTCTCTGGGTTGGTGTTGACAAAGACTTTTTCCAGAGCAGAGTGACTGGGCTTGTAGTGCTCAATCACTTCGCGGATGTGATCCATAATATATTTAAGACGGCGGTGTAGCGGTAAATCTGTAGGAATAGCAATCGTCCCACTACCGACATAATAGAGTTTTGCGTAGTGGGTGTCGATTATCCCAAAGCCTGTTTTTCGCAGACCAGGGTCAATACCAAGAATTCTCACGCTACACCATAGTGAGGATTAGTGACGGAAATGACGAGTACCTGTGTACACCATCACAATACCATGCTCGTCTGCGGCATTGATAACCTCATCATCACGGATACTACCGCCCGGTTGGATAATACAATTAGCACCAGCAGCCACGATAACATCTAGACCATCACGGAATGGGAAGAAAGCGTCAGACGCAGCGGCTGTATTCTTTAAGCTTAAACCATTGGCTTCAGCTTTAATAGAAGCAATACGTGCTGAATCTAAGCGACTCATTTGACCTGCGCCGACGCCCAT
>JAXECN010000026.1:0-2422 GCA_034093535.1 Pelistega sp.
GTGGTCCTGCTAAAAAGACGCGACCCACCGATGAAAGTGCGGTTAATAATGCAAACTGAGTGGCAGTATACTTGATGTTGCACAGCCCCATAACTAAAACCACAAAGGCAGCAGTGCCCATTCCCCCACAGATATTTTCAATCCCAACTGCCAATGCCATGATAGGTAAATTTTGAGGAATAACGGCGACCAACCAATAAGCGAGATTAGAAAATGCCTGCAAAATACCGAAAAGCATTAATGAACGGTATAGCCCAAGCTTATTCATCACCACACCACCGAATAAAGCCCCCAGAATGCTCGCAATAACAGCAAGAATTTTATTCATCCACCCTACCGTCTCTGCGGCAAAACCAGCGCCTCGAATTAAAAACGTGGTCGATAATGCCCCAGCAAACGCATCACCTAATTTATACAGCACGATTAACAGTAAAATCGCCCACGCCTCAGGTCTTGAGAAAAAATCCTTAAAAGGAACAATAAAGGCCTCTTGCAAGGTTCGCGGTGATTGAACCTCTTGAGGCTCTGGAGATAGCATACTGGCAATAGCAAACAAGAACATCAACGCCCCCATCGCCATATACATGCCGCCCCAACCTAACCAACGCTCTGCCATCACAATCCCTAAACCACCGGATAGCACCATACCAATGCGATAGCCTAGAGTACGAATGGCCGCCCCCGGAGCACGTTCATCTTTATCTAATACTTCTGTGCTATAAGCGTCAAAGGCAATATCCTGTGTCGCTGATAAGAACGCTACAAATGTCGCCAATAACGCCAACCAAATCAAGTCTTGTACCGGATTCAGCAAACCCATCGCAATCAATGCCACACCTAACAACACTTGGGCAATCATCATCCATCCCCGACGACGACCCAATATCGGTGGTGCATAACGATCAATCAATGGAGCCCATAAGAATTTAAACGTATACGCCGTACCGACTAGAGTTAAAAAACCAATCTGTTTTAGCGAGACACCTGCCACGGTTGCCCACGCTTGGAAAGTCCCTCCGGTCAGCGCCAAGGGTAAACCGCTCGCCACCCCTAAAATTAATAACGGGTACACGCGAGGGCTTAGATATTGTTTAAATGACATGAAAAACCTGTTTTATGATTGAAAGTGATAGAGCGCCAAGGTACTACGCCAACTCGGCATAAAGGAAATCTCATCACCCTCTTTAAACGTACAACGCTCTAGAATAGAAAGACCGAGCTTATTCGCTAATGCCTCGAAATCACTCAAGGTACATAAGTGAATATTCGGCGTGTTATACCACTCATACGGCATTTGACCTGTCACTGGCATATGCCCATTAAAAATCGACCACCAATGCGTCCAGTGACCAAAGTTTGGAAAAGAAACAATCCCTCGCTTAGCAACTCGTGCCATCTCTTTTAGGATATGTTCGGTATTTAACATCGCTTGTAGCGTTTGCGATAACACTACCACATCAAATTGCTTATCATCAAAAAGAGCCAAACCGTCTTCCAAGTTCTGCTGGATGACATTTACCCCATTAGAAACACAAGCAATCATGCGCTCGTTATCAATCTCAACACCGACACCATCCACTTGTTTTTGTTCTTTCAGGTACTTTAATAGCGTACCCGTGCCACAACCCAAGTCCAATACTCGAGAACCCGGCTCAATCCACGACGCAATACGCTGTAAGTCGGGACGTAATACAGAATGATTTACCGTCATACCAATCCCCCTTGCTCCGCAATACGCTCAAAATAGGCTTTGACCACGCGATGATAGGTCGGGTCATCTAATAAAAAGGCGTCATGACCATGCGGTGCATTAATCTCAGCGTAACTCACTTGATGTTTATTTTTTAATAAAGCTTCTACCAACTCTCGCGAACGCTCTGGAGGAAAACGCCAGTCAGTCGTAAACGAAACGGCTAAAAATTTAGCTGTCACTTTTTCCAGCGCCTTGCTGAGGTCGCCTCCACCGTACTGACGAGCAGGGTCAAAATAGTCCAACGCGCGAGTAATCAGCAAATAGGTATTCGCGTCAAAGTATTTAGAGAATTTTTCACCTTGATAGCGGAGATAGGACTCCACTTCAAACTCCACATCATAACCATATTGATAACGACCATCTGCCGCTTGGTTACGGCGATCACGACCAAATTTCTCAGCCATATCATCATCTGATAAATAAGTAATATGACCAATCATACGGGCGACCGATAAACCACGTTGTGGCACGGTATTATGCTCGTAATAATTCCCTTGATGAAAGTCAGGGTCGGTAATAATCGCTCGACGAGCCACTTCATTAAAGGCGATATTCTGCGCAGATAAGCCCGGAGTACTCGCAATCACAATACAGTTAGCAACACGCTCTGGGCATTGAATCGCCCAACTTAAGGCTTGCATACCGCCGAGTGAGCCACCCATCACAGCA
>JAXECN010000027.1:0-8518 GCA_034093535.1 Pelistega sp.
TGATTTAAACGGTCGAATAATTTGGTGTAACCCCACTCAGCATACATACGTGAGTGAATAAAATATTGATCACGTGCCGCTAACTCACCGGCAATAAGAAAATTAAAATAATCAACGACTTTTTGGCTGCCTTTCATGACAATTCCCCTTTAAATAGTAATATTCAATAGCGTTATTGTAACCTAGTGATGTGTTAAAACCGTGATAAATGTACGAGGTATATGCAAGTGGTAAATGCATATGGCTCTCATTAGCAGTTCATATGCTAACCAGCACAGCAATGTTTATTTAAGTACCTAAAGGTTTGCGGAGACGTTTCGATGCACAAAGCGAGTTAGGCGAGCGATAGCGAGGCTCTGTTCGAGCGACTGCGCGGAACGTGTAGCGAACCTTTTGTTTTAATCAATCTGCATCCAATAAAAAAGCAAGTCATTGATACCAACGACTTGCCTTCAAAAGATACGATGATTACAAAGAATTACTTCGCATGCATCGCTTGCAATGGATACACACGTAAACCTTTGCCATCACGTAAGTACTGCATACCCTCAACAGCAGCACGAGCACCTGCGATTGTCGTATAGAAAGTCACACGACCCGCTAAAGCATGGGTACGAATAGCACGAGAGTCATTAATCGCATTGCGACGTTCTTCAACCGTGTTAATAACTAGGCTAATTTCACCATTCTTCAGCATATCTACGATGTGTGGACGACCTTCAGTGACTTTATTCACGATTTGCACTGGGATACCCGCTTCGCTTAGTGTCGCTGCTGTACCACGTGTTGCAGCAATCTTGAAGCCTAGTTTAACAAGACCTTGTGCCACTGGAATCGCTTTTAATTTATCCTGTGCCTTCACACTGATAAAGACTAAACCCGATTCAGGCATGGTCACACCCGCTGCCAATTGTGATTTCACAAAGGCTTCACCGAATGTCTCACCAACACCCATCACCTCACCCGTTGACTTCATCTCTGGACCAAGAATTGTATCCACACCCGGGAATTTCACAAATGGGAATACTGCTTCTTTGACGCAGTAATGGCTCGGTGTCACTTCTTTAGTGATACCTTGCTCAGCCAGTGTCTTACCAGCCATCGCACGCGCAGAGATTTTCGCTAATTGTAGACCTGTTGCTTTTGACACATACGGTACAGTACGTGATGCACGAGGATTGACCTCCAGTACATATACTTCATCGTTTTGGATAGCGAATTGAACGTTCATCAGACCTTTTACATTGAGGGCTTTTGCCATCATACATGTCTGACGCTTAATTTCTTCGATAACCGCTGGTGATAAAGAATATGGCGGTAAGCTACATGCTGAGTCACCTGAGTGAACACCTGCTTGCTCAATATGCTCCATCACACCACCGATAAATACTGTTTCACCATCAGCGATACAGTCAACATCCACCTCGGTCGCGTCATTTAAGAAACGGTCTAATAACACTGGTGAGTCATTACTCACTTTAACGGCTTCGCGCATATAACGCTCCAAGTCCGCTTGTTCGTGAACGATTTCCATCGCACGACCACCTAATACATAAGATGGACGCACCACTAATGGGTAACCGATGTCTTCAGCATGAGCGATAGCTTCTGCCTCTGTACGTGCGGTACGGTTAGGTGGTTGTTTTAAACCAAGCTTATGTAATAACTTCTGGAAGCGTTCACGGTCTTCGGCAATATCGATGGACTCTGGGCTAGTACCGATAATAGGCACACCATTTGCCTCTAGCGCACGTGCTAATTTCAATGGAGTCTGACCACCATATTGAACAATCATACCGACTGGTTTCTCAACATGGACGATTTCTAAAACGTCTTCTAGTGTCAATGGTTCAAAGTACAAACGGTCAGACGTATCGTAGTCCGTTGATACAGTTTCTGGGTTACAGTTCACCATAATGGTTTCGTAACCGTCTTCGCGCAATGACAATGCCGCATGTACACAACAATAGTCAAACTCAATACCTTGACCAATACGGTTTGGACCACCACCAAGAACGATAATTTTCTTCTTGTCTGTCGGCTGTGCTTCACACTCTTCTTCGTATGTTGAGTACATATAAGCGGTATTCGTGGCAAATTCAGCCGCACATGTATCGACACGCTTGTACACAGGACGGATACCATATTGATGGCGTGTTTTACGAACTTCTGTTTCAGACGTATCCAATAAATACGCTAAACGACGGTCTGAGAAACCCATACGCTTAATTTCGCGTAATGTTTCTGCATCTAAATCCGCTAATGTTTTCTGCTCAAGAGCTAATTCAACATCCACGATTTCTTTAATTTGTTGTAAGAACCATGGATCAATCTTAGTTAATTGATGAACTTCTTCAAGAGAGAAACCTTTATCAAAGGCATCGCCCACATACCAAATACGCTCAGGACCGGGCTCAGCTAACTCAACCTGTAAGGTCTCACGGTCAATCGTCTTCTGATTTAGACCATCAACACCGACTTCTAGACCGCGTAATGCTTTTTGGAATGACTCTTTAAAGGTACGACCCATCGCCATTACTTCGCCCACAGACTTCATCTGTGTCGTTAAGCGTGAGTCAGCTGTCGGGAATTTTTCAAAAGCAAAGCGAGGGATTTTCGTCACAACATAGTCAATTGAAGGTTCAAAAGACGCTGGTGTCGCACCACCCGTAATCTCATTTTGTAACTCATCCAAGGTATAACCTACCGCTAGACGTGCAGCGACTTTAGCGATTGGGAAACCTGTCGCTTTTGAAGCTAAAGCCGATGAGCGTGATACACGAGGATTCATCTCAATCACAATCATACGACCATTGTGAGGATTCACGGCGAATTGAACATTAGAACCACCGGTATCCACACCAATCTCACGCAATACCGCAATAGAGGCATTACGCATAATTTGATATTCTTTATCCGTCAGCGTCTGTGCTGGTGCAACGGTAATCGAGTCACCAGTATGCACCCCCATCGGGTCTAAGTTCTCGATTGAGCAGACGATAATGCAGTTATCTGCCTTGTCGCGTACCACTTCCATCTCAAACTCTTTCCAACCCAACATAGACTCTTCAATGAGGAGTTCATTAGTCGGAGAGGCTTCTAAACCACGGCGACAAATTGTCTCAAACTCTTCTGGGTTATAAGCAATACCACCACCTGAACCACCTAGCGTGAAGCTTGGACGAATCACCACAGGGAAACCTGATGTACCAATCTCACTCGCAATGCGTTGTTGAACTTCCCACGCCTCTTCCATAGAGTGAGCCACACCTGATTTTGCAGACTCCAAGCCAATCGCTGTCATCGCTTCTTTGAACTTTAAGCGGTCTTCGGCTTTTTCAATGGCTTTTTCATTGGCACCGATTAATTCAACACCATGCTTAGCTAAAACACCCTCACGAGCTAAATCTAATGCACAGTTTAATGCTGTCTGACCACCCATGGTCGGGAGTAAAGCATCAGGTTTTTCAATCTCGATGATTTTCTCAACCGCTTGCCATGTGATTGGCTCAATATAAGTAACATCCGCTGTTTCTGGGTCAGTCATAATCGTCGCAGGGTTACTATTCACCAGAATAGTACGATAACCTTCTGCCTTTAACGCCTTACATGCTTGAGCACCAGAGTAGTCAAATTCACACGCTTGACCAATAATAATTGGACCTGCGCCAATGATTAAAATACTTTTTATGTCGGTACGTTTTGGCATAATTCCCTACTTCGCCATATGGCTGATAAATTTGTCAAATAGTTCGATAATATCGTGCGGACCTGGGCTCGCTTCAGGGTGTCCTTGGAAGCAGAACGCTGGGCGATCTGTCAACTCAAAACCCTGTAACGTGCCGTCAAACAATGAAATATGCGTAACGCGTGCATTGCTTGGTAAAGTATCGCCATCTACGGCAAAACCATGGTTCTGGCTAGTAATATAAACACGACCTGTGGCTAAATCTTTTACAGGGTGATTGGCACCATGATGACCTGTTTTCATCTTAACGGTCTTAGCACCTAAAGCAAGACCCATAATTTGGTGACCTAAACAGATACCAAATAGTGGAATCTTCTTATCGATAATTTGTTTGGCAGTCTCAATGGCATACTCAACTGCACCCGGATCACCAGGACCATTGGCTAAAAAGACGCCATCTGGATTTAAAGCAAGCACTTGCTCAGCCGGTGTTTGTGATGGCACGAGGGTTACCTTGCAGCCACGATCTGCTAATAGGCGAAGAATATTCGACTTCACACCAAAGTCATACGCCACCACGTGGTATTTGTCCTGCGCTGGTTTAGTATAACCACCGACTAGCTTCCATGTTCCTTGGGTCCATTGCTGTTCAGCATTGACACTTACTTGTGTCGCTAAATCCTGACCCACCATACCTGGGTAAGCTTTAGCGAGGGCAACGGCTTTTTCGACATCATCACCCACTAAAATACATGCACCCTGAGCACCACCCTCACGAAGGATACGTGTTAATTTACGTGTATCAATCTCCGCAATGGCAACAATACCATTATTCTTCAAGTATTCAGGGAGTGATTGATTAGCACGGAAATTAGAAAGAAGTGTTGGGCAGTTACGAATAACAAGACCAGCAGCATGAATTTGTGTAGATTCGACGTCTTCGGTATTAATACCTGTATTGCCGATATGAGGATAAGTTAGGGTAACGATTTGTTGGGTATAACTAGGATCAGTCAAAATTTCCTGATAACCCGTCATAGAAGTATTAAAAACTAATTCAGCAACAGTTTGGCCAGCTGCACCGATAGAAATACCCTTAAAGACAGTACCATCGGCGAGGGCTAAAATTGCTGTAGGAAAGTCTTGATTTCCCTTAAGTAATGATGACAGCGCCATAAAACCCCAGAAGTGTTAAATTCGATAAATAAACCTTCTAATTTTACACTTTTTGACGATTTCTTGCTGATAAAATGGCGTCAGATTAAATTTTTAAATCTTAAGTTAGAAGACTTGAACATCAAAGGCATGCGCTAATCCATAAGCGTCGGCACTTAAATTAAATTGTAAGCGTTTTTGATAGCCATGCTCTTCAGAATAACGCAAAATCGTGATGAGGTCACAATTCTCTTTTTTCTCTTTGTAGAAAATATGCGGGTGTAACTCACGGTTATGCGGCAAAATCGATACGTTTTCAATGCCGGGTAACTCAAGAATCTCTTTCCAGCCACCGACATTTTCATTGCGTTCAAGTAGCCAGATTCCTTTTTTACCCTCTGATTTACAAGTCACCACCGCCAAGGCACGATCAGCCACGACAAGCGAACTCGCCGCAAACTTCAAGGCAGACAAATCGTCAGAGCCACAAGTTTCTTGTTGTCTTGTGAGCGGTAATTTCAAGCCTCGCAATGCTAATTTAGGATGTTCTATCGGTGCCGCCCCCATCGATAATGGGTCGACATCACGTGAGGCAACTGGTGTACGACTTAGCGTTGTCTTAGACCAACCATACATACGAGGTAGACGCTGCTCATAACATTCTAATGTCTTACATTGTTTCAACTGTGACTGATGAATAGCAATCTCTCTACCTAAAATAAACGGACGCTCGGTATTCGCCAATAGTGCCGAGGCATTGTAATTCCAATTGGATAACATCAATAGCACCGCCTTATTTTCACAAAGCTGTGCAGGATAATGCTTCAAATTCTCACGTGCCTCTTTAATACCTGTCTCGCCAAATTGTTTACGAATCAAATCAGCATTCAAACAGGGATTAATCGCCAATTCATGTTCCAGCTTAGGAAAGCCCAATAGCTGTTCCGTATCGCCAACACGATACTCCCTATCTCTCGCTTCAGAAATAGGTGTTGCAAACATACATATCGCCAAAAAGATATTCTGTACGGCCAATAGGCGTTTACGACTAGACATACCCATATTGATAAAAAATTGACAAGAAAACCGATTATTATTAGGTAATGTTTTTTAATATTTTGCAACATTAATATAAACAGTTGCACGTAAAATGGCAAATATCTCCATAATTAATTGTTAATTTATGTAAAGTCTATGATATCAAATCAGCTTAATAAACTACGTCAATTCACTACCGTCGTCGCCGATACCGGTGACTTTGAGAGTATCCGTGAACATCAACCAACCGACGCTACCACTAACCCATCCTTGATTCTAAAAGCTGTTCAAAAACCGCTTTATCAACCTTTACTCATCGAAACGATTAAAGAATACCCTCATGCATCCACAGCTGAAAAGCTAGACCATCTATTAATCAAATTCGGTCAAAAAATCCTAGAGATTGTCCCCGGACGTGTATCAACCGAAGTGGATGCTCGCTTGTCTTTTGACACTGAAGCCACTGTCACTCGTGCTAAACATCTGATTGCACTTTATGAAAAAGCCGGTATTGACCGCTCTCGCGTACTCATTAAAATCACAGCGACATGGGAAGGCATCCAAGCTGCTCGCCAACTTGAGCAAGAGGGAATCAAATGTAATATGACCCTTATCTTTTCACTCATCCAAGCGGTTGCGTGTGCTGAGGCAAAAGTACAACTGATTTCGCCATTTGTCGGTCGTATCTATGACTGGTATAAAAAACAAAGCGGTAGCCAATGGGTGGAAGCAGAACATGCTAATCACCAAGACCCCGGTGTGCAATCGGTCACCAGTATCTATCACTACTATAAAAAGTTTGGCATTCAAACTGAAATTATGGGAGCGAGCTTCCGTAACACAGGACAAATTCTCGCCTTGGCAGGTTGTGATTTACTCACCATTAGCCCAGAATTACTACAAACACTCGCCAATACCACAGAGCCTGTGACACAAGCGTTATCTGCCAGTGAAAGCCAAGCGTTACCTATCGAGAAACTCTCTTTAGATGAAAAAACGTTTAGATTTTTACTCAATCAAGATGCGATGGCAACCGAAAAGCTTGCCGAAGGGATTCGTGTCTTTGTCGCCGATGCAGAAAAATTAGACGAGTTAATCACTACGACGCTCGTTTAGCGCCCAAGCAATCGTCCCAGCGTCGACATACTCTAATTCACTACCACTCGGTACACCTCGGGCAATGCGAGAGACTTTAATTCCCTGTTCTTTCAATACTTGCCCTAGGTAATGTGCCGTCGTCTCTCCCTCTGCGGTGAAATTGGTAGCAAGAATCACCTCTTTAACAGGGTGTTCAAAAATACGCTTAAGCAATCGCTCAAATCCTAAGGTATCAGCACCTATTCCCTCGAGCGGCGCTAATTTACCCATCAATACATAATACAAGCCATGATAACTATGACTCGCTTCAATCATATTTAAATCAGCTGCAGTCTCGACAATACAGAGCAAAGAATGGTCACGACGCGGACTTAAACAAGTTGCACAAATATCGTCTTGGGTAAACGAGTTACACATCTGACAATGCTTGAGGTCGTTAAGTGCGCTATCAATCGCTTGGCGGATATTCTGTGCCGCCTCACGATCGTACTGAAGAAGATGATACGCCATACGGCGTGCCGTCCGCTTACCAACCCCAGGCAATTGAGTCAGTGCCTCAATCAAATCATGTAATGGTTCGGGGTCTGGTAAGACTGGCATAAGAGGAAATTAGAATGGGAATTTTAAACCACCAGGTAATGGCATACCTGCTGTTACAGCCGACATTTTTTCTTGTGTCGTTGTGTCTACTTTACGTAGGGCGTCATTTACCGCTGCCGCAATTAAATCCTCTAAGAAGTCTTTTTCTTCTGCGTCAGCTAATAATGATGAATCAATCGTAATACGCTTTACATCATGACGGCAAGTCATCGATACTTTTACGAGACCGCCACCAGCAGCACCCTCAACAATAATATCACCCAAAGATTCTTGGGCTTTCTTCATATTTTCTTGCATTTGCTGTGCTTGTTTCATTAAGCCAGCGAGTTGATTTTTCATCATAATTCGTCAATCCTTATAAGCTGCAGTGAGTTATCTCTCACTCTTTATTGGGCTATTTTAACCTGAAAATGGTCGAATAGAATCTGGAACGATAGTTGCCTGAAAGTCTTTTTGTAAACTCTGTACAAAGGCACTTTGGGCGACATGATGTTCGGCTTCTTGCTGACGTTGGATGGCTTGTGCTTGCTCTTGTGCAAAGGCGGTCTGGTCAGTACTACCAAACTCGATATTTAACTTAATAATACGTTTGAAATACTCAGTTAATAAGGTTGTCAGCTTTGCCTTGGCACCTAAATTATCAGAGATACGAATCAGTAGACGCAAAGTCACCGTATTATTATCCACACCAACCCATTCAGTATGACGTAATAGCTCACCCAACATCCCGCTGAGATTAAATGACTTCGCTAAATCCACCCATAACTCAGGTGTCATTTGCTCCAACGTATAACCCTCAGCCTCTTGTTGTTGTGGCGACCATGATAGGTCAGTATCAAGCACCATCGGAGCGTCTTCATCACCACTATCGATAGGGATAAAAGCGTCTTGAAGCATTAAATCATCATTAATTTCATCTATAGACGCTGAGGGAGGAAT
>JAXECN010000028.1:0-10019 GCA_034093535.1 Pelistega sp.
TGAAGTATTCTGGTGCAATAATCCATCCTAGACGCCAACCGGTCATATTAAAAAACTTAGAAAAACTATTAATTACGATAATATCATTATCAATGGTCAAGCCTGATTTCACTTCGCCTTCGTAGTTTAATCCGAGGTAAATTTCATCGAGAATTACAAAGCCGCCCTTGGATTTGACGAATTGGATAATTTTAGTTAATTCTTCGTGAGTGACAGATGTGCCTGTGGGGTTGCTAGGTGAGGCGATAAGAATACCACGCGTTTTCTCGCCCCAATTGGCAGCAATTTTTTCTGCGCTTAATTGATAACGCTCGGCAGGTCCACAAGGAATGAGCTTGGTACTCGCACCTGCACAGAGGATAAAATTAAAATTAGCTGGATAATAAGGGTCTGGCATGAGTAACTCATCACCCGGATTGAGTAAGCTTAAGCAAGTGAGAGATAAAGCACCAGACGCTCCAGAAGTAATCATCACCTGTTCGTAAGAAATCTGTGTGCCGAATTCTTTGTTGTAGTAATCAGCAATACACATACGCAGTGGAGTCAAACCTAGTGCTGGACTATAACCACTTAGCCCAGCTGCCGCAGCTTTATTTAAGGTATCAACAACAATAGGTGGGGCGGTAAAATCAGGTTCACCAATACCTAGACTAATAATATCTCGCCCTTGTTCGCGAAGAGCTTGAGCTTGTTTAGTGACTTCCATCGCTTGGAATGTCACGGCTTGATTAATTCGTGCAGCAGCTTGTAACATGGTTAATAAGAGTGTTGAAGATAGACCCAATAGGGATATGAAAAGCAAAATATCTACTGTTTAACATTTTAGACGTTCGTTATTAGCTTGTCAGTTTTTGTTATATAAACTGAGTAAAATGCCAATCTAATCGAGAAACCTTTATCAGCTATTTATTGGGATAACGTTATGGATCGTCGCTCTTTTTTGAATTTTGGTCGTTCTGGGGTATTGCCACAAACACCATGGGAAGAGTTTTGCCATCGTGTCCAAAGAACGGTAAGGGGGCATTTTCAAGATATCTCTATTTCTGAACATACGATGAGGGCAGCAAAAATCGTCATTGAGCGTCTTGAAGATATGCAACATCTTTATGCTTTATGTAAGTATTATGAGGTGGCTATCGCTTTGGCAGGATTTACTTCGCCTGAGTTTGTCTATACGCGCCACCTACTTATCGTACATTTTTCACCTAAATTAAATACGATTGAGCCGCTAAGTGAGCAGGCTTGTCTAGCTCAACCGAGTGTCACTGCAGGCGAGTTATTGGCATTAGGGTATCAGCAATTTGCACGAGTTCCTGCCGAATGGACTTTATCGCAGTGGTTTGCGAGTCCTCGCTATCATGATATTCGACCTTTTCATAGTTTTTTATCGGGGGTAGAGCGTATTAGTGCTTTGTTTGCGGATGGTAGTCAGGCGGTATTAGGCGGCTTTGGGGTCAATGACCGTTCTGCCTTGTCTGTGCCTATCTTAAATCGTTGTATTCCAAATCTTTTTGAATTATTGCGTGAGGACGAGGTCGAAAAACAATTAGCTGCACCGTCTTGGTCTTATGCCTATCGTATTGATTCGCTACAAAAGCAATTGGTGGATATTAATATCGCTCGTGTTTTTCAAGGACATCAAGCACGGCTGGTCTGGGTGCAGCAATTTGTGATTCGTAAAATTCCCGAGGATGTTTTATTGCTAGCCAGTGATGTGGAGTTGCCCGATAATAGTGATATTCAAAGCAGTCTAGAACATATTCAACAGAGGGTTAAGGGTCTTTTTGATATTGAGGGTGTCTTTCTCTACGATGATGAAGTGATGGAGGGCTTTTAACAGCATTTTGGTAGGTAGTCCTCCGCATACACAAAATCATAAAATTTTAGTATGATTTAAAGTTATTTGTTTTAAGTTGTAAACCATCAGGAAAAGAGTATTATGAAAGAGTCTTTACGTCAGGCAGCCTTGGAGTATCACAAGGCAGGTCGTCCAGGTAAAATTGCGGTGACACCGACAAAACAATTATCTAATCAACGAGACTTGGCGTTGGCTTATTCACCCGGCGTAGCGGCAGCTTGCGAAGAAATCGTAGCTGACCCATCTAATGCCGTACATTACACTAGTCGTGGTAATTTAGTCGGTGTCATTACTAATGGTAGTGCCGTATTAGGTCTAGGCAATATTGGTGCTTTAGCGTCAAAACCTGTGATGGAGGGTAAAGCCGTCCTATTTAAGAAATTTGCAGGCATTGATGTTTTTGATATTGAGATTAATGAATCTGATCCAGAGAAGCTTGTCCAAATTATTGCTGGTTTAGAGCCGACTTTTGGTGGTATCAACTTAGAAGATATTAAAGCGCCAGAGTGTTTCTATGTAGAGCGCGAACTTCGCAAGAAGATGAACATTCCAGTCTTCCATGACGACCAACATGGTACGGCTATTTGTGTGACAGCTGCTTTTATCAATGGTTTAGGCGTTGTTGGCAAAGAAATCGATAAAGTAAAAGTCGTGGTATCTGGTGCGGGTGCTGCTGCCTTAGCGTGTTTAGACTTGATGGTCGATATGGGTCTGCCACTTGAAAATATTTGGGTATCAGATATTGAGGGTGTGGTCTATAAAGGTCGTACGACATTGATGGATCCAGATAAAGAGCGTTTTGCACAGGATACTGATAAGCGTACCTTGGCGGATATTATTCATGACGCTGACGTTTTCTTAGGTTTATCAGCGGGCAATGTATTAAAACCAGAGATGGTTAAGGAAATGGCATCGAATCCATTAATTCTTGCCTTAGCCAATCCTAATCCAGAAATTCTCCCTGAGGATGCAAAGGCTGTTCGTGGTGATGTGGTGATGGCAACCGGTCGCTCTGACTATCCTAACCAAGTAAATAATGTACTTTGTTTCCCTTATATTTTCCGTGGTGCTTTAGATGTGGGTGCAACAACTATCACGCGCAACATGGAAAAAGCAGCAGTATATGCGATTTGTGCCTTAGCCAAAGAAGAGCAAAACGAAACTGTGGCAGCTGCTTACGGCACTAAGTCGCTATCTTATGGACCAGAGTACTTTATTCCTAAACCATTTGACCCACGTTTAATTGTACGTATTGCTCCTGCGGTAGCAAAAGCGGCGATGGATGAGGGCGTAGCGACACGACCTATCGCTGATTTAGACGCTTATACAGAACAGTTACAACAGTTTGTTTACCATTCAGGTTCATTTATGAAACCGCTCTTTGGTATGGCGCGTCGCTTTAAGAAAGAGGGTGGTAAGTCGCGTATCGTCTTTACTGAGGGTGAAGATGAGCGAGTATTACGTGCTGTTCAAGTATTGATTGATGAAAAAGTATGTACCCCAATCCTTGTCGGTCGTCCGGCGGTATTACGTAG
Source organism: Pelistega sp. (assembly GCA_034093535.1). GTDB lineage: Bacteria > Pseudomonadota > Gammaproteobacteria > Burkholderiales > Burkholderiaceae_B > Taylorella. The sequence continues at coordinate 3,394 of JAXECN010000028.1, forward strand.
CCGTATCCAACGTTATGGTTTGCGTTTTGACCTTGATGTTGATGTAGAAGTGGTGGATAGCGAACATGACGAACGCTTTAACCGTTATTGGACAGCGTACTGGGAGATGATGCGTCGTCGTGGTGTGACAAAAGAGTTCGCACGCTTAGAGTTACGCCGTCGTTCAACATTGATTGGCGCATTGATGGTTAAGTTTGCTGAAGCAGACGGTATGATTTGCGGTACGATTGGTCGTTATCTCAATCATCTAGAGCTCATTGACCAAATCATCGGTAAAGCACCGGGTGTTAGCACTTATGCAGCGATGAATATCCTCCTCACTCAAGAGTCTGTGATTGCCATTGCGGATACACATATTAATGCTCAGCCAAATGCAGCAGAATTAGCGGATATTGCTATTCTAGCCGCAGAAGAGATGCGTCATTTACACCTTGACCCTAAAGTGGCTTTTGTATCTAGTTCAAACTATGGTACGGATTCACCAGTGTCAGGTCAAGCAATGCGCGAAGCATTAGCCTTGGTCAACGAACGTGCTCCAGATTTAGAGATTGATGGTGAAATGCATGTGGATACAGCATTAGATGAGAAGCTACGTCAGAAGATGATGCCGGATAGCCCATTAAAAGGTGCGGCAAATCTCCTAATCTGCCCTAATGTTGATGCAAGTAATATTGCTTATAACCTCTTAAAAGTAAGTGCAGGTAGTAACGTGGCGATTGGTCCATTCTTATTAGGTATTAATGCACCGATTCATATTCTGACACCGAGTTCAACCGTACGCCGTATTGTCAATATGGCAGCCTTGGCGGTGGTTGATGCGAATACTCGTAAAGAGAATATCTAATCTCGTTACCTCTTGACGAAAATTAGAACTCAATATACATTTGCATTTAATTAGTGATAGGTCGGACTGGTTACGGTTCGACCTATTTAAACGTGTTGCAATATCCTATCTTCCAGAATAAGGAATGGAGGTGTGTTATGAGTAAAAAAATTAATTTTGTACAAGAGTTAGCAAAGAGTGGTGAATTACCAAAGACACTACTCAAACAACAAGAAGAGCTGACAGCCAAGGCAGCAGAGATGGGATTAGCTGTTTTTACTGCAGACTGTTCAAAAGCTCGTAACCTTTCTGCCTTATTGCGTGCCTTTGCCAAAGCAGTCGACTATCCTGTTTTCTTTGGTAAAGATATCGACGCTCTTCTGGATTGCCTCAAAGAAACCTTAGCCGAGCAGAAGCAAGGTTATCTTTTACTTATTCAGGAAATTCATTCTGGCGACCCTGACTTAAAAGAGGATGTCGATGCCGTTTTAGCGATTTTGCATGAAGCTACTGAATACGCCACTAAAAAAGACAAGAAAATTCTTTATTTGATTGACCATGCCGGTAAACATAGTGCTCCAGAGCCGGGAAGAGGTCCGACTGGTTATACGGATGTGGAGTAAGTTAAAAAGGGTTAGCAAATGAGCTAGCCCTTTTTACTTGGCTTGTCAATCAATGTATCTAAACACAACAGTTGTGCACCAAAAATAATAAAAGATTAAAAAATGCTGCACCACAACAAAGAGTTTTTTGAAGCACTTTGGTGCATAAAAAAAATCGTTTTGTCACCCTAAAAAATTCTCCTAGAATGGCTTTGAATAGGTGATGCCGGCGGTGGTATCACATATTAATCGCTAATGTTTTAAGGAGAAAATTGTGAAGAAAACATCTTTATTAAAAACAGTTCTGTGTGGTGCTTTTGTTTCTGCTGCCCTGATGCAATATGCGATGGCTGCGGATGGAACAATTAAGGTAGGTGTTCTACATTCGTTGTCTGGTAGCATGGCGATTTCTGAATCAGCACTCAAAGATACCGTCTTAATGCTGATTGATGAGCAAAATAAAAAAGGTGGGGTACTTGGTAAAAAATTAGAACCTGTCGTGGTGGACCCTGCTTCAAACTGGCCATTATTCGCTGAGAAGGCTCGTGAATTATTAGCTAAAGAAAAAGTATCAGTGACTTTTGGTGGTTGGACATCGGTATCACGAAAATCGGTATTGCCTGTCTATGAAGAATTAAATGGCATTCTCTTCTATCCTGTGCAATGGGAAGGTCAAGAGTCATCAAAAAATATTTTTTATACGGGGGCAACACCTAACCAACAAGCTATTCCTGCCGTGGATTACCTTTTAGCGCAAGGGGTAGAGCGTTTTGCTTTATTGGGCACCGACTATGTATATCCTCGTACAACTAATAAATTATTAGAGACTTACCTCATTTCTAAAGGTATTAATAAAGACGATATTATGGTGAATTACACACCATTTAGTTTCTCTGACTGGCAGTCTATTGTTGCAGATGTGAAGAAGTTTGCAGGAGCGGGTAAAAAAACTGCGGTTGTATCGACAATTAATGGTGATGCCAATGTCCCTTTTTATAAAGAGTTAGCGAATCAAAATGTAACGCCAGAGCAATTGCCTGTAATGGCATTCTCCGTGGGTGAACAAGAGCTACAAGGTGTTGATACCAAGGCATTGGTAGGGCATTTGGCAGCATGGAATTATTTCCAAAGCGTTGATACTCCAGAAAATCAACAATTTATTGCTAATTGGAAAGCCTATAAGAAAGACGATAAAGCGGTGACTAATGACCCAATGGAAGCAACGTATATTGGCTTTAATATGTGGGTAAAAGCGGTAGAAAAAGCAGGCACAACAGATGTTGATGCGGTGAGTAAAGCCTTAATTGGTGTGGAAGTACCAAATCTAAGTGGCGGATTGTCCAAAATGTTAGCCAATCATGATATTTCTAAGCCTGTTTTAATTGGTGAAATTCAAGATGATGGGCAGTTTGTGATTGTTGAGCAAACAGAGTTGGTAGATGGTGAGGCATGGTCGCCTTATTTAGAAGAGTCTAAAAACTTAATTGCTGATTGGACCGATCCAATTAATTGCGGTGCATACGATAAAGTTGCTCAAACATGTACTAGCCAAAAATAATGCTTTCTTAGACCTACCTTGTCTTGTGTAGAAAGCAAGGTAGGTATTACAGCAATATATTTAAAGGAAAAATACATGGTGAATAAAAAGACCAAGGTGTTACTGCGATGTCTTTCCTTGTTATTGCTTACCTTCTGGTTAGTCGTGGTAGGTTCAACAAGAGTGGCATTGGCATCAGAAAACTCAAGCGTATTAGAGCAATATTTGCCAGCGTTGAATGGCAATAATTTTGCGCAAAAGAAACAAGCCGTAGAACAAATCGCTAGTTTGAATAATGAGCAAGCAAATAGTATTTTGATGGCTTTATTAGAGGGTCGCTTACTCGTTGATAAAGAGGATTATTATGTGCGTGATCGTAATAATAACTCAGTCTATCAGCAAGTATTACTGAATCAACAAGTCAACTCTGCAGCAAAAGCAAAACGAGTGGTGATTAACAATGATATCCGTACTTGGTTACGGAAGTATCAAGCACAATACCAGTTAAGCCAAGGGAATAAAGAGCAGCGCTTAATGGCGATTGAGCAGATTTTAAAAAGTAATGATTTTAGTCAGATAGAGAATGTTAAAGCAGCTTTAGTACACGAAAAAGATAAAGCGATACAAGAGCTAATGAATCTATTTATGGCACGTGCCGACTTAAAACAAGAGGATGCTAGTCGACATAGTGCAGCAATTGAAGTACTTAAGAAAAGTGTCTTACCTGAGGATCTCAATCTTCTGCAAGATTATGCTCAAAATGCACCGACTGAAAGCCTTCAAACGCAGGTTAATCGAGCCATTAGCAATATCAAAACAAAATTATTGTTTGTCGATGGTGTACAGACACTTAGCTATGGTTTAAGTTTAGGTTCAATTTTGATTCTGACAGCCATTGGTTTATCTATCACTTTTGGGGTGATGGGTGTAATTAACATGGCACATGGCGAGTTAATGATGTTGGGGGCATATACGACTTACGTAATTCAACAGTTGCTACCAAATCATATTACTGCCTCATTGTTTATTTCTTTACCGGTGGCTTTTGTCGTCAGTGCTTTAGTAGGTATGTTGATTGAAGCCTTAGTGGTTCGACATCTTTATGGACGTCCATTAGAGACCTTATTGGCGACATTTGGGGTGAGTTTGATTTTACAACAAGCTATGCGAACAATTTTCTCTCCGCTTAATCGTTTGGTTCAGACTCCAGAGTTTATGCAAGGGGAATGGGTCATCTTGCCTAATTTATCAATTACCTTAAATCGAGTTTATATTTTTATATTCTGTATGGTTTGCTTTTTTGCGCTTTTGCAGATTATGAAAAGAACTCGTATCGGCTTAGAAGTTAGTGCGATTTCACAAAATCGAGCGATGGCAAAGGCGATGGGAATCAATGATAGAAAAGTGGATATGCTTACTTTTGGTTTGGGTTCAGGTATTGCTGGGCTAGCGGGGGTAGCTCTTTCACAATTGACCAATGTGGGACCTAATTTAGGACAACAATACATAGTTGATTCATTTATGGTCGTAGTGACAGGTGGTGTTGGTAATTTGTGGGGAACATTTGTTTCTGGATTAGGTCTGGGCATTATTAATAAATTTATGGAGCCGGCGTTTGGTGCTGTTCTTGCCAAGGCATTAGTTCTTGTTTTAATTATCTTGTTTCTTCAGAAATACTCTCGTGGATTGTTTCCACAGAAAGGTAGGGCCGTAGAATGAGAAATTCGGTAGTGCTAAATTTTTTAAGAAGTGAGCCTTTATTAGGCAAGTTAACATTAACTTTCTTATTGGTGTTATTGATTGTCGTACCTATTGGTAATCTATTAATCCCAGCCTCAAGCGCATTGCATATTTCGACTTATACCGTGACTTTGTTGGGGAAATATCTGACTTATGCTCTGTTAGCCTTATCCATTGATTTATGTTGGGGGTATTTGGGTATTTTGAGTCTTGGTCATGGTGCATTCTTTGCCTTAGGTGGCTATGCCATGGGGATGTATCTCACGCGAGAGATTGGGGCAAGGGGTACCTATGGAAATAGTGAATTACCTGATTTTATGGTGTTCTTAAATTGGGATCAGTTACCATGGTTTTGGTATGGTAGCGATAGCCTAGCGTGGATGACCTTTATGCCATTGTTGGCACCGGGTTTGTTGGCATTGGTCTTTGGATGGTTATGCTTCCGCTCTCGTGTCTCAGGTGTCTATTTATCTATTATCACGCAAGCAGTGACACTTGCCTTATCTCTGGCTTTTTATCGTAATGAAATGGGTTTTGGTGGTAACAATGGCTTAACAAATTTCAAAGATATCGCCGGTTTTTCTTTGCAGGCAGATGAGGTGCGAGTAGTGTTATTTGCACTTAGTGGAATCGCAGTATTAGCGACTTATGGTTTCTTGCGTAGTATTTTATATACTCGTCTAGGTAAGTTAGTCATTGCTGTGCGTGATGCTGAGATGAGGACAAGATTTGTTGGGTTTAAGGTTGAACACATCAAATTAATTATATTTGTCTTATCGGCTATGTTGGCGGGTTTAGCTGGTGCTCTTTATGTGCCACAAGTGGGCATTATTAATCCTAGTGAATTTAATCCGATTAATTCAATTGAAATTATTATTTGGGTTGCTTTGGGTGGGCGTGCGACATTGTATGGTGCTGTTCTGGGTGCATTTGCAGTGAACTATGCTAAGAGTGTTTTAACTGTGGCATTACCAGACGCTTGGTTATTCGTATTGGGAGCACTCTTTATTGTAGTCACTATTTTCTTGAAAGAGGGTTTAGCAGGACTAGTCAAATCTCGACAAGAAGCAAAGGGAGATATGGTATGAAAAATAATCAGAATTTGAGTCGATTATTTCGTCCTCAACAACGAGTCGAACAACAATTTGATAATCAAAATATTCCTAAGGACGTTATTCTGTATCTTGATTCCTTATCAGTGAGTTTTGATGGCTTTAAAGCAATCAATAACTTAAGTTTATATATTAATAAAGGTGAGTTGCGTTGTATTATCGGTCCTAATGGTGCGGGCAAAACAACCATGATGGACATTATTACAGGGAAAACACGTCCGGATGAGGGGACGGCGTATTTAGGGCAATTTACCAATCTTTTAGAAATGACGGAGGCTGAAATTGCTTGTGCTGGAATTGGGCGTAAGTTTCAAAAACCCACTGTCTTTGAGTCTTTAAGTGTTTACGATAATCTGTCCTTATCTATTCAAGGCGATAAGCGTATTTTGGCTAGCTATTTTGGTAAGGGGCGTCGATTAAGTGCGGAGCAAAATGATTTTCTAGACAATGTGCTGGAGATTATTGGACTAGCGCATACCAGAAATTATTTAGCAGGTGTTTTGTCACATGGGCAGAAACAATGGTTAGAAATCGGGATGTTGCTGATGCAAAGACCTCAATTACTACTGATTGACGAACCAGTGACAGGGATGACCCATGGTGAAATTGAGCGGACAGCAGAGTTGTTAACAAGTTTAGCGGGTGAGCAAGCTATTGTGGTGGTTGAGCATGATATGGGTTTTGTGCGTCAAATTGCACGAAAAGTGACCGTATTGCATCAGGGATCTGTGTTAGCAGAAGGAAGTTTGAGCGAAGTTCAAAATAACCAACAAGTTATTGATGTTTATCTGGGATCTGGGCACTAGGAGGTA
>JAXECN010000029.1:0-23624 GCA_034093535.1 Pelistega sp.
ATCTGCATCGTATCCGCCACAATCTCTGTGGTATAACGCTCAATACCGTCCTGACCTGTATATTTACGTGTTCTGAGACGACCTTCGACGTAAATCTGGCTACCTTTTCGCAAGTACTGCCCAACAACTTCAGCCTGACGATTATAAAAAACAACGCGGTGCCATTCTGTCTCATCACGACGCTCACCAGTATTTTTGTCACGCCATGAAAATGTCGTTGCAATACTCACATTGGCAACATTAAAACCATCTGGACTTGAACGCACTTCTGGGTCACGCCCCAAATTACCCACTAAGATTACTTTATTAACTGAAGCCATTTATTTTCCTATTCTGCGCAGTGAGAGCAACACGCCCCACCATAAATTTTGATGTTAATTGATTATAACCTGTTGTTGCTTTTCACTGCCCGAAAAGGAAGTTTTATGACTTAAAACGGAGGCTGATTATCCTCATCGTCTTCGATATATTCATCGATATCATCAGTCGCCGTCTTGTTATCACTACCCGGCTTAGCTCCTAACATCTGCAAGCTCTCAGCAACAATTTCTGTCGTATACTGGTCTTTACCCGCCTTATCTTGCCATTTACGTGTCTTAATACGACCTTCGATATAGACCTGACTGCCTTTTTTCAAATAACGCTCAATAATCTCCGTGAGACTACCAAAAGCAACCACGCGGTGCCATTCAGTTTCTTCTTTGCGTGTACCAGACTGTTTATCTGTCCATGCATGTGTGGTCGCAATACTCATATTCGCCACACTAAATCCATTGGGGTTATAGCGTACTTCAGGGTCACGTCCAAGATTACCAATTAAAATGACTTTATTGACAGATGCCATCATATATCTCCTGTATAAAAGTTATCTTCGATATATTGTTAAAGAGATTTTAGGCTTTGACTAGCCCCCTGGACAAATTTGTCCACCCCCATCACACCATCAATAGCCCTATCTATACTGGCATTGGAGCCATTTTACGAGCCGTCAATAACCATACTAAGGTAAACAATGCTGCCACTATAAAAACGGCTACTGCTGAGTATTGACCTAGCAAACCACCCACTGCACCACCTGCAGCGACACCCAATGCTTGACTCATATTATAAAGACCCAATGCTAAACCCTTATGTTGAGGAGGTGTCACTCGCGATACCATCGATGGCTGCAAAGCTTCTAAAATATTGAATACAATAAAAAATACCAATAAGGCAGCAACTGATGTCCAGAATGAGTAAGTAGCGACACTCCACAATGCCAACAAACCCACTAAGACTGCCACACAAAGCTCTAAACCCTGTTTATGTTTTTTACGTGTTTCTAGATAAAAAACGGCAGGCACCATCAATACTAAAGCAATCAAAATCACGGGAAGATAAACTTTCCAAAGCTCTCCAAGCTCAAGACCACCCAAGCCCACGAGAGAGGATGGCAGCACCACAAAAATCGCCATCAAGGCAAAATGCAAGCAAAAAACACCGAGATTTAAACGCCACAAGCTATCATTCTTAAGAACCTCTTTAGCCGAAACGTCACGAATGGCTGCATCATGCATAGGTACAACTGGCACTAAAAAGGTTGCTAATAATAGGCATACAAAACCTAATAAGCTAATCACCCAAAACAAGCCACTTAAGCCTAACCAATCAACGAATAAAGGCGATAAAACAAGGGATAGCGCAAATGACAAACCAATCGAACCACCCACCATAGACATAGCTCTCGCTCGCACCTCGGGTCTTGTCGAGTCGGCAATCCACGCTGTAATCGCCGCTGAGACAGCACCAAATCCCTGAATAGCACGACCAATCAAGACACCCAGCACAGAATCGGACAAGGCACAAATAACGCCCCCGATAATAAATAACAACATACCTACGATGATAATAGGACGACGTCCGAACTTATCCGACAACATCCCAAAAGGGATTTGCATAATCGCCTGAGTTAAGCCATAAGCACCAATTGCCAAACCCACCAAGGCTAAATTATCCCCACCCGCTAACTGCTTAGCTGCGTCTGCAAAGACAGGAGTTAATAAAAACAGACCCAACATACGCACCGCAAAAAGTAGGGCAAGGTTTGCACTCACTTTACGTTCTTGGGGGTTTAAAGAGGGTCTAGCTGGACGCGTAGTTTGTTGTTCTGATGCAGAATTAGCCATAATTAATCAGGGTAAATCGTCATTTAATAAGTTTGTATTTTACCTAAGTTACAAGCTAAGTTATAGTAATAGGTTGTTCAAAATTTTTTGTTGTCCTTTTTACCAAGCTTATGAAGTCAAAAAACGCCGAGCTTTCTTTACAGGAAGTGATTAGAATTCGTGGCGCACGCACGCACAATCTGAAAAATATCTCCGTGGATATTCCACGTCATCAACTCGTGGTAGTTACGGGTCTTTCAGGCTCTGGGAAATCTTCATTAGCTTTTGATACGCTTTATGCCGAAGGGCAACGTCGTTATGTAGAGAGCTTATCTGCCTATGCTCGTCAGTTCTTACAACTGATGGATAAACCGGATGTGGATCTTATTGAGGGTCTATCCCCTGCTATTGCGATTGAACAAAAAACCGCCGGACATAACCCTCGCTCCACGGTAGGCACCATCACTGAAATTCATGACTATCTGCGCTTACTCTATGCCCGTGTCGGTACACCTCATTGCCCGATTCATGCAGAGCCACTACAAGCGCAAAGTGTCTCTCATATGGTTGATAGCATTTTAAATCTCCCTGAAGATACGCGTATCAGCCTATTAGCCCCTATTGCTCGCGGCAACAAAGGTACCTTTGAAGATAAATTCAATCAATTCCAAGCGCAAGGGTTTATTCGTGTCCGTATTGATGGCGAGGTGATGGAACTTGACCATGCACCCCCTCTCAACAAACATGAAAAACACAATATTGATGTCGTCATTGACCGTCTAAAGGTTCGACAAGAGAACAAACAACGTCTGGCGGATAGTATTGAAACCGCCATTAAACTCAGCGAAGGTCGTGTCATCGTACTCAATATGGATACCGATGAGGAAACCGCCTACTCAAGCCGTTATGCCTGTCCTGTATGCGGTTACAGTCTGAGCGAGCTTGAACCTCGCTTGTTTAGTTTTAATAACCCAATAGGGGCTTGTCAAACCTGTGATGGTTTAGGACATACACAGATTTTTGACCCAGAACGCATTGTCGCTTTTCCAGAGCTCAGTCTAGCAAGTGGCGCCATCCAAGGCTGGGATACTCGCAATAAATTTACACACACACTACTCAATAGTTTGGCGTTACATTATGGTTTTGAGCTCGATACACCTTTTAATGAGCTTGATGAAAACATCCAGCATACTCTTCTATACGGTTCTGGCGATGAAGAAATCGACTTTTTATATTTAAACGAAAACGGTCGTACCACTGTCAAAAAACACGCTTTTGAGGGCATTCTCCCGAATCTTGATAGACGTTGGCGTGAGACTGAAGATACGCATATCAAGGAAGAACTGAATAAACTCCGTTCGACTGTCATCTGCCCTAGCTGTCATGGCTCACGATTAAAAGAAGATGCTCGCCATGTGATGATTGGTGATGACGCACGTCCTAATGACAAGAAAAAAGGGCTCGGTATCTATGAAGTTGAAGCCTTATCACTGGCAGACTGTTTGGCTTGGTTTGAGCAACTCAAGCTGACAGGAGCCAAACAAGAAATTGCAGAGCGTATTATTCGTGAAATTCAATCACGTCTGCATTTCCTAAACAATGTCGGGCTTACCTATTTATCCCTAGACCGCAGTGCTGATACGATTTCGGGTGGTGAGGCGCAACGTATCCGTCTTGCTTCTCAAATAGGTTCAGGACTAACTGGTGTCATGTATGTTCTTGATGAGCCGTCTATTGGTCTACATCAACGTGATAATGATAGACTCATCGATACCTTGCAACATCTACGTAATCTCGGCAATAGCGTCATTGTCGTCGAGCATGATGAAGATATGATTCGTGCAGCTGACTGGGTTATCGATATGGGACCGGGTGCAGGCGAATTGGGCGGAGAAGTTATCGCTGAGGGTACGGCGACAGACCTTATGCAGCATAAATCCTCTATCACAGGAGATTATCTCAGTGGTCGCCAACAAATCCACACTGACAAGCGCCGCACTATTGATAAAGATACCCCTTTGTTAACCCTAGAGGGATGTACTGGCAATAACCTCAAGAATGTTACCTTAGAAGTCCCCCTAGGGAAATTAGTCTGTGTGACGGGTGTATCTGGGTCTGGTAAATCAACACTGATTAATGAGACACTCGCTGCGATTCTCATGCGTGATTTAAATCGTGCCCATACCGAACCAGCACCTTATGAAAACCTATCAGGACTTGAACATCTCGACAAAATTATCAATGTTGACCAAAGTCCAATTGGTCGTACGCCTCGCAGCAATCCCGCCACTTATACCGGTTTATTTACCCCTATTCGTGAACTATTTGCTGGCACACCTGAAGCACGTGCTCGTGGATATGATGCAGGACGCTTTTCTTTTAATGTCAAAGGCGGGCGTTGTGAGGTCTGCCAAGGGGATGGTGTCATTAAAGTCGAAATGCACTTCTTACCTGATGTCTATGTCCCTTGCGACGCTTGTAAAGGGCTACGCTATAACCGCGAAACACTGGATATTCGCTATCGTGGGCATACCATTAGTGATGTACTCGAGATGACGGTAACACAAGCCTTGGAGTATTTTTCTGCCGTCCCTGCTATCGCTCGCAAATTACAAACACTGGTTGATGTAGGGCTAGGCTATATTCGTCTCGGTCAAAGTGCTACGACACTTTCTGGTGGTGAAGCTCAACGTATTAAGCTCTCGCTGGAACTCTCTAAACGCAGCACAGGCAAAACCCTCTATATTCTGGATGAGCCCACCACAGGTCTACACTTTGCAGACATTCAATTATTACTCACTGTGATTAATAAGCTTGTCGATGCCGGTAATAGTGTACTAATTATCGAACACAATCTTGATGTGATTAAAACGGCAGATTGGATTATTGACCTAGGTCCTGAGGGTGGTCAAGGCGGAGGTCAGATTATTGCTACGGGAACACCTGCTGATTTATGCAAAGCCAAACAAAGTCTCACCGGACAGTATTTGGCTAAACATATTAAAAGCCAAAGTAAGTAATTCACACTATCAGCGCCCAGAACACCGTCACTAAACTTCAAATAGGTTACGGTGTTCACGCATAGCAAAGCGATCGGTCATCCCTGCAATATAATCAGCAATCGCTTGTTGTTGTGCCTTACGGTCTTCATGTTGATAATCCACCGGCAGTAAGCGCGGTTCGTCTAAAAAGGCTCTAAATAAATCACGAATAATCATCGTCGCCTTGCCTGACATACGCATAACTTTGTAGTGACGGTAGAGATTATCCATCAAGAATTTCTTCAAGACCTCTTCTTGCTCTTTAATCTCAGGAGAAAAAGACACTAACATCGGTGCATGATGAACATCCTCAATAGTTTTTACTTGATGTTCACGAATATTTGCCAACGTCGTCTGCGTCAAATCCACAATCAGCGTATTAATCATACGGCGAATTGTCTCTGAAATCACACGACGCCCTTTTACCTCCGGATAAAGCCACATGACGCTTTCATAATGCTCATTAAAGATAGGAATTTCACGCATTTGCTCAAGCGTAATTAAACCCGAACGTAAACCATCATCAATATCATGATTGTTATAAGCAATGCCATCCGCTAAATTAGTCAGCTGTGCCTCTAAGCTAGGTTGCTGACGGTCTAAGAATCGCTGTGCCACTTCACCTAGTTGGCGAGCATTGCGTGCAGAGCAATGTTTTAAAATACCCGCACGCGTCTCGAAGCAGAGGTTTAAACCATTAAAACTGGCATAACGCTCTTCTAATTCATCCACAATACGTAGACTTTGTAGATTATGCTCAAACCCACCAATCTCAGGGGCATAATCACGCATACATTCATTTAAAGCATCTTGTCCAGCATGACCAAAAGGGGTATGACCTAAATCATGTGCCAGCGCAATCGCCTCAACTAGGTCTTCATTTAACGCTAAATTCCGAGCAATAGCACGACCAATTTGCGCTACTTCCAGACTATGTGTCAGACGTGTACGAAATAAATCACCCTCATGATTCACGAACACCTGCGTCTTGTACTCTAGACGACGGAAAGCTCCACAATGAATAATGCGGTCGCGATCACGCTGATAAGGGCTGCGTCTTGGATCCTCTTGTTCGGGATGCACTCGCCCTTTGGTCGCTTCATTGTGACTGGCATAACTAGCTAATGTCATGTGATATTCCTTAAGCGATTTTATGCTTTAACAGTGCGACTTAATGCAATACCTAAGTCTTCAGAAGGCACCGTGCGGACAATCGCCTCACCGATTTTGGGCAAGAGGACAAATTTAATTTTTCCGCCCTCTGCCTTTTTATCTACTTGCATTAACTCAATCCATTTATCCGTACCTAAATTCGGTGCAACGGTTGGACAACCAATAGCCTCAACCAAGCGACGCACTCGATCCACATCACTACGAGGCAAACCTAACACTTGTGCCGATAGCTCAGCTGCTTGCACCATACCACAACCCACCGCTTCGCCATGCAACCACTTACCATAACCGAGTGCTGTCTCAATCGCATGACCAAAGGTATGGCCTAGATTCAAAATAGCGCGCATACCGGTTTCTTTTTCATCTTCACCGACCACATACGCTTTAAGCTCACAAGAGCGCTGAATAGCATAAGTAATTGTCTCTGGGTCTAAAGCACGCAATTTCTCCACATTGGCTTCACACCAAGCAAAAAACTCTGCATCTAAAATCAATCCATACTTAATGACCTCAGCTAAACCTGCGGAGACTTCTCGTGCCGGCAAGGTCTGGAGGACATTAACATCGATGTCCACGGCAATCGGCTGATAAAACGCACCAATCATATTCTTACCCAGCGGATGATTAACAGCTGTCTTACCACCTACGGATGAATCTACTTGCGCTAACAAGGTCGTCGGTACTTGAATAAAGCGAATACCACGCATATAACTAGCGGCGGCATAACCACTCATATCACCAATTACGCCACCCCCTAGTGCCACAATCACTGCCTTGCGGTCGATACGATGGTTTAACAAAAAGGTATAAATGGTATTTAAGGTCTCTAAAGTTTTAAAAGCCTCACCATCAGGTAACTCTAATACATGGATAGGCTTAGCAGTAACGGCTAGCGAGGTTTTAACAGCATTACCATACAAAGGCATCACTGCCGTATTACTGATAATCACAATGCTACTTGCATCTTCTGGAATAGATGTCGCTAATTGTTGAAGTACATTAGGGGCAATATGAATAGCATAGCTACCACCCGCCACGTTCACATTAACAATACTCATATTTTCTCCTTATAGAGACTTTAAGGCTTGCTTTAATTTTTTCACAGTCGTTGCAATAGCACCAGACCCTGTTTCTACCGTAATGTCCGCCAATTGCTGATAAATCGGATGACGTAAAGCCAATAATTGCTGCAGACGTTCTTTGGGATTTTCTGTCTGTAAGAGCGGACGATTAGTATCCTTAGCAATTCGAGCAAACAGCTCATCAACCTCGGCTTTAAGATAGATGATACAGCCTTTTTCTAATAAGGCTCGATTTTCTTCTCGCATAATCGCGCCACCGCCTGTCGCTAACACAAGATTGTTTTGTTCTACGACCTCTGCTAGCACGGCTGTCTCTCGACGACGAAACCCTTCTTCACCCTCAATATCAAAGATGGTCGGGATAGCAACACCACAACGACGTACAATTTCATGATCCAAATCGAGAAAGTCCAATTTTAAATCTCTTGCCAATGCTCGACCAATCGTTGTTTTTCCTGCTCCCATCATCCCTATCAAAATAATAAGTTGAGGTTTATTGTTATCTTTTGTTAATGTTTCGTTCATGAATTCATTTAAAATCTTTTATACTGAACAAAATATTACCATTGGATAGCTTCTTTCTTCAGAAATAATGGCTTGTAGCAAAATTTTCTAGCTGAAATCTATTGAAGAGTGTTTTTTTATCCTTTTTTTTCTTGAACAGATTAAAATCTGAGCATGACTACTGAATCTTCTACCCCAAAAAATCGTGGCTCTTTCTTTAGCCGCTTTATTCTCAAGCCCTTCGTCTTCTTATTTGGCGTAGGGGTCTGTTTGCTCTTGCTTGGCATTTTAGCCATTCAGCTGACATGGACATCATTGCCTGACCTAAAGGCGATGACAGAATATCGTCCTCGCTTACCTCTTTATATTTACTCAGCCGACAAGGTCCTACTGGCCGAGTATGGCGACGAGCGCCGTAATGTCTTAAATCTCCAAGAAATTCCTATGGTGATGCGTCAGGCCATTCTAGCCGCTGAGGACGATAGCTTCTATCAACACGGCGGTGTAGACTGGATGGGTGTGGGTCGTGCTGCCTTAGCCAATCTCACCTCTGGTGCCAAGATGCAAGGTGCCAGCACGATTACGATGCAGGTAGCTCGTAACTTCTACCTCTCCTCTGATAAAAATTTCACACGTAAGTTCTATGAAATTCTCCTAACTTACAAGATTGAAAAAAATCTCAGCAAAGACCAAATTCTTGAGCTCTATATGAATCAAATTTATTTGGGTCATCGCTCGTATGGTTTTGCTGCAGCATCACGCACTTACTTTGGCAAGCCACTCGCTGAAGTAAGTCTCGCCGAAGCTGCTGCATTAGCAAGTATTCCTAAGTCACCTTCTCACGTCAATCCACGCACCAATCTAGAAGCGACTCAAGTTCGTCAAAATTATGTGTTGAATCGTATGTTGGCACTCAACTACATTACACAAGAACAATTCGAGCAAGCAAAAGCAGAAAAACTCATTGTTAAAGGCATGCAAAAAGACGAGAAAGAAACGAAGGTTGCTCGTCATGGTCAATACGTGGCTGAGCTTGCACGTCAATTAATGTATACACAGTATGGCGACAATCTCTATGGTCGCGGTCTTAAAGTCTATACAACAGTACACTCTAATGAGCAACAAGCTGCCTACCAAGCTGTTCGTTCAGGCTTATTGAACTATACGCGTCGCAAGCCTTATACAGGTCCAGCAGCGCAATTAGATTTACCACCAGAGACAGAAAAAGACCGCGCTAAAATTGAAAAAGTCCTCCAAGATATGCGTGAAAAACACCCAGATAGCGATGAATTACTCTCTGTCTTAGTACTTTCTGCCAGCAAAAATAAAGTTGTTGTCATGCGTAGCCCCGATGAAATTATTGAACTCACAGGCAGCTCGCTCAATAATGCGCGACGATCACTTGCTGACAATG
Source organism: Pelistega sp. (assembly GCA_034093535.1). Taxonomy (GTDB): domain Bacteria; phylum Pseudomonadota; class Gammaproteobacteria; order Burkholderiales; family Burkholderiaceae_B; genus Taylorella. The sequence continues at coordinate 9,359 of JAXECN010000029.1, forward strand.
TAAGTCCATCACGTAAGATTAAACGTGGTTCTGTGGTCTATATCGAAAAGTTACGTAGCGGTGAATGGAGTATTATCAATATCCCTCTGGTACAAGCAGCGCTTGTCGCTCTTGACCCTAAAGACGGTGCTATCAAGGCTATGATTGGGGGGTTTGACTTCAATCTAGGTGACTTTAATCGTGTGACCCAAGCATGGCGTCAACCTGGCTCTACTTTTAAGCCATTTATCTATGCTGCCGGTCTAGAACGTGGTATTACACCTGAGACACAAATCTCTGACCAACCGTTTGTCCTGTCTTCTCGTCGCACAGGTGGCAAACCATGGACACCGAAGAACTATGGCGATAGCTATACCTATAGTCAAACTCTACGCCAAGGTTTATACAAATCCAAGAACATGGTTTCTATCCGTATTCTAGAAGCAGTAGGTCCAGAGTATGCGAGTACCTTCTTAGAGCGTCTTGGCTTTGATATGAATCGCCAACCGCCAAAAGGAGCATATCTCACGATGGCGCTTGGTACTGGTAGCGTAACACCGCTCCAAATGGCGTCTGCTTATGCCGTATTTGCAAATGGTGGCTTCCGTGTAAATCCTTATATTATTGACTATGTTGAAGATGTCAATGTTCAAGGAAACAATGGTCAGCCTGTCGTCATTATGAAAACCGAGCCTCTCAAAGCCGGCAATGAAGCCAATCGCGTGATGGACGCTCGTACCGCATATGTGATGAATGATGTCATGCGTGGTGTCGCTCGCTCAGGTACCGCTGCCTCTGCTTCAAAAGCACTTGGACGCTCTGATGTCGCTGGTAAGACCGGGACCACCAACCGTTCTGTCGATGCATGGTTTGTGGGCTATACTCCACAACTCGTGGCTGTAACATGGTTAGGCTTTGACCAACCAACCTCACTAGGCGATCGCGAGACAGGTGGTGGTGCAGCACTTCCTATCTGGATTAACTTTATGTCCAAAGCACTCAAAGGCGTGCCTGCTAGCCCAGCACCTAAAATACCTGCAGGTCTCAGCAAAATCGGTGATAACTACTACTTCAAAGAGTTCCCGATGAACAAGGCAATCGCCTCAATCGGTCTGGGCGGTGGTGGCTCATTTAACACAGCCTCATCAGGCGGTGGCTCTAGCAATGGTACCGTACGTAACGGTGTGTTTACTCCAAACGCAGCTAAACCAGCCGCTCCTGTCCGCCGTAATAATGACGCGATTGGCGATTTAATTCAATCGTTTAATCCAACGGGTGGACCACCAATCCGCTTCTAAGCGAACCAACAAAAAAGCTTCTTATGTATTCCATAAGAAGCTTTTTTAATAAATGCCTACTGAGCAATCAAACGAGAGTGGTCGCTAGTATAAAAATTTATACCATGCGCTCTAAAGCAAATAATTGTTCTACGGTCTCACGCTCACGGATAATATGTGCTTGAGCGCCATCTACTAAAATCTCTGCTGCTCGCGGACGTGTATTATAGTTATTCGCCATGGCAAAACCATAAGCACCCGCTGACTCAATCACTAGGTAGTCACCAACTTGCAAAGCCAATTGACGCTGTTTTGCCAACCAATCGCCCGACTCACAGATAGGTCCTACAATATCGTAGACTTCTGGATTTTGCCCTGACAAACTAACCGGCAATACGCCATGATAAGCGTCATAAAGCGTAGGACGGATAAGGTCATTCATCGCCGCATCAACAATAGCAAAATTACGGGCTTCTGTCGGTTTTAAGAGCTGCACTTGCGTCAATAACACACCCGCATTACCAACCAATGAACGACCCGGCTCCATCACTAACTCTAAATCACCAAAACCAGCTGCGATGAGCTTATCTTTAACGATTTTCACCATATCGATAGGTTTAGCAACCACTTCATCGGTATAGCGAATACCTAAGCCACCACCAATATCAATATGATGTAACTGAATCCCTTTGTCTTTTAAGCTGATTAATAACTGTACAAGACGATCTGCTGTATCTGCAAAAGGCGCGATTTCTGTGATTTGTGAGCCAATATGACAATCTACTCCGGTAATCTGAATACCCGGTAAAGACTGTGCTTTTACATAAATATCAGCGGCTAAATTAATATCAATGCCGAATTTATTCTCTTTAAGACCAGTCGAGATATAAGGATGCGTTTTTGCATCCACATCAGGATTAACTCGCAGAGAAATAGCTGCCGTTTTACCTAAACGTGTCGCCACTTGTGATAACACATCTAACTCTGGAATAGACTCCACATTAAAGCATTTAATCCCCGCATTTAACGCTAACTCAATTTCCCAGACTTGTTTACCCACGCCAGAAAAAATAATCTTCTGCGGATCAGCGCCTGCTTTGAGGGCACGCATTAACTCACCCCCAGATACCAGATCAAAGCCCGAGCCTAATTTAGCAAAAGTATTTAAAATCGCTAAATTGGAATTCGCTTTTACAGCATAACAAACTAAGACTTGCTTATAGGTATCAATCACCTCTTGATAAGCCTGCCAAGCCTGTACTAACGCTGCTTTAGAATAAATATATAAAGGCGTGCCAAACTCTTTAGCAAGTGCCTGAACAGAGCATTGCTCAACAAAAAGCTGTTGCTCTTGATAATGGAAAAAAGGGCTTCCTACGGGTGTGGGTAAAGTGGTCATTATTTACTATTCAATATACAATCAACAAAGACTTAAAAAGCCTTTTGGGTTTACTATTTTTAAGTGCAGTATTACTGCGTTTTTGCAGCTTCCGCCTTTTTAGCAGAGGCTTCCGCTTGTTTTTGAGCCTTGCGAGCCTCTTTACGAGCCTTGATTCGCTCATCTCTTTCTTGGAGTTCTTTACGTTGGGCTGCGGTTGGATAATATACTGGGCCTTTGTAACCACAAGCAGAAATACCCACACTCGCTAAAATGAGCGTTACAATAAGTGTTTTGCGGTGCATAATTTTAACGAGCATCACAAGTTCCTAATAGTTTGGATTTAAAAGAGTTTTATTATGACAGAAACAGAATTTCTTGTCCGTGCTGGTAAGATTTTAGACAATATTCAAGACCAAGCTGATGACTGGTTTGAAAAACTCGATATTGATGTCGATGCAAACCGCGAGGGTGAGGTCTTAACCTTAATCTTCAATACAAAAAGCCATGTGGTGATTAATGCTCAAACACCTCTACAAGAGATGTGGTTAGCTGCACCAAGCGGTGCTTTCCATTATCGTCTACAAGATGAGCAATGGGTTAATACTCGCGAAGACGCCCCTAACCTAGATGAGCAAATCAGTATCCTCGTATCCGGTCTGACTGGACAACAGCTAACGGTATCTATTTAAAAGACCACTCGCTTAAAATTCACTCCTATAACAATGCCCCTACAAGAGGGGCATTATTGCTTCTATCTTATAACTCACCGTATGAGTGTAAGCCAGATAAGAAGATATTTACACCAATAAAAGCAAAGGTTGTAATCACTAATCCAGCTAATGCCCAGTAAGCAGCGACAATACCACGCATACCTTTCATCAAGCGTAAGTGCAACCATGAAGCATAGTTAAGCCATACTACCAATGCCCAAGTTTCCTTTGGGTCCCACTGCCAGTAAGTCCCCCATGCATCTGCTGCCCAGAACGCACCTAAAACCGTCGCTACCGTAAAGAAGGCAAAACCAATAGCAATAGCACGATACATAATATCGTCTAATACTTCAAAAGAGGGCAAACGCTCCGCGATACGCTTACGCATCATCAGAATCAGTGCCACCAACATAATACTGATACCGAAGTAGACTAACCAGAAAATAGAGACTTCACCGCGAGCACCGAAAATAAATGCCTCAGCCACTAAAGCGCCACCAATTAATAACACCGGCACCATAGGTAACCAAGAAGTCGTATTACCATGATGTTTGACTAAGTAAGCAAAACCCACCATCGCTGCTAATGCAAACGTCCCATAACCAACAAAGTTAGCCGGTACGTGTAATTTCATCCACCAACTATTTAAGGCATTATTCAGTGGCGTAATCGTCGCTGCATCACGTTCAAAGGTATACCATAGCAAGAAGATAACCGCTGATGAAATAATCAACAACACAAACCCACCTACCGCTCGCGTGTTATAGCGTTTTTCATAGTAGAGATAGAAGACCGCTGTCAGCAAACAGAAAAGGACAAACACCTCATACAGATTACTGACAGGGATATGTCCCATATCTGCAGCAATCAGGTGTCCTTCACGCCAGCGCACTAACAAGCCCACAAAGCCTAATACCACACCAAACCATGTCAATGCACTACCAATACGGTCTAGACGAGGGCTAAAATACGATACCCAATAAAAGATAGTCGCCATAAAAAATAGCGCACTCATCCATAAAATAGCCGATTGCGAAGAGATTAAATACTTGAGTAGGAATTTCTGCTCTCCATTGGCTAGATTACCGTCATAGAGCCAAATCGCTAATAAAGCAATCAATAAAACGGCAATAATCAGATTACGCAATGGTCGCCATAACCAACCCAACCAAATCAAGGCGATAGGTGTACTGGCAAGGATATATTTTTCATAAATATCCATCGAATCTGGCCATGTACGTAAAATATAAAAGACTGCCGCATACAACACCGCTGCAAAAAGCAAATCAGTCCAATTGAAGCGACCTCGTAAAGGATGCCGCGTATCAATCTTTTCGATCCATTTATCTGACGGTACTGCCTGCCCATTCATTACTTGCTCAGACATGTTCTTTCCTTTCTAGTTCGCTAAAATCTTGCTTAAATTGCTCAAATTCTCGTTGGAAGTCTAAGGTGCGTTTTAATGAGGTCATCGCCGCCTTAATCTCACTATGTCCTGAAGCGTCTGGTGTTACCCATAACCAAATTCGACGCTCACGGACATAGAACATCTGGAACACACCAATCATCAAGAACACACAACCTAAATAAACAATCCATTTGCCCGGAGAGCGCGTCGCTTGTAATACAGACGCTTGGATATGCTCAAAACTACGTACTTGCATCACCACAGGGGCTGGATAAAATGCTAAATCTGATAAAGCACGAATAGAGGCATCAAACCATTGCGCTTGCTTTTCAGCATCCACCTGCCCGACATAATTGAGCTCTGGCAAACCAATTTGTTCACGAGCAAAATTACGTAAATCAATCGCAGAGAATATCAGATAATCACGTAAAATGGTTTTCATCGGAGCACGGATATTCTCAGGGACACGCTCTGCCTCTGGCACACCCACACCGTCCACATAATCATCTAAGCCTTTGAACCCAGAACGAGAGAAAATATCAAGTGCACGATTAGCCAAAACAAAGATATTTTCTTTATCGATACGCGGGTCTTCTACCTTATCCGCATAAGCACGAGCCGCTCTAGCACGCATTTCAGGATTATTAAAGGCAGCACGCAATGCCATAAACTCATCCATCCCCCCCTTCTCATCGGCAGGGATACGCATATAACTAAAGCCATCATCCGTCGGCAGTTTCATACCAATCAAATAGACCAAACGACCATCTAATTGAATAGGCAACATATAGTTTTGATACTCAACCGACTGATTACGCTCATCAGTCAAGGTATAACGAACTAACGGACCGACATTACGCACATTTTCATCCTGTTTGCTCGCCGCACTACCTGTCACTTCTAAGATTTGCGTACGGAAATCTTTAGGCTGAGATAAACCATCTGCCGCCGCTAAATTCTCTACATTAATCGGACGGAAATCAGTCACCGACAAGCGATAAGTACTCTCTTCATCGTGCATTTGCGCCTTAATCTCGGTAGTATCCCCGACCTTGGTGTTTAACGCGGTTTTATTAAATTTATCACCACGCACAGGCAAGATATCCAGCTGCAGTTTAGAGCCGCCGTCATTAAAGCTTGACTGATAAAGCGTCACACCATGAATTTCATAAGGATGATTTACTTCAATGACTTTATCCTCAACCTTGCCTGTCACGAAATCCGTAATCGTCACTTCACTGGCAAAGCGTTTGGGCATACCGTTACTTTGGTAGTACTCAATAATAAATTTATTCAGCTTCACGCTAAAGGGTAGCTGTTGGAGATAACTATTCTCGCCCATATTGACTAGGGCATAATTAGCACTCTCACCCTCACTCATGGCGATATTGCCACGGAAACTAATGTTATTCGCCCCAAACTTAGAAATCTCTGGAACATCCGAGACAAAACGAGCATCCATAGGGATAGGTTGCTTCATACCTAACCAGATTTGTAAACGATTAGGTAATTCACTATCCAATAGACCACCAATACAGATAACAACAATCGCTAGATGGGCAAAGATATAACCCAGACGATTAGAGCTACCTTTTTTAGCGGCTAATAACAAAGTATCACCGTCTTGTTTTTCTTTAAAAGCGTAACCTTGTTTTTTCAACCAGACCTTAGACATCGCCACAGACTGCTCTGCATTATAAGCACTCTGCATTTGGATTTTATGAGGAAAGGCACGTAAGCTCGTCTGACGCACATACTCTTTAAAAGAGCGCATATCCTTCAGAATCTTAGGAACATTGCGCACTAAACATAAAGCAGTCGATACCACCAAAAACGCCATGACAACGAGGAACCATGGTGCATTGTAGATTTGGCTAATACTAAACTTGCTAAATACCTGATACCAATAAGTACCAAAACGATCAATATAAAAAATCTCTTCGCGATTCTGCTCTAGCAAGGTACCAATTGCACTTGCAATACAGACAATCATCAATAGGTAAATGGCAAAGCGCATAGAGCCTAATAACTCTACAATCTCCGCCCCCCATTGTCTTTTATATTTGCTCTTTGTCACTATGAATTCTTAATAAAGTTACAACAACACAAAGGGATACCCAAATAGGCATCCCCTCTCAAAAAATAAGTCCTCTAGCTGGGTGGTATCTGCTCCACCTAATTAGCAAAGAGTTTAGCGAACGCCAGCCGCGTAATCAGCAACCGCCTTCATGTCGGCATTGCTCATACGATTAGCAATCGTGCCCATCATATTCTCAGTACCACCATGTGTACGGTGACCCTCAGCAAAGGCTTGTAACTGAGCTAAGATGTATTCAGGATGTTGACCTGATAAGAATGGGAACTGCTCTGGCATACCCTTGCCGTCAGCACCGTGACAAGAAGCACAGGCTGGTACGTTGCGTGAAGGGATACCTGCACGCCAAATCTCACGACCACGATGTACTACGTCTAAGTTGGCCGCTTGTTTAGCAAAGGCAGGTTTTTCTAATTTCTGTTGAGAGATATAAGCACCGAGGTCTTTCATATCGGCATCAGTCATCTGACCAACAATCGCTGTCATCGCTGTTGGCGAACCATCAGCATTCATACGAGCAGCCGTTGTCTGACCAGCAGGGATTTGGAATTTTTTCAATTGGCTAACAACATAACCTTGTGGTAAGCCAGCGACATGTGGATACATAGCGATAACGCTGTTACCCTTTTCGCCGTGACAGGCTACACAGGCTAAAATACCGCGTTGTGCATCACCTTGTGTGTATAAAGCCTCACCACGCTTTGCATCTGCTGGTGTCACGTTTTGTGCTTGGGCTACGGCTGTTAGACCCATTACTAGACCACTTGCTAGTAAAACCTTAGAAAAAACTTGTTTCATTTAGACCCTCGATCCAAGATCAACTGATTATTCTGTGAGAGTAATTCTCTCGAAAACTCTATTTTATAAAATTATGTGCTTAATGTGCGAGTATAAACCGATTACGGTAAATTTGCTTACTTTTGTAATAGATATTATACAATAATGGTTTACTACTGACTAACGTAAGGTCGCTTGTGTCTATTTTACATCAAACCAAGTTCTTTGTTTCTGCCGCTAAACTACATCAGCTACCCGAAGCCTCTGTACCTGAGGTCTGTTTTGTAGGGCGTTCCAACGTCGGTAAGTCTTCTGCGATTAATGTTCTCGCCAATCAGAAGCGTCTTGCTTTTTCCAGTAAAACACCGGGTCGTACGCGTTTGATTAATATGTTCGGCGTACCTAACCCTCAAGACACTTCTCGAGCGATGGGCTTTCTGGTTGATTTGCCCGGTTACGGTTATGCTTCAGTTGCACAAAATACGCGTGAAGAATGGGCAGATGTGCTCGGGGCTTATTTGCGTGAACGTGAATCATTGGCAGGTATTATCCTACTCATTGACATCCGCCGCGGAGTGACCGATTTAGACCGTCGCCTAGCCGAATGGATTGCACCTACGGGTGTGCCTGTCCTTGCCCTACTCACTAAGGCAGACAAACTTCCCTATGGGCAACGTGTCCGTGCGGTATTTGATGTGACCAAAGAGCTCAAAAATATTGGTGCTCTCAAAGTTATTCCTTTCTCTTCGACCAATCGCATTGGTCTAGAAGAAACCACTGAAGAAATTGTGAATTGGATTAATCCAAAGGACGAATAATGATTACTGCTGACTTTCCTTATGCACGCCCTCGCCGCAATCGTCGCGATGACTTTTCTCGCCGTCTTGTGCGTGAGAATACGCTAAGTGTTGATGATTTAATTTACCCTGTGTTTGTCCAAGAGGGCACAAACTTACACCAAGCTATTCCATCTATGCCGGGTCAAGTCCGTTATTCACCGGACACTTTACTCAAAGTCGCTGAAGAATGCGTCAAACTCGGTATTCCTGTACTAGCATTATTCCCCTCTATCGATAATAGCCTCAAAACACCTGACGGTATCGAAGCGACCAATCCTGACGGACTTATTCCGCGTGTTGTACGTAGCCTAAAAAAGGAATTCCCAGAGCTAGGTATCCTCTGTGATGTAGCACTCGACCCATATACCAGTCACGGACAAGATGGCATTATTGATGACAAAGGCTATGTACTCAATGACGAAACTATCGAAGTATTACGTCAGCAAGCGCTAGTACAAGCCGCGGCTGGTGCTGATTATGTCGCACCAAGCGATATGATGGATGGTCGTATCGGTGCCATCCGCCAAGCACTAGAAGAGAATAATTTTATCTACACGCGTATCATGGCTTATTCTGCCAAGTATGCGAGTGCTTTCTACGGTCCATTCCGTGACGCTGTAGGTTCTGCAGGCAATCTAGGTAAATCAAATAAGATGACCTATCAAATCGACCCAGCCAATCGCAATGAAGCTTTGCGCGAAGTGGCAGCGGATATTAAAGAAGGGGCTGATTTAGTGATGGTTAAGCCGGGTATGCCTTATCTGGATATTCTGCGTGATGTAAAAGACTACTTCAAAATGCCAACCTATGCCTATCAGGTGAGCGGTGAATATGCAATGATTAAAGCCGCCGCACAAAATGGTTGGTTAGACCACGATAAAGTGATGATGGAGTCGCTATTGGGTTTCAAACGCGCAGGTGCTGATGGTATTCTGACGTACTTTGCTATCGAAGCGGCGAAACTATTACAATCCAGATAAAATATTTTGACCTAGCGTCTTTCAGACGCTACGCCGAAACGCTTCTAACAACTCACACTCTATTAAGATTTTGACGTAGCGTCTTTCAGACGCTACGCCAGAAGCACCTCTAACAACTCACACTCTATTAAGATTTTGACGTAGCGTCTTTCAGACGCTACGCCAGAAGCACCTCTAACAACTCACACTCTATTAAGATTTTGACGTAGCGTCTTTCAGACGCTACGCCGAAACGCTTCTAATCCGCATTAATCTCATCAATACGATATCGATTATTTTCATGGGTAGCGGTGAACTTCACTTTATCACCCGGTTTTACCTTAGCTAATAAGGCAGGGCTAATTTCATATACGAGGGTCATAGCAGGTAATTTGAAATCAGAAATAGCGCCATGTTTAATAGCAATTTTGCCTTTTGCAGCGTCAATACGGCGCACTTCCCCACTCGCTTTTGCTTGTTCTTGTGCCATCACTACACCGACAGTTGTCATCGCTGCGGTTGCTAACACGATATTTTTTAAGATAGATTTCATCTAAAACCTCTTTCAGGCATAACATCAATCCACATCGTACCGAAATTTTCAAACAATACCAAGTACAATCCTCTTTTTTAGGTAAAAATTTATTTCATCGCACTGCGTCCTTTTCCCTAAAAACCCCTGTGCAAAGTACATTTCTAGGGTAAAATATAAGGAGTACATATAAGTCATTCTTGCCAAGGAGGTTTCAAATGGCACATACCTATCTCGTTCCTTACGACGGTTCTGATAATGCTAAAAAAGCACTCAATTGGGCCATTGATTATGCCAAATTGACTAAAGCGCGTCTTGAAGTACTGAATATTCAACCTAGCTTTAAGACTGTGCATGCTAAAACACTCTTTAATAAACAAGATATTGAAGAGTATCAATGCCAATTGTTTAATGAGTGCACAACTGGTGTAGAGGATGCGCTTAAGAATTCTGGTGCAGAATACTCTCTTCAAATGGGTGTTGGTGACCCTAAAGAAGTGCTTGTTGAGACAGTAAAAGCAAGCCGTGAGACTGCTAACCCTATCGATTTAATTATTATGGGTTCTCGTGGTACTAATCCATTCTTTGGTGGCGTGCTAGGTAGCGTAAGCTATGCGATGATTAACTCTGGCGTATGCCCAGTGATGATTATCCCTCAAGAGAAATAATCGATTTTATCAGTGAGACTACTTGTATTGCACACTGTCTCACTTGATTAATTCCACAGAGCCAAGTATTACCCTTGATACTTGGCTTTTTGTTTACGAGGAGATATTATGACAAGCAATCGCTTAGACCAGATTGTTACTAAATCAGGTGACCGTGGCACAACTAGCCTCGGTGATGGGCAACGTATTAGCAAAAGCCACCTACGAATCCAAGCGCTAGGCAGTACTGACGAATTAAATGCGGCTATTGGTTTATTGATGAGCGCTTTTTTACCCAAGACAGCGGATAAGCGCTTCACTGAAGAGTTACAGATTATCCAGCACACACTTTTTGACGCAGGTGCTGAGATTTGCATTCCCGGCTATACCACACTCACAGATACGCATATTACGCGAATTGAGGAATATATTAGCGCCTACTTAGCACATTTACCTGCTTTAAAAGAGTTTATCCTCCCCGGTGGCACTGCCGCTGCGGCTCAAGCACATGTCTGTCGTACGATTGCTCGCCGAGCAGAGCGTGATTTAGTCGCCTTAAATGAAACCGAACCTGTCAACGACACCTGCTTACAGCTTCTCAATCGCTTATCAGATTATTTCTTTGTCCTCAGCCGAGCACTCAATCAAGCCGAAGGACAAACAGATGTTTTTTGGCAAAAAGGGTATTAAAAGGACATAAAGAAAACCATATTACCCAAAAAGCAAAACCCCACATCAATGATGTGGGGTTTTATGCGTTGAGCTATCGCGTATTAGTGGCGATTTTTGCTTTTCTCAGCATAGCGGCGAGCAACATTTGCTTGTGCTGCCAACATAGCAAGTTCAGCTTCAACCACAGCAATCTCTTCTGGCGTTTTAGCGTTACGGCGAGATTCTTCTGCTTTCTCACGTGCTGCTAAAGCTTTTGCTTCGTCAAGATCAGCTGCGCGAATCGCTGTATCAGATAATACAGTAACCGCATAAGGTTGGACTTCTAAAAGGCCACCTGCGACAAACACATGCTCTTCTGTACCGTTTTCTAGAACAATCTTAACTTGTCCCGGACGGATACGAGAAATCAGTGGCGTGTGACCAGGTAAAATACCTAACTCACCCGATTCACCAGGAAGAACCACCATCTTAGCAGCGCCAGAGTAGATGCTTTCTTCCTGACTTACCACGTCAACATGAAGTGTTTGAGTCGACATAATTAATCCTTATTATAAGGTTTTAGCTTTCTCTAGGGCTTCGTCAATAGAACCAACCATATAGAATGCTTGCTCTGGAATTGCGTCACATTCACCTTCAACAATCATCTTGAAGCCACGGATTGTTTCAGATAATGGTACGTATTTACCTGGAGAGCCTGTAAATACCTCAGCAACGTGGAATGGTTGAGATAAGAAACGTTGGATCTTACGAGCACGAGCCACCGCTTGTTTATCTTCTGGAGATAACTCATCCATACCAAGAATCGCAATAATATCGCGTAATTCTTTGTAGCGCTGTAGTGTTTGTTGAACCGCACGAGCCACTTGATAGTGTTCTTCACCTACGATATGTGGGTCTAATTGACGGCTAGTAGAATCGAGTGGGTCAACCGCTGGGTAAATACCTAAAGAAGCGATGTCACGAGATAATACTACTGTTGAGTCTAAGTGTAAGAACGTTGTCGCTGGAGATGGGTCAGTTAAGTCATCCGCTGGTACGTATACCGCTTGGATAGAAGTAATAGAACCAGTCTTAGTCGATGTAATACGCTCTTGTAGAACACCCATCTCTTCCGCTAGTGTTGGTTGGTAACCTACTGCAGAAGGCATACGACCTAAAAGAGCTGATACCTCAGTACCTGCTAGTGTATAACGGTAGATGTTATCCACGAAGAATAGAATATCACGACCTTCGTCACGGAATTTCTCAGCCATTGTAAGACCTGTCAACGCTACACGTAGACGGTTACCTGGAGGTTCATTCATCTGACCGAATACCATCGCTACTTTGTCAAGTACGTTAGACTCTTCCATCTCGTGGTAGAAGTCGTTACCTTCACGAGTACGCTCACCCACACCGGCGAATACAGATAAACCAGAGTGTTGCTTAGCGATGTTGTTAATTAATTCCATCATGTTAACGGTTTTACCTACACCGGCACCACCGAATAGACCTACTTTACCACCTTTTGCGAATGGGCAAACTAAGTCAATTACCTTAATACCTGTTTCAAGTAATTCAACCGATGGAGATAATTCATCAAACTTTGGAGCAGCTTGGTGAATGCTACGTTTTTCGTCGCTTTGGATTGGACCAGCTTCGTCAATTGGACGACCTAATACGTCCATAATGCGACCTAAAGTACCGTTACCTACTGGTACAGAGATTGGCGCATTTGTACGCTCTACTGACATACCACGGCGTAAACCGTCGCTTGAACCTAAAGCAATCGTACGAACAACACCGTCACCTAGTTGTTGTTGTACTTCTAGAGTTAGACCTTTTTCTGCAAAAGCAGATTCATTGCTATCTGCAAGAACAAGAGCTTCATAGATATGAGGCATATTGTCGCGTGGGAACTGAATATCCACCACGGCGCCGATGCACTGAACAATGGTACCGTTACTCATGTTATTTCCTTACTTTAAACGCTTGAAAGTCGCCACCGCTTATACTGCAGCAGCGCCTCCCACGATTTCTGAAATTTCTTTGGTAATTGCAGCTTGACGTGTTTTGTTGTACACCAACTGTAAGTCACCAATAACCTTTTTCGCATTATCTGAAGCTGCCTTCATCGCAACCATACGTGCAGACTGCTCAGACGCCATATTTTCAGCTACTGCTTGATAAACCACACCTTCTACATAACGGTGTAATAAATCATCAATCACTTCTTTAGCACCTGGCTCGAAGATATAATCCCAATTGTAATGAGTCTTCGATTTTTCATCAGCTACTAAACTACCCGCTTCTGTCGTAAATGGATCTTTCAATCCGTCTGGCAACGGTAGGAGACGTACAAATGTCGGCACCTGACGCATTGTGTTTACGAAGTCGCTTGTAGCGATATATAACGCATCAATTTTACCATTGATGTAGTCATCAAGTTGAACTTTCAATGCGCCGATTAATGATTCTAGGTTTGGTTTATCACCAAGATTAACCTGTTGTGAGACTAAGTTCACACCTAAACGAGTTAGGAAACCAACACCCTTATTACCGAATGCTGTTGCTTGAACTTTAACCCCTTGTGATTCGAACTCTTTAAGACGGTTTAACACTAAACGCGTAATATTTGTATTCAAACCACCACATAAACCTTTATCTGTGGTTACCAGCACGATGCCAACACTCTTAACCTCTTTACGCTCTTCCAAATATGGATGCGTGTAGTCAGGGTTAGTCATCATCATGTGCATGGCAATCTCACGGACTTTTTCCGTGTATGGACGGCTTGCACGCATTCTATCCTGCGCTTTACGCATTTTAGATGCCGCTACCATTTCCATCGCTTTAGTGATCTTACGTGTATTTTGTACACTTTTGATCTTAGTACGGATTTCCTTAATTCCAGCCATGTCGCTTTCCTAGGAGATTGCTTACAAAAGCATGCCTAATTACTTAGGCATGCCCCACCTTGAGTCTTAGAAAGAGCTCGCTTTCTTGAAGTT
>JAXECN010000030.1:0-12339 GCA_034093535.1 Pelistega sp.
AAAACTGCGTTAGGAACCCTGACAAACCCCACAAAACGGGCTTTTGGGAATATCCAAATATTTCCATTGGCTCGTTTTAGCATTAAACATCGCCAATTTACCTACGAGCGTATCACCCGCTCCAATCAATAACTTAATCGCCTCTAAGGCTTGCATACTACCCATCACACCTAGCAAAGGCGAAATCACACCTAAAGTGGCGCAATTATCAGGACCTAGATTATCTTCGGGGTCAAACATACACGCATAGCAAGGGCTATGTGGCTGACGAAAATCAAAGCTCGTCACCATCCCTTCCCAGCGTATTGCCGCCGCCGCAACCAAGGGTTTACGCGCTTGCAAACACAGCTTATTAAGAATATGTCGGGTACGGTAGTTATCACTGCAATCCAAGACTAAATCAACCTCAGCAATTACTGCTGCTGCCTCTTCTTCTGATAAGCGATGGTCAATCACTTCAATCTGAATATCTGGATTTAAAGCTAGCAAAGTCTGCTTAGCGGAGTTCACTTTAGCCAAACCAATCGCATCATTACGATGGATAATTTGACGCTGAAGATTACTCAATTCAACTGTATCATCATCAGCAATGATTAAGGTACCTACCCCTGCCGCCGCAAGATACATCGCTGCAGGTGAGCCTAAGCCACCCATACCAAGCACCAGCACTCGACTCGCTAATAGTTTCTCTTGCCCTTCAAAACCAAAGTCTTCCAACATAAGATGACGGGCATAGCGAAGCATTTGCTCATCAATCATTTTTCGGCTCTCGCACTTTATCTAGTGCCTTATCTAGTGCTTTATCACTGGCTTTAGGGTCAGCAGGTTTAGCGGCAGGTACAGATAAGTTTTCAACAGCTTGCTCAGTCGCTGTTTTTGCTTCTGGCGTAGCGGTATCGCTTGTTTCAACCACATCCTCTTTTGCTGCTTCTTCTGTCTTAATGCTAATAACACCTTGATTCACCGATAAGCCACGCAGATGATTTAAGGCTTGCTGCAACTGGAAGTCTTCATCCGAGCCAAACTCATACATTTTATCTAGCTCAGCTTTTGGCTCTTCTTCCACTTTAGGCTTTGCCTCAGTGCTGACATCATTTTTCAGGTGGTCTTTTAAATCGACTTCTCGCTGATAGCTAAATAAATCACCCTTTTCTGTATCTGAAACAAGGATATCCGGCATAATACCTTTAGCTTGAATCGAGCGTCCGTGTGGCGTGTAATAGCGTGCAGTCGTCAATTTTAAGCCGGTTTCATCATCAATCGATAAGACTACTTGTACGGAACCTTTGCCAAAGCTAGGGTTGCCCATAATCGTGGCACGTTTGAAGTCTTGCAATGCCCCCGCCACAATTTCCGAAGCCGAAGCCGAACCAACGTTAATCAATACCACCATCGGCACAGTTTGCAACCACTTCGGCAAGTCCGATAAATTAGTCGCTCCACCCAACACATTATCTGGGGTATAGCGTGAATACTCTTCGACAACTTGATTGCGTGCCTTGGTGCTGACAATTGTCCCCTTGGTATCAGCAAAAACCTGTACTACACCCACTGATACATTTAGCAGACCGCCGGGATCATTGCGCAAGTCTAGAATAAGACTCTTCGGCTCTTTCTTAAAGGCACGAATTTGGGTCGCTAAATCACTCAAGGTATTACCTTGGAATTGCGATATACGAATATAAGCCACTTCATCAATCATCTTGCTGCGTACACTACGCACCTTGATTAACTCACGCTTAATATCCAAATCAATCAGCATACCGGCTCGATCGATGGTCAACTTCACCACGGAACCCGGTGCCCCTCGCAAGAGTTTGATA
Source organism: Pelistega sp. (assembly GCA_034093535.1). Classification (GTDB taxonomy): domain Bacteria; phylum Pseudomonadota; class Gammaproteobacteria; order Burkholderiales; family Burkholderiaceae_B; genus Taylorella. The sequence continues at coordinate 1,824 of JAXECN010000030.1, forward strand.
ACCTCTCGCATAGGCTTATCTTTCATGCTTTCGCTATCGATTTTGACGATTAAATCCCCCGGCAACACCCCTGCCTTAGCCGCTGGTGTTCCCTCAATAGGAGAAATAATTTTGACATGGCCTTTTTCTTCGCCGATTTCAATCCCAAGACCACCAAACTCACCGTCCGTATCTTCTTGCAAGTCCTGCATATCTTCAGCGTCAAGGTAAGTAGAATGTGGGTCTAGCTGGCTCATCATGCCATCGATTGCCGCGTCAATCAGCTCCTTATCTGTGATGGGCTCTACATATTGGTTTTTGACCAAGGCAAAAGCACGTGCAAAACGCCGTAATTCATCATAAGAGAACTGCTGCTCTTCAGGTCTATCCTTACGCATAGACTGCACAGCGTCAGGTACTTGTGTCGCACTAGGCGAGGTTTGCTCTTGGGCATAAGCTGTTGTGACTATCAGACCCAATGCCAACAAAACCGTTTTACTTATTTTTTTCATTGTCCACATAAAGGCAAATCCTTTTTGACTATCTCGCTAACCACTGCAATGGGTCAAGCGCTTGACTACCTCGGCGAATTTCAAAGTACAGACCCGGCTCCACACGTCCTCCTGTCGAGCCTGCTCGGGCAATCACTTGCCCTGCCTTAACGCTATCACCGACGCTACGCGATAAGCTCTGATTATAGCCATAGATGCTTAAATAGTTATTGCCATGGTCTACGATAATCAGATTACCGAAGCCACGTACCCAGTTCGAAAAGACAACCTGACCTGAGGCGACAGCTTTTACCGGTGCACCCTCAGAGGCATTAATTAAGATACCACGCCATGCATCACCGGTATCTGGGCGTGTTTGACCAAAACGCCCTGCCAATGAACCACGCAAAGGCCATGGCGCACCGCGTGATAGACCATTACTGCCACCACCACTAGACGCTTGTTGGGCTAGGCGCTCGTCTTCTTTTGCCTTAGACAATAATTGTTGTGCTTCTCTCGCTTTTTCTTGGGCAATACGTGCCTTGGCTCTCTCAATCTCTGCATTTTCAGCTTGTTGACGTGCTGCTGCTAAACTCTGCTCGGTGCGTTTAAGCGACTGCTCTAGCTGTTTTTGCTGTGTTAAAGCGGCTTGTAATTTTGCCTTGGCTTGCTCTTGTTGAGCCGCTGTCAATGAGCCTAAATTAAACTCATTCTGGGCTTTTTTGAGTTCATCTTGTGCAGCACGTGCGCGAGCTGCTGCTTCACGCTGTTTGGCAATCGCTTCTAGCTGTGCTTTACGTGCCTGTTCACGCAAAGCTTTAGCTCTGGCGGCTTGCTCTTGTGCGGCTTTTGCCTGTGCCATCGCCACCGCGGCTTTACGCTCACGCTCTGCAGCAATCGCTTTACGACGCTCTTCCGCTTGTTGCTGACGTTTAATCTCCGCTTGGCGCAAGGCTTCGCGTTGGGTACGAATATTATTTTCAATACCCACAATAATCTGTGTTAGACGCGCATCGTCTGCTTTTAACTGACCCGCTTGTTGGCGGCGTGATTTGATATCACCTTCGATTTTTTTCAGCTTAGCCTGATAGTTTTTTTGCTCTTTTTCTAAGTCAGCCTTGGCTTTTTTAGCATCTTTAGTGAGCTGGGTCAAATTGCGTTGCTTATCTTGCGCCTTTTTCTTGACAGTATTCAGACGAGCAATTTCTTTATTTAAGGCATTGACCGTCTTTGCTCTGGCTTTGGAAATATAACCCAGATAGCTTAAATCTCGGCTAATCTTCTGTGCATCCTTGCCAGACAATAAAGCAGACCAAGGAGATACACCGCTTACATACAGATTGAATAACTGGTCAGAGAGCTCTTCAATCTGTTCGTTGAGAATCTGTTGCTGTGTTTTTTCCTCTTCTCGCACCGCTGCCAAATCTTCTTTGGCCTCTTGCTCCCTATCCAATAGACGGTCTAATTTACGACTCATATCAGAAATCGCACTTTCTGATTGTCTTAAGTCATCCAGAACATCTTTACGATTGGATTCTTGTTGGGAAATTTGCGTATTCAGCTTATTGATTTGCGATTGCAACTCAGCTTTTTGCTTTTCAACCTGTGCTTGTTGAGCATTTAATGTCGCAATGGACTGCGCCTGAATAGGAGCAGCCATCGCCACTGATGCTAAAAGGAAAATACAGCGTTTCACTTACTTCGCTTTGCCTTGTGCTGCTACAGCTGCCAATGCGGCTGCGATTTCTTCTTGATTACCTAAGTAATAGTGTTTGATAGGTTTTAAGTTAGCGTCTAACTCATAGACCAATGGCTGACCTGTCGGGATATTCAACTTAAGGATTTCTTCTTCGCTCATATCCTCGAGGTATTTAATCAAGGCACGTAAGCTATTACCATGTGCGGTGATGAGGACTTTTTTGCCCGCCTTAATATCAGGGGCAATAGACTGCTCCCATAATGGGATAACACGTGCTACTGTATCTTTTAGACATTCTGTCTGTGGTAATTCTTCAGGTTTTAAATCCGCATAACGTGGATCAAAACGTGGATGACGCTCATCGTCTAAAGCGAGTGGATTAGGCGCAATCGCATAAGCACGCCGCCAGATTAACACTTGCTCTTCACCGTATTGTGCTGCTGTTTCTGCCTTATTAAGACCTTGTAAAGCACCGTAGTGACGCTCATTTAGACGCCAGTTCTTAATCACGGGTAAGTACATCATGTCCATGGCATCTAAAGCTGTCCATAGCGTACGAATAGCACGTTTTAAAACAGATACATAAGCCACGTCAAATTGATAGCCCTCGGCTTTTAATAATTTGCCCGCGTCCCAAGCTTGTTGACGACCTGTCTCCGTAATATCAACATCTGCCCAACCGGTAAAACGGTTTTCTAAGTTCCATTGGCTTTCGCCGTGACGCATAAGTACGATTTTATACATATCCACACCCAAAAAAGAAAACAATTTTCCTATATTTTAGCGAAGTATTATCTATAAATCCGTTGCTACTTTATAATCACTAAATTAAGTTTTAAAACAATAGACAATAGGACGTATTGTGGAATCATTCTTATACTACCAAAACACGATTTATTTCATCGTTTTCGCTGTTATTTCTGGCTTAATGCTGTTATTTACACATAAGCGTGGTGGCAATGGTCAAGGCGCACTATCCGCAAAAGAGGCTGTTCAACTCAGCAATACTGAACATGCTCAATTTATCGATATCCGCTCAGAAGAGGACTTTAAAAAATCTTCTTTACCCCAATCTAAACATTTCCCTAAAGATAGCATTATCGAAAAAATCAGTGCTTTGCCTAAGAAACCGCTCATCTTAGTTTGTGAAAACGGTCGCTCTGCTGCACAAGTGGCTCAGCAACTGAAAAAGAATAATGTAGAAAATGTTTATTGGCTCAAAGGCGGCCTAAACGAATGGTTAACCGAAGGCTTACCAGTAAAAAGCGCTTCAGCAAAGAAATAATTGAGGTGATCGAATGAGTAAAGTAACGATGTACTTTAAAGTAACCTGCCCATACTGTGCTCGCGCAGAGAAGCTCCTAAAAGAGCGTGGTGTAACCGATATCGAGAAAATCGGTATCGATACTAACCGTGAAGCACGTGCAGAGATGATTGAGCGTTCTGGAGGTCGTACAACCGTACCTCAAATTTTTATTAATGGCACCCATGTTGGTGGTTGCGACGATATTCATGCATTAGACGCAGAGGGCAAACTTGTCCCTATGTTAGCCGCCTAATTACTATTTAATTTTTACAGGAATTTATTATCATGGCAGAAGAAAACAAAGCAGCGGAGACAGAAGCTTCTAAAGAACAGTCTTTTTCACTACAACGTGTGTACCTCAAAGACTTATCATTAGAAATGCCTAATGCCCCATTTATCTTCCTAGAACCAGAAGGTCCTATGGTTGAAATCTCACTAAATGTTGGTGGTCAACGTCTAGCCGAGTCTGTTTTTGAAGCAACTGTTCGTGCGACAATCACAACAAAAATCGAAGACAAAACGGTATACCTCATCGAAGCTACTCAAGCAGGTATCTTCGAAATCGCTAACTACGATGATGAGCAATTAGACCCTATCCTAGGTATTGTATGCCCATCAATGTTATTCCCTTACTTACGTGCCAATGTAGCAGACTTAATTAGCCGTACATCTCTGCCACCATTACATTTAGCCGAAGTTAACTTCCAAGCGCTATACGAGCAAAACGCTCAAGCCGCTGCTTCAGAAACAAAGCAATAATATGACAAGCACCGCATCAACTTTACGAACTCTCGTGATTGGTGCGGGCAGCTGGGGAACAGCTCTGGCTGCTGCCGCTTCGCTGAATAGCGATACCTTATTATGGTGTCGCCATTCAGACCAAGCAGATATCATCAATCAGACACATCACAATCCTCGTTATCTGAGCGATTGCCCTCTCCCCCCATCACTACGTGCGACACATCAATTTGATGAAGCCATCGCTCATCTTCGCCAAGCACCCGAACAAGCTTTAATTATTCTAGGTATTCCTGTGGCAGGTATGCCAGAGACGTGTGCCCAATGGTCAACCTTATTAGCAGCTGAAAACCTATCGCATATTCCGCTTGTCTGGACATGCAAAGGCTTTGCCCAAGACAGCGCTCTACTCCCTCACGAGGTTGCCCAAGCACATAGCTCATTTCCCAATATGGGGGTCTTATCCGGTCCCTCTTTTGCACGCGAAGTAGTCCAGCAACTACCTGTCGCCCTCACGGTGGCGAGTGATAGTGCCATCACACGTCTACGCACGACAGAAGTACTACATAGCCCCTTCTGCCGTATTTACGAAAGTGAGGATGTCATCGGTGTGGAAGTTGGTGGTGCACTCAAAAATATTATCGCCATTGCCTGCGGCATTGCTGACGGTCTTGCACTGGGACATAATGCACGTGCTGCCCTAATCACCCGTGGCCTAGCAGAAATCACCCGCCTAGGGTCAGCGATGGGCGGAGCGCCAGCCACCTTTGCCGGTCTAACAGGTTTAGGGGATTTGGTACTGACAGCCACTGGCGACCTCTCTCGTAATCGCCAAGTCGGGCTTGCGATTGCCCAAGGCAAGACACTCTCGGAGATTCTAGCCTCAGGTATGACAGCCGAAGGAGTGCGAAGTGCACGCGACACGCTCAAACGTGCTCGCTCTCTCAATATCGATATGCCGATTACTGAAGTGATTTGTCAGGTATTATTTGAAGATATGCCTGCCCGTCAAGCCGTACAGCAATTGCTGACTAGAGACGCGAAGCCCGAAATTTTATAGTTTATCTTTAAAAGGATTTTTCTATGTTCCAACACATTGACTTCTATGCTGGAGATCCTATCCTCAGTCTTGTGGAAAAATTTATGGCAGACCCACGTAGCCATAAAGTCAATCTTTCTATTGGTATTTATTTTGATGAGCAAGGTCGCTTACCCGTATTAAATAGTGTACGAGCGGCTGAAGTTGAACGTGCCAAAGAGGCTAAGCCTCGCGGCTATCTCCCGATGGAAGGCTTGGCAGAATACCGTCAGGGGGTACAACACCTACTCTTCGGTCGTGATGAGCAACTACTCAAACGCATTGCCACTATCCAAACTCTCGGTGGTTCTGGGGCATTAAAAATCGGTGCAGACTTTATTAAAAAATGGTTCCCGCAATCTAAAGTCTATGTGAGCGACCCGACATGGGATAACCACAAGAGCATCTTCGAGGGGGCTGGTTTTGAGGTAGGCACTTATCCGTATTATGATGCGGAGAAAATCGATGTCAAGTTCGATGAAATGCTCGCTTTCTTTAAAACCTTACCGGCTAATACTGTCTTGATTCTGCACCCCTGCTGCCACAATCCGACAGGTGTGGATTTAAATCAAGAACAATGGAATCAGGTCTTAGAAGTTATCAAAGCACAAAAGCTCATTCCTTTTATGGATATGGCGTACCAAGGCTTTGGTGATAACCTCGATAAAGACGCTTATGCGATTCGTAAAGCGGTAGAGATGGGCTTATCACTCTTTGTGAGCAACTCTTTCTCTAAAAACTTATCCCTCTATGGTGAGCGTGTCGGCGGTCTAAGTGTCGTCTGCCCTGATGAAGCAGAATGTCAACTCGTCTTAGGTCAGTTAAAAGCTGGTGTACGTCGTGTTTACTCTAGCCCTCCTGCACACGGTGGCTTTATTACCGCCGCTGTGATGAACACGCCTGAATTATTTGCGCAATGGGATAGTGAAGTGGCTCAAATGCGTGATCGTATTAAAGCCATGCGTCAAAAACTCTACACCGCATTAAGTGCAAAACTCCCGGGACGTAATTTTGATTACTTCATCAAACAACGCGGGATGTTTAGCTACACAGGCTTAAATCCACAACAAGTACAACGCCTACAAGATGAGTTTGCTGTGTATCTCGTCGGTTCAGGTCGTATGTGTGTGGCAGGTCTTAATGAGTCAAATATTGACTATGTTACCGAGGCTTTTGCTGCTGTCCTATAAGCCACGCGCCTAAAGAAAAACCTTTGTGTTCTTAGCGGATGATGAGCAACCCCAATTTAGGGTCATCATACAAAACTAAATTTCACAAAGGTTTTTTATGACTGAAACCAGACTTTATCAGCACTTCAACAGGCTTTATACCTCCAAAGCCCCGCGGCGGATTTGGTCACGCTCAAGCGATTCAAATAAGGCCTTAAAATTACCCTCACCAAAGCCCTCACGATAGTCGCCCTTGCGTTGGATAAACTCAAAGAACACGGGACCTAACAGGGTCTCAGAGAAGATTTGTAATAGCAATCTAGGGTGTCCGCCCTCTGTCGTGCCATCCAATAAAATACCTCGTACTTGCAAATCAGCGACCTTTTCACCATGACCCGGTAAGCGCTCATCTAGCATTTCATAATACGTCTCTGGCGGTGCTGTCATCAGTGGAATACCCGCAGCACGTAGCTTATCAATAGTCGATAATAAATCATCACTTAATAAAGCAATATGTTGGATGCCCTCACCACCAAATTGCATAAGGTACTCTTCAATTTGACCACCACCTTGCTTGGCTTCCTCATTTAGCGGAATACGAATCAGACCGTCAGGTGCTGTCATCGCACGACTGGTCAAGCCGGTATATTCCCCTTTAATATCAAAGTAACGAATTTCTTTAAAGTTAAAAAGACGCTCATAGAACTTCGCCCAATAATCCATACGCCCACGGTAAACATTATGCGTGAGATGGTCGATAATTCTTAAACCATGCCCTACTGGGTGTAAGTCCACATCTGGCAAGAACTCAAAGTCGATATCATAGATAGATTTACCCGACTCAAAGCGGTCAATTAGATAAAGTGGTGCACCACCAATCCCTTTAATCGCAGGTAAGCGTAGCTCCATCGGTCCAGTTGGAATATCGATTGCCTGTGCACCTAGTTCAAGTGCACGAGCATAGGCTTGATGAGCATTGCGCACACGGAATGCCATACCGCATGCCGAGGGACCATGCTCAGCAGCAAAATACGCCGCTTCACTACGTGGCTCACGATTAACAATAAAGTTAATATCACCTTGGCGATACAGTAAAACATCTTTGGAGCGATGTTTTGCTACCAACGTAAATCCCATTTTCTCAAATAATGGTTCTAATACATTGGGCGTAGGCGAAGCAAACTCCACAAACTCAAAGCCACATAAACCCATCGGATTATCAAATAAATCAGCCATGTTTTCCCCTTTTATGAAAAGTCGGGCTGCTGTTCTGGTGCAGCCTGTTGGAATGCCACTAAGCGATTACAATTATCGGCAATACGAACAATGGTTGGAAATTCACTCAAATCACAGTCAAAACGACGTGCATTATAGACTTGCGGGACAAGACAACAATCTGCTAATGTCGGTGTATCACCATGACAGAATTGACCGGTCTGCTCAGACTGCAGAATCTGCTCCAGAGCCACAAAATTCTCATGAATCCAGTGACGATACCACTGCATTTTCTGCTCTTCATCTAAGCCTAAGGTCTTGACTAGATACTTCAGCACACGCATATTATTCAAGGGATGAGTATCCGCCACAATTAATAAGGCAATCGCACGCACACGAGCTCGTGCCGCTGGATCTGTCGGCAATAAAGCTGGCGCTTCAGGATATGCCTCATCTAAGTACTCCATCATCGCCAATGATTGTGCAATATTCACCCCACCATCGCTTAATAGTGGCACCAGTTGCTGAGGATTTAATTCAGCATATTCTGGACTACGATGCTCTCCGCCATTGTTCACAAGATGGATAGGCACCAAATCATATGGCAACTGCTTTAAACCTAAAGCAATACGCACACGATACGCGGCAGAGCTACGAAAATAGGAATAAAGCTTCATCTTAATACTCTGTATTGACGCGATTGATGATAGAGCCAAAAATATTATTACCCTCTTTATCAAACATCTCAATCTGTACAACATCACCATGCTGCATAAAAGAGGTCTGTGCCTTACCTGTTTCAATCACCTCATACATACGCAATTCAGCTAAACAACAATAACCGACTCCACCATTCTCAACGGAAGAGCCATACAAACTTTCTTGCTTATTAGAAACCGTACCAGATCCCACAATCGTACCAGCAACAACATCTCGAGTTTTAGTAATATGCGTCAATAAGCGTGCAAAATTAAATGTCATATCTTGACCTGCATTTGGGAAACCAAATAGCTGATTATTCCAAGTGACTTTAAGTGGTAAATGTAATTTAGTGTCTTGCCAAGCATCACCTAACTCATCTGGTGTAACGGCAACAGGACTAAAGGCGCTGGCCGGTTTACTCTGAAAAAACCCAAACCCTTTAGCCAACTCTGCCGGAATTAAATCACGCAATGATACATCGTTGGTCAACATCACTAAACGAATTGCTTGCGCCGCTTCTTCTAATGTAGCTCCTTGTTTTAAGTCCCCACTCACCACGACGACCTCTGCCTCAAAGTCAATGCCCCATTCTGGCTTGGCATAGATTTCATCGCGAGGACCAATAAAGCTATCTGAACCACCTTGGTACATTAAAGGGTCATCATAGAAAGAAGCGGGCACTTCTGAGTGACGTGCCTTACGCACTAATTCCACATGATTTAAATATGCAGAACCATCCGCCCATTGATAAGCACGAGGTAAGGGAGAGTGTGCTTTTTCAGGGTCAAACGGTGTGCCTAATGACTTATCCGCATTCAGCGCCTGATATTGTTTTTCTAAGATAGGTTGAGCCTGTTTCCAATCGTCCAATGCTGCTTGCATAGTCTGAATATCGGCTTCTACATAGCGACTTAAATCACGGCTGACCACCACTAGACGACCATCTCGCGTATTGTTTTTTAATGTGGCTAATTTCATTATTATTTCTCCTAATACTTCTTAAACTTCAGGGGGCTCTGAGCCATCATGCATCCAGCGGGCATGCTGCGGAGCACGTCTAGTCTCTGCCCACTCATTAAGCATGTCCCATTTCACTTTATCGAGTGCACGGTGCATTTTCTCTGTCCCTGTATCACACGCCAACTCTAGACGGTGTCCACTAGGGTCAAAGAAATAGATTGATTGGAATAAGGTATGATTGACCGGACCAATAACATCAATACCATTGGTAATCAGTCGCTCTTTAGTGGCGAGCAACTCTTCCATGGATTTGACCTTAAGTGCTAGGTGTTGCGTCCACACAGGCGTATTCTCATCACGCCCCATTTCTGGTTTGGTCGGTAGTTCAAAAAAAGCGAGGATATTACCCCCTCCGATATCAATAAAGATATGCATATAAGGGTCATCCTCACCGGTTGAGGGAACTTTGTCCTCAGCAATGGCGAGGACAAAATCTGCATTGAGGTGCTTACGATACCATTCCACTGTCTCCTTAGCATCTTTACAGCGGTATGCGACATGGTGTACGCCTTGTAATAAGCTCACGTTTGCCTCCTTTATAAGAAAACTGGATTATCTTTATATAGTTTATATAGTAAATAATACGACAACTTTCTGACAAACGATATTTTTTGTTAATTTATCAGTTTTTATGATAAATGATGCTGCAAACACCCTATTTTTCTAAAAATGGTTTAGGCACTGATAGCTGCATGTTTTTACCCAATAACCATCTGCAAGTCTGATTTGTTGTTGGGTCGTGATTAAAATTCATTTTCTTTTGCATATATACCGTATTTTTATCTTTCAACACTAAGTGCCCAAAAGTATGACATCCCAATACGTACTGCAAATCGACTTTTCGCTTGTAGTGCACGGGGGTCGACTCACATGCAAAGTAAGTCGATACTCGAGGAGGGGCAAATCGAATACCTTTTTTCTCCAGCTCCTGACGCTTTACAACCGTTAACCAAATATCTTCATTATGCAACTGAAAACCATAGCTAATTTGTATAGCACTTCCTTGTGTAAGTGCTTTAGGAATAGTTAAGGATACCTTCATATCATGCGCTCTTGGCAGACCAAGCAAACGCTTACTTCGTAAAGAAAAGCCACCATTTTGTCCTTCAAAATGATTTT
>JAXECN010000031.1:0-10132 GCA_034093535.1 Pelistega sp.
TCGAGCAATTGCCAATGATGTTGAGTATGTTAGCGTCTGCCTTAAAAGCAGGAGCGGGTATTCAGGGAGCCTTAAAAACAGTTGTCCAAGAGGCACAAGCACCTCTCTCACAAGAGTTTGGATTAGTGATGAGAGAGCAGCGTTTGGGCTTGTCGTTGGATGAGGCACTCGCCAATCTTGCCTTACGTATGCCAGCAGAGGCGACCTATTTGGTGGTGTCATCGCTCAAAATATCTGCGCAGACAGGGGGTAATCTGGCTGAAGCATTGGAGCGAGTGGCGAACACCTTGCGAGCGGTTAAACAGATTGAGGACAAAATAGAAGCCTTGACCAGTCAAGGTAAGTTTCAAGCTAAAGTGATGGTTTGCTTACCTATTGTGTTGATGTTTGCGTTGAATATTGGTGATGTGCAAGTATTGTCGATGTTATGGGAAACATCGCTAGGTTGGGCAGTATTGGTAACGATTATTTTCCTAGAGCTTTGTGGGATTTTCTTTATTCGTAAGATTGTGCGGGTGGATATATGAGCCTGATAAAGCGTTGCGCATGGATAGAGAGAGGGGGTGAAATATGCTGTTAGGAATTAGCTTAGTTTTATGTGCGATATCGCTTTGTTTAGTGATGTATATCGTATTAAGTCCGGGCTTAAAAGAAGAGGTACAAACCAGTGCATACTTTCGGCGAATATACTGGCTTTGGCCGTGGGTAACGGTATTGAGTGCGATGGTCATGCCTTTTGTGTCTTGGGTGTATCAAAAGAAAATTGAAAAATTGATTGGAGCAGCAGCCTATCAGTCGCAGATGACGGTAAGAGATATTGTGGGTTTACAGGCTTTAGGGGTTGTTCTTACGAGTGTAGGACTGTGGTTGTTGTCGCTTGGTTTAACCCCTTGGGTGCAATGGCTTTGCTTGGGTTTAGGGGCTTGCTTAGGAGCATATTTGCCTTTGCTCTGGTTACGCCAAAAGATGTATCAGCGGCAAGTGAGTATGTTAAAGGCTTTTCCATTTTTTCTTGATATGGTGACCTTATGTGTAGAGGCAGGCTCAAATTTGCAAACAGCATTGATGACGGCTGTGAATAGTATGAGCGAAGGACCACTGCGTGATGAATTGCAATATGCCTTAAATGATATACGTACTGGCAATGGACGGATAGAAGCCTTAAAAGCGATGTCCATGCGTTGTGATTTGTTGGAGGTGAAGCAATGGGTCAGTAGTTTAGCGCAAGCAGAGTTATTAGGGACAAGCTTAGGTACGGTATTGCGTGCTCAATCAGATCAGTTTCGCCAAGAACGCTTTATTCGTGCGGAAAAACAAGCTGCTAAAACACCTGTTAAATTACTGTTCCCACTGATTTGTTTTATTTTCCCTTGTACCTTTATTGTGATTGGTTTTCCTATTGTGATGAGGATATTCAGTATGGATATTTTGTAGAAGTGGTGGAGCGATGAAGATTGTTATTGCAAATCGTTTTCATCAGAGGTTGTGGGGATTACTAGGTAGACGTTCTCTCGCTACGACAGAAGGGATGTATTTTCCGCGTTGTTCCGCTGTTCATACTTGGTTTATGCGATTTCCTATTATGGTGGTGTTTTGTCGTGATGGACAGATTGTCAAACTCATCCCCGTATTAAAACCTTGGCGTTATGCCATATGCCGAGAAGCTGATAGTGTTTTTGAGTTCTCTCTGCATTTACTGGAGGTGTGTGGTTTCAATCCTGCCGCCTATATTTGGAATAGCACATTATGTTCGTCATCTACACAATACATAGATTTGATTGAGCGAGTACAAGTATTCATTGATGATTTTTATCGGGGATTTCCCCTAAAACAGAGGGATTTCGCTAGTCGATAAAAGGGCTTTGTCTTATACTCAAGTGATAAATGATAAGGATATAACTATTTTAGGAGTACACACCATGGCTTTTAAAGCAGCATTAGATGATTTCAAATTTAACTTAATGGATATGGGATTATTAAAACCTGTCCAAGACCTGCCGGGTTTTGAAGAGGTTTCAGATGATATTGTTACTGCTGTTTTAGAAGAAAATGCTCGTCTGGTCGAAGAGCAAATTGCTCCTTTAAATGTCATTGGTGATCGTCAACATGCGGCATGGTCTGACGGGCAGGTAAAAACCTCTCCCGGTTTTAAAGAGGCTTTTAAAGCTTACACAGAGGGCGGTTGGCAAGCATTACAGCATGATAGCACCTATGGTGGTCAGAACTTCCCTAAACTCATCGCAGCGATTACCTCTGAAAATCTTCATTCTGCCAATATTTCTTTTGCACTTTGTCCTTTACTCACCGATGGTTGTGTTGAGGCGATTATGCAAGCCGGTAGCGAAGAGCAAAAGCAAAAATATATTCCGCCTATGTTAGAGGGTCGTTGGACAGGTACGATGAATCTCACCGAACCGCAAGCAGGCTCGGACTTGGCGCTATTAAAAACCAAAGCCGTTAAGCAAGAAGACGGTACATATCGTATTAGTGGTCAGAAGATTTTTATCACTTATGGTGAGCATGATATGGCAGAGAATATCGTGCATTTAGTATTGGCACGTACACCAGACGCTCCTCCCGGAGTAAAGGGGATTTCTCTTTTTATCGTGCCTAAATTCTTAGTCAATGAAGACGGTACATTGGGTAAACGTAATGATGTCTGGTGTGCTTCTATTGAAGAGAAACTCGGCTTACATGCCAGCCCCACAACAGTACTTATCTATGGCGATAACAAAGGTGAAGTGGGTGAGGGAGCTATTGGCTATCTCGTTGGCGAAGAAAATGCCGGTCTTGCTCATATGTTTGTGATGATGAATGAGGCGCGTTTTAATGTTGGTGTTCAGGGGCATGCTTTAGCAGAGCGTGCTTATCAACATGCTTTAGCCTATGCACAAGAGCGTGTTCAGGGTAACTCTGTGGTAGATGGTAAAGGACCCGTGGCAATTGTGCAGCACCCTGATGTGCAGCGTATGCTACATACCATGAGAGCATTAACTCAAGGGGCTCGTGCGACAGGTCTTTATACAGCGATGTATCAAGACTTGGCTCATCATCACCCGGATATGGCATTGCGTAAACAATATAAAGCCATTCAAGAGTATCTCGTGCCTATTGTCAAAGCGTTTTCAACAGAGATGGTGATTGAAGCGACTTCTCTAGGTGTGCAAGTGCATGGTGGGATGGGCTTCATTGAGGAAACGGGTGCTGCTCAATATTTCCGCGATGCACGTATTACCTCAATCTATGAGGGAACGACAGCTATTCAGGCAAATGACTTTATTGGTCGTAAGACCTTGCGTGATGGTGGGGCTGTCGCTAAATATTTTGTGACGGAAATGCAAAAGACAGTCGCGGAATTAAAAGCACAGGGTGATACGCAGTTAGGCTTCATCGCTGAGCAATTAGAGCAAGCGGTTAATGCATATCAAGCGTCTATCGATGAAATCTTAGCGATGGGTAGTGCAGGTGAAATGTCAGCGGCATTTAGTGGCAGTGTACCGTTCTTAATGTTGGCTGGCTATGTGCATGCTGGTTGGCAGCTGGCTCGTGCTGCGCTTGTTTGTGAAGGTAAAACAGAACCGTTTTATAAGACAAAACAAGCAACAGCAACATTTTATGCAGCACACTTATTACCACGCGTAGCCGCTCTTGCTACGACATTAAAATCTAGCCGATTAGTGGCTGATTTAGGTTTTAGTGCCTAGGTTCTTAAGGGCTTAAGTACTTAAGCCCTTAGTAGCCAGCTAATGTCCCTACGAAAACCATCGTAGGGATAATGCTAGCCCATAATAGTGCTGTACCAATATCGGCATAGTGAGGAGTGATTTTATTCAATAAGGCACGTAAATCACGGCGTAAACCACGTGGTTGAGCTGAGGGCATATTTGCCCAGTCTTGTAAATAGCGACGAGGTAATGCAGTAGTTTGTGATGGCTTAACCAGTGAGTAGAGCGGTGCATTTGTTGTACTTAGAGTGGCGTACGCTGTATTATGGATTGTATTCATCATCAGTCCCTCATTAAAAGAGAAAAATTGTTCTTTAAAATCTGTATCTATAAGAGTTAGGCCCATCTACCTGTCTATTAGCTCACCAACAGGTAGATGGATATCAGGACCCTAAACCTGACTGCCTGTTGTCGCGTCTATGCTTACGACATTTATTACTGTATATTCAACCAGTATGTTTTGCAAGAGATTTTTATCCAGTACTGTATAAATATTTTTTTGTGTTGCTTTTTTTGTACATTGAAGTGTCGCAAAAAAGAGTGGAAGTGCTTGAATATCTTAGAAAAAAAAGCTATACTAGAAGGCTAGGTTTTACCCATCCTCTGGCAACTACCACTTTTAAAGGTAGAAGTGGTTATAAATAGATTTATTCTTTTTATATCAATGTTAGGGTTGCGAATGATGGCATTAAGGAAAATCCATGAACTTAATTCAAAAACTAGAGCAAGAAGAAGTTGCTCGTTTGACAGCAGGCAAACCAGTTGTTGAGTTTGCTCCAGGTGATACAGTTGTAGTTAACGTAAACGTAGTTGAGGGTAACCGTAAACGTCAACAGGCTTACGAGGGCGTAGTTATCGCTAAACGTAACCGTGGCTTAAACTCTGCGTTTATCGTACGTAAAATTTCTTCAGGTGAAGCAGTTGAGCGTACATTCCAATTGTACTCTCCACAAATTGCTTCTATCGAAGTAAAACGTCGTGGTGCTGTTCGCCGTGCGAAACTTTACTACTTACGTAATCGTTCTGGTAAATCTGCTCGTATTAAAGAGAAATTATCAGCTCGTAAAGCTTAATTTTAAGCTTGATGTGAGAGGAAGCACCTACAATAGTGGGTGCTTTTTTTATGGCTGCTTTTTATCATAGATTGAATTGGCATGACATCAATTATTCGACATGGAAATCCTAGCTTTAATCCGCAAACACAAAGTGCTTTGCAGGCGAATCATGGTTTAGCGGTATTGCCCGAAGAGCATATGAGTATCGCTTTTATTCAAGAAGCCTTAAGCTCTCCGCAGTTAGTATCTTTGGATCCGATTATTGAGGGGTGGAATAGTGAGAAACGTCTTATTCATGCACAACATCCTTATGCAGAGGCGGCGACCTTAATGCCTTTGGTCGAAACAGCACAAGGGATAGAGATGTTATTGACACGTCGTGCGATGCATTTAAAAAAGCATAGTGGGCAGATTAGTTTTCCCGGTGGGCGTATTGATAAAGAGGATGCTTCAGCAGCTGCAGCGGCTTTAAGAGAAACTTTTGAAGAGATTGGTGTGCCAGCCGAGCATATTCAATTATTAGGTCAGTTACCGGATTTTTTTACGGGTACGGGTTTTTTGATGAAACCCTTTGTCGCCAAACTTAGCCCAGATTATGCCTTGGCGATTAATCAAGATGAAGTCGATGAGGTTTTTTCTGTTCCTTTGTCATTTTTATTAAATCCCAACAATCACTTTTTACATGAAGCACCAGTGGAAAATGGTGTCTTGCGGCAGTATTTTTCTATGCCGTGGCGAGATTATTTTATTTGGGGCGCAACGGCAGCAGTTATTCGGAATCTTTATTATGTTTTAGGAGCATTTCACTCTGCGGATAGAGATGAATAGTGATTAAATTTGTCCTAGCACTTAGTTCTTTAACCCCAGCTTCTTGGCAAGTTTATGTAAATTACTGGCGTCAATATCCAATACTTTAGCGGCGGCGGTCCAGTGATAATTTGTCTGTTCCAAAGCGGCTTTAATCAGCTCATATTCAAACTGCTGTAAAAGCGGTTTTAGTGGTCCAACTTGAGAGGGGGCGTGGATAGTAGGTGATAGCACTTCGGCGGTCTTGTCCTCGCTATCTAGAGTCATATCTACGTCTTGCTTGCTCGGGTGAATATCTAAATATCGTGCTTCTAGTGTAGCAATCTCGCGGCGATTAATCCCTGTGGCAATAATTTTTAAGGCAGCACGGCTGATGATATGTTCGAGCTCACGGACATTACCCGGCCAGCGGTATTGCATGAGTAATTGACTTGCTTCTGGTGTCAAGCGAATACCACGCAAACCCAAGCGAATACGATTTTGCTCTAAAAAATGTCCTGCCAATAATAAGATATCTTTTTCACGCTCACGCAAGGCAGGCACTTGGATAGGGAAGACGGAGAGGCGGTGATATAAGTCCATACGGAATAAACCGTCTTCTGCGGCTTTTAGTAAATCGCGATTACTAGCAGCAATAATTCGGACATTGACATGGTGTGTCTGATCAGAGCCTAGGCGCTGAATTTCGCCATTTTGTAGGGCACGGAGGAGTTTCGATTGGATGGGTAGGCTTAACTCACCAATTTCATCGAGGAATAATGTGCCATTATCAGCGACTTCAAATCGTCCTGCTCGTTCTTGGGTAGCGCCCGAGAAAGCGCCTTTCATATGACCAAATAGCTCACTTTCGGCAAGTGCATCGGGTAGAGCCGCACAGTTAACAATCACCATAGGCTGGGCATGTCGCTTAGAATGGGCATGGATATAATGCGCGACAAGGTCTTTACCCACGCCTGTTTCGCCACTAATCAACACCGGTAATTCAGCATCAGCGACAACGCTAATATCATCTAGTAGGCGGAGAATAGCAGGGCTGTTACCGATGATTTTTCGGCTATTTTCAATATTGCTAGGCAGTTCAATAGTGCTTGAGTGGTGGTGCTCGTCCAGTTGATGTTCGAGGTCTGCCATATGCACAGAAGCTTCTAAATAAGGCAAGTATTCTTTTAATAAGGCTTTTTTTTCTGGGCTAAAAGTATTTGCCATCGCATCTAGAGTCAGAATCCCCCATAGCTGCTGATTAATATAGAGCCCCACACCTAAACAGTCATGCACAAGCAGTGGTTCACCCGGCTGTGTATTCACTAAACCGTCATAAGGGTCGGGTAAAGTAGAGTGATTATCAAAATGCATTAAATCGGTTGAGTTGACAATCGTAGCAAGACGAGGGTGCTCTTTGAGGCTGAATTGTCGTCCTAGTGTGTCATGACTTAAGCCCTCGGCAGCCACCATAAACAGTGAGTCATTGTGCAAACGTAATAAACCTACGGCATGACACTGAAAGTTCACTTTAATCGTATTGACTAAGCGATTGAGGCGCTGGGTAGGCGATAAGCTTAAAGCGAGGTCGGCGAGGAGGGGATAGATATTCAAGGTAAAAATAACCCAATAAGGTAAAAAGTACCCAGTCATTATAAGGTAAAAATTACCTAGGCGCTTGTAAGTTATTGAAATTATCTTAAATAAAAGTTGGCACGATATTTGCTTATATAAAATCGACGGCGTTATGAAAATAGATTGCCATAGTGATATGGAGTTGTTTTGATAGTGCCAATGTTTAATATCGCAGTAGATATTTTTAGGAAAAATTATGGGAAATTATAAAAAGCTGTGGTTTTGGCTTATAGGTATCTTAATTGTTACCTTTTCAATTTTAGGTTATTTTGGTGCGGACGTTTATCGTAATGCACCACCTGTTCCTGCTCAAATTAAAATTGAGTCAACAGGCGAAGTTTTAATGACGCGCGATGATATTTTGCAAGGTCAATCGGCTTGGCAAAGTACTGGTGGTATGCAAAACGGTTCTATTTTTGGTCACGGTGCTTATCAAGCGCCAGACTGGACAGCGGACTGGTTACACCGTGAATTAATCACATGGATGGACTTAACAGCTCAAGAGCGTTTTGGCGTGACTTATGAGCAAGCCAACGAAGAGCAAAAAGCCATTCTAGAAGCGGCGGCTAAGAAAGAGTACCGCACGAATACGATTGACGCCAATGATGTAGTGACTATCTCTGCACGTCGTGCGCAAGCAATCAAAACAGTAGGCGAATACTATAAAGGTATTTATGGTGATGACCCAGCGTTTGATAGTACTCGCGAAAGCTTTGCGATGAAAACGAATACGCTTGCTGATCCTGCTCGCCGTGAAAAATTAGTGAACTTCTTCTTCTGGAGTTCATGGGTAGCAGCAACAGAGCGTCCAGGTCATGATGTTACTTATACCAACAACTGGCCACCAGAGAAAATTATTGATAATGTCCCATCAGTAGAAAACGTGATGTGGTCTATTATCAGTATCGTGGTACTGATTGCAGGTATTGGTCTATTAGTTTGGGGTTGGGCTTTCTTAAGCAATCACGACGAAGATGAAACTCAAGCGCCTAATATTGACCCTATCACTACTTTTAAATTAACACCATCTCAAAAAGCATTAGGTAAATATGCATTCTTAACAGTGGCATTATTTGCTTTCCAAATGTTAATGGGTGGTGCCGTAGCTCACTATACAGTAGAAGGTCAAACATTCTATGGTATCGAGCTATCTAAATGGTTCCCTTATTCTTTACTACGTACATGGCATTTACAAAGTGCCGTACTTTGGATTGCCGCTGGCTTCTTAACAGCTGGTCTATTCTTAGCACCTATCGTTAATGGTGGTAAGGATCCAAAAGGTCAAAGCTTAGGTGTGAACGTATTATTCGTCGCACTTCTTGTGGTGACTGTAGGTTCGTTTGTTGGTAACTACTTAGCGATTGCTGGTCAAATGCCTGCAGAACTTAACTTTATGTTAGGTCACCAAGGTTATGAGTACTTAGACTTAGGTCGCTTATGGCAATTTGCATTATTCTTAGGCATTGCGTTCTGGTTATTCCTCATGGCGCGTTGCTTAGTAGGTGCATTTAAACAAGGCGGTGATAAAAACTTATTAGCTTTATTCACAGCGTCTGTAGTAGCTATTGGTCTATTCTACGGTAGCGGTTTATTCTACGGCGAACACTCAAATATCGCTGTTATGGAATACTGGCGTTGGTGGGTAGTTCACCTATGGGTAGAGGGCTTCTTTGAGGTATTTGCGACAGCTGCGCTTGCATTTATCTTCAGCTCAATGGGCTTAGTATCGCTACGCATGGCAACAACAGCCTCTTTAGTATCAGCATGTTTATTCATGCTAGGTGGCGTACCTGGTACATTCCACCACTTATACTTCACTGGTGCAACAACACCTATCGTTGCAGTTGGTGCAAGTTTCTCAGCTTTAGAGGTAGTACCTCTTGTTGTGTTAGGTTATGAAGCGTTTGAAAACTGGAGCCTACGTAATCGTGCTCCATGGATGGCAAACTTACGCTGGCCTTTAATGTTCTTCATCGCTGTTGCGTTCTGGAACATGTTAGGTGCAGGTGTGTTTGGTTTCATGATTAATACACCAGTGGCATTATTCTACTTACAAGGTTTAAATACAACTGCAGTACACGCACACTCAGCTTTATTCGGTGTGTATGGTTTCCTAGCGCTAGGTTTCGTATTGTTAGTATTACGTTATATCCGTCCAACAATGCAATTCAGCGATGGTTTAATGAAAGTATCTTTCTGGGCATTAAACATCGGTTTAGCAGGTATGGTGTTAACAAGCTTATTGCCAATCGGTCTATATCAGTTCCATGAAAGTGTGAACGTCGGTATGTGGTCTGCTCGTGGCGAAGCATTCTTACAACAAGACTTCCTAGAAAACTTACGTTGGATTCGTACTATCTCTGACGTAGTATTCCTAGTAGGTGGCTTTGGTGTTGGTTTACAAGTGTGTAAAGGTGTATTCTTAAACCGTGCGCCAAAATAATCACGATTCATCTTAATCAGTGATATTCAAAGGAACCAGCATCATATGTTGGTTCCTTTTTTATTGGTGTTAATATTTTGCTTTTTAAAAATGACTTGTGTATAGTAGTTAAAAATCTTCTTAGAGAGGAAATACGATGAAAAAGACGGTATTGATGACAGCATTGATGGCTGTGTTTACTTTGACCGCTTGCGAGGATAAGCAAGCAGTACAACAAGCTACGCAACAAGCATCAGAAGCGGTCAATAATCTTGCACAGTTGAAAAAAGACTATCAACAGCTAGAAAGTGCTATGACAGCTAAAGATCAAGAAATTACGCGTTTAAATAAACTGCTGGAAGAAGCACAAACGTCACAGTCCGCTGGTGATGTCGTCGGACTTCAGGTCAAGATTAAAGAACTCTATAAGGCAAAAGAGCAATACCTCTTACCTAAAGAAGGTGATGTAGAAGAGGGCGAAGGGACTGTGCAAATCGTAGCTCGTGTGG
>JAXECN010000032.1:0-24962 GCA_034093535.1 Pelistega sp.
ATCGTAATACCACGCTCTTTCTCAATATCATTAGAGTCCATCACACGTTCAGCAACGTGTTGATTATCACGGAATGTACCTGATTGGCGTAATAATTGGTCAACCAGCGTTGTTTTACCGTGGTCAACGTGAGCAATAATAGCAATGTTACGGAGCGCGCGGCTCATAGTGTTTCCTTTTGTCTTAATTTTTCCGGCAATAAATCCGGAGGTAAATCATTGAGTGATAACAATACGCTTTGTGGATTTTCTAATGCTTGAAAAGCCTCTTGCGTAATGGCATCGCTTAACTTAAATGGTCCTACTGAAGTACGGCGTAAGGCACGCAAATGTGCAAAACAGCCGAGGGCACGACCAATGTCTTGTGCCAAGGTGCGAATATATGTGCCTTTGCTACAAAACACATCAAGCACCACTTCTGTCGCTGAAAAATCAGCAATTTGAATCTCATAAATCGTCACTTGACGAGGCTCACGCTCAAGTTCAATCCCTTGGCGTGCATACTCATAAAGAGGTTTACCATCTCGTTTCAGTGCCGAATACATCGGTGGAATCTGCGCAATCTCACCGATAAACTGTGGCAATACTGCCTCTAACTGTGCCAATGTAATACCGGTAAAGCCAGTGGCTTGTTGCACGACTTCACCCGTTAAATCGCCTGAATCCGTTTCGCTACCTAGGGTCAATGTGGCACGATAACTTTTATCCACATTGAGCATAGCACCACAGATTTTGGTCGTCTTACCAAAGCAACAAATCAAAAGACCCGTCGCAAATGGATCTAAAGTACCCGTATGCCCTGCTTTTTTCGCATCGAGTTTACGGCGAGCCTTTTGGAGTGCATGATTACTAGAACCACCCTCTGGCTTATCTAGCAATAGTACGCCATCAATCTCTTGACCTTTTTTACGACCCATTTTGTATCCTAACTAGACGGTAAAGCTGCGATTTATCCACGAATTTTTGGTGGTTCAAAATCAGCCACCTCATCTTCTTCAGGGAAATCTTCTGGTCGATTAGCACGGTCAATTAACTTTGTCATTTCAATACCATGCGCTAATTGATTATCATGGTGGAAATGCAAAGTTGGCACGGTATGAATATGCAACATCTTAAAAAGCAATGAGTGTAAATAACCTGCTTTTTCATTTAAAGCGGCTAATGCCTCTTCTGGCTCTGCACCCAATACCGTGAAATAAACTTTAGCATGTGCATAATCAGGACTTAACTCTACACCTGTTAGTGTAATCAGTCCTGAACGCGTGCCCAACTCACGTTGAATGAGTTGAGCTAAATCTTTTTGAATTTGCTCTGCAAGACGTAAATTACGACTTGCAGGCGCTTTAGTTTTGTGTCGTGTCATAGAAAATTATAGCGTACGAGCGATTTCTCGGATTTCAAAGACTTCGAACTGGTCGCCCACTTCGATTTCATTGTTACCGCGTAAGGTAATACCACAATCAAAGCCAGACTTCACTTCTTTAGCGTCATCTTTGAAGCGTTTGAGTGAGTCTAATGAACCTGTCCAAATCACCACGTTATTACGTAATTGACGGATTTGAGAGTCACGACGTACCACACCGTCAGTTACCATACAACCTGCCACTGTACCGATACGAGAGATACGATAGACTTCACGTACATCCACCATACCGATAATTTCTTCGCGTTTTTCTGGTGCTAACATACCAGACATCGCTGCTTTAACTTCATCTACCGCATCGTAAATAATGTTGTAGTAACGGATATCTACACCGCTAGTCTCTGCTAATTTCTTCGCATTTTGATCAGCACGTACGTTAAAGCCGATAATCACCGCTTGAGAAGCAATCGCTAAGTTCACATCACTCTCAGAGATACCACCTACCGCTGCATAGACCACTTGTACGCGGACTTCTTCGCCAGATAGTTTCAATAAAGACTGCGCTAAAGCCTCTTGAGAGCCTTGTACATCGGTCTTGATGATGAGTGATAGTGTTTTTTGTCCCTCTGTATTTTGGAACATATTCTCTAATGTCTGTGCATGGCGACGTGCTAATTCTGCATCACGCGCTTTGGCTTGACGGAATAAAGCAATCTCACGGGCTTTACGCTCATCCAATAAGACTTGCACTTCATCACCTGCTGCCGGTACATCAGTCAGACCTTGAATCTCAACAGGATAAGAAGGACCTGCAGATTCTACGCTCTTACCATGCTCGTCTAACATCGCACGAACACGACCAAATGTAGAGCCTGCTAATACAGCGTCACCACGTTTTAATGTACCTGATTGCACAAGTACAGTAGCTACCGCACCACGCCCCTTATCAAGGCGCGCTTCAATCACTAGACCTTTAGCTTGTGTGTCCACAGGTGCTTTAAGCTCAAGCATTTCTGCTTGTAAAAGAACGTTTTCGAGAAGGTCATCAATCCCTTGACCTGTTTTAGCTGATACAGGGACAAATGGTGAATCACCACCGTACTCTTCTGGTACGACTTCTTCTGCGACTAATTCTTGTTTAACACGCTCTGGATTTGCATCAGGTTTGTCAATCTTATTGATTGCCACAACTAATGGTACACCGGCTGCTTTTGCATGGCGAATCGCCTCCTTAGTCTGAGGCATAACACCGTCATCTGCGGCTACCACAAGAATAACGATATCGGTGGCTTGTGCACCACGCGCACGCATTGCCGTAAAGGCCTCGTGACCCGGGGTATCTAAGAATGTCACCACACCAGCGTCTGTTTTTACACGATAAGCACCAATGTGTTGCGTAATACCACCCGCCTCACCAGAAGCAACTTTAGCGCGACGAATATAGTCAAGTAACGACGTTTTACCATGGTCAACGTGACCCATCACGGTAACGACAGGTGGACGAGGTAAGGCTTCTACTTCGCGAACCTCAACACCCTCTTCGAGGAAGGCTTCAGGGTCGTCTAATTTCGCTTGAACAGCGGTATGACCGAACTCTTCAACTACAATCATCGCCGTGTCTTGGTCTAATGGTTGGTTAATCGTCACCATCTGACCTAACATCATCAATTTCTTAATCACTTCAGCAGCTTTTACCGACATCTTATGTGCAAGCTCAGCAACTGTGATTGTTTCTGGAACGTGAATTTCGCGAGCGATAAACTCAACCACTTGTGGCTGACGTTGTTCTTGCTGTTTGTTCTTGTGTTTGTTGCGAGAACCACCAGCACGCCAACCGTCCTCATCGCCTTTTAGACCGCCACGTTTGTCATTGTTCGGGGCTTTCTTGGCATTACGAGCACCATCGTTCCAATTCTTATCAGCTTCACCACCTTTTTTAGGTGTGCCTTTCGCTTTGCCTGATTTCTTAGCAGTTTGCTCTTCTTCAGCTTCAGCTGGTGCTGCCGCTTTAACAGGTTTAGCCGGCTTACGGAGTAAATCACGAATAGCTGCCGCTTCTGTTTCTGCTTTCTTACGCGCACTCTCACGCTCAGCATTATTGGCTGCCGGTTTAGCCGGTGCAGGTTTTGCTGGCTCAGCTGCTTTAGGAGTTGGTGCCACTTTAGCCTCTTTAGCAGGCTCTGGTTTAGCTTCTGCTTTTACCTCAGCCTTAGGCGCTTCTTTTGCAGTTTCTTCTTTAACAGGCATAGGCGCTGGTGCAGCCTCAACAACAGGAGCTGCCGGAGCTTCTTCTTGAGCGACTGGTGTTGCTACCTTTGGCTGCTCAACTACTGGCTCGGTTGGAGCAGGTTTCACTTCAGCTGCCGGCTTCACTTCAGGTGCTGCCTCGACAGCATTGGCAACAGGTTCCGCCTTGTCTACCACTGGAGCTGGCGTTGCTGCTGCTTTTGCCTCTTGAGCAGCTGCTTTAATTTCTGCCTGCGTAATTTCAGGAGAAACAACAACGCGTTTTTTACGCACCTCAACTTGTACTTTTGAACCATCCGCTTGGCGGATTTCTGATTTCTTGGTACGCGTTAAGGTGATTTTCTTTTTCTCTTTTTCACCATGTTCGTGCTTCAACATTTTCAGCAATTTTGCTTTATCGTCTTCCGTCACAACATCATCTGCTGATTTAATCGACGAGCCTGCTTGACGGAGTTGGTCTAACAAAACTTCAACGGGCTGTTTTATTTCTTCAGCAAACTGTGAAACAGTGGTATTTGACATTCGGTTCTCTTTCTTAACAACTAAAATAATTTATCAATAACTCGTTAAATCACATTATTCAAACCAATGCGCACGCGCACTGAGAATAATTTGACCTGCCTCTTCTTCTGATACAGATAGCATTTCAGCGACTTCATCGCTCGCTAATTCAGCGAGGTCATCACGTGTTTTAACACCAGCTTGTACAAGTTTAGCGATACGGTCAGCGTCTAAACCCTCTAAACCAACAAGGTCTTGAGCACTTTCGACAGCTTCTTCACGCACAATCGCTTCTGTTAATAAAGCGGCACGTGCACGGCTACGTAATTCAGCCACAAGCTCTTCGTCAAAGCCATCGATATCTAATAGCTCTTGTTCTGGTACATAAGCAACTTCTTCTAGACCCGTAAAGCCTTCTTCGATAAGAACAGAAGCAACTTCTTCATCCACATCGAGCTTTTCTTCAAAAAGCTTTAATAGTTTGGCGTTTTCTTCAGCCTTACGATTATTGCTTTCTTCGGCTGTCATGATATTAATCTGCCAACCTGTTAACTCTGACGCTAAACGTACATTTTGACCACGACTACCGATGGCTTTTGCTAAGTTTTCTTCATCGACAACTACATCCATCGTTTTCTTGTCTTCTTCTACAACGATAGACTCGACTTGTGCTGGCGCCAATGCAGAAATCACAAATTCAGCTGGCACATCAGACCATAGTACGATATCAACTTGTTCGCCAGCGAGTTCATTACGAACAGCACTCACACGCGAACCACGCATACCTACGCAAGTACCGATAGGGTCAATACGTTTATCGTAAGCTACTACCGCAATCTTCGCGCGAATACCAGGGTCACGAGCAGCGGCTTTAATTTCAAGCATACCTTGCTCAATCTCTGGCACTTCATTTTCAAAAAGCTCACGGATAAACTCTGGTGCTGTACGTGATAATAATACTTGCTGACCACGTAAATTATGGTCGACTTTTTCTACCCATGCACGCACACGGTCACCTGAGCGTAAATTCTCTTTTGGAATCATCGCCGAACGAGGTAAACGAGCCTCTACTTTGCCGATTTCAACGATAGCATCGCCTTTATCCATGCGTTTGATTGTACCTGATACGATAGAATCACCACGCTCTAGGAATTCATTAAGCACCTGCTCACGTTCAGCATCACGAATACGTTGGAGAATAGCTTGTTTAGCGACTTGTGCACCGATACGACCGAAATCTTCAATCTCTAGGTCTTGGACGATGAACTCACCGACTTGGATACCTGGTTGGATTTCTTGGGCATCAGTTAGCAACTCTTGACGCTCTGGCTCTTGAAGACCTGCTTCATCTGGTACAACTAACCAACGACGCACACCACTATGCTCACCTGTCTGGCGATTAATTTTCACAATAATGTCCGCATCTTCTTTGAAGCGTTTTTTCATTGCCGATGCTAATGCACCCTCTAAGGCACTAAACACCACTTCTGCTGGTACATTTTTCTCATGTGCAAGTGCATCAACAAAATGGAGAATTTCACGACTCATTTCTTTTTACCTTTGAAATCCAAAACGGGATCAAGCTTCGCTTTATCGACATCTTCGTAGACAAACTCAATAACTTGGGTCTCGTTCTTTTTAACATCGAACGTTAAGCAGAATGTATTGCTCTGCTCATCTTTAATTGATAAAACACCACTGAAAACCTTACGATTATCAATCGGTGTGTGTAACTTAACCTCTACTCGCTCACCAGCAAAACGCTTAAAGTCTGCTAATGTACGCAAAGGACGATCCACCCCCGGTGAACCCACTTCTAGACGCTTATAGTCGATATTCTCAACTTCATAAACGCGTGACAATAAACGCGACACTTGCTCACAGTCTTCGATATTAATGCCATCGGGTTTGTCGATAGTAATGCGTAATAGACCTAAAGCAGCACGCTCAACATCAATAAGCTCTACCTCAAGACCTGCAATCGCTTGTTCGGTTAATGTATATAAATCGGCCATAAAAATATTAAAAAAAAATGGGCTAAACAGCCCATCATTTTGAAAGCGCTCCAGTCGCTGTGGGCTATTCTAGCTAGCCACAACGACTAAACACAGTAAAAATGCCCACATAAAAATGTGGATTACCTAAGCATTATATAAGAAAAACGCTTAAGTTTCAAGAAATTGAGCATATTGCCCAATAAAATCTAGCGTAATTTACGCGGACGTGCAGATACAAATCCTAATTGTGATTCATGAGCATTACTACTGCGTGGCTGCCAGTCATCTCGTGATCGTGGCGAACGCTTCGCTGATTTTGTCGGCTTAGCGGATTTAGTCGCTGCTGTACGAGAACCTCGTGCCGGGCGCTCATCAAAACGCTCTTCATGACGAGCCATACGACCTCGTGGCGCACCCTTAGGTGCTGCATTTCTCGCACCACCGGCACGCTTAGCAGGTGCCGCACGACGTGTATGCACGCTAAATTCTGCTGACATATCTACAGCATTCTCAAAACCGGGTGGCATAGCATTATCATGAGAAATGCGGCGTTGGTCGATACGACGACCGCGACCACGACCGCGCTCTTCACTTTCAGAAGCCGTCGGTTTATTTAAGCCCAACTGTTCCATCAGTGCCAACACAAGATTCGCATCCAACTCTTCCCAGCGACCACGGCGCAAATTACGAGGCAATGTAATATCCCCAAAGCGTGAACGAATAAGACGACTAACAAGCAAGCCTACCGCCTCAAACATACGGCGAACCTCACGATTACGACCTTCATTAATCGTCACACGATACCAACGGTTACTACCCTCACCACCAATATAGTCAAGACAACCAAAAGTCGCTAAACCATCTTCAAGTTGAATTCCTTGCAACAATTGTTGGCGCTGCTCTTCCGTCACCTCACCTAGCACACGCACAGCATACTCACGCTCACTGCCATAGCGAGGGTGCATTAGACGATTTGCCAAATCACCAGAGGTTGTAAAAATCAACAAACCCTCAGTATTTAAGTCCAAACGACCCACTGACACCCATTTACCCGTACGCATTTTGGGCAGACGCGAGAAAACCGTCGCACGATTTTCTGGGTCATCCATCGTCACAATCTCACCCGCAGGTTTGTGATACAGAATCACTCGCGGTGGACGATTACTCTTAGGACGAGCCACTAAGCGACCATTAACACGCACCACATCATCAACACCTACACGCTGACCAATATGCGCTGGCTCACCATTAACAGAAACGCGACCCTGTAAAATCAACTCTTCCATATCGCGGCGAGAACCCACGCCTGCGTCGGCCAATACCTTATGCAGTTTTGGCATAATCGTATCTGAACTTAGATACTTGCCCAGACGCTTTTCGAGTTTATCGTTCTTTTTGTCAAGATAAGAGAAAACTTGTTTTTGTTCTTGCTCAGAAACTTCTTCAGTCAATTCAGGTACTTGCTCTAATTCTAATAAATCCTGATTGCTAACTGGCTCTGCCACTTTTGATACACGAGGCTTACGTACTGTTTTACTTGCTCGCACAGGCTTTTGTTCTTCTTGTTGTGCCGTCTCTGTATCAACTACTTTCTTACGAGTACGTTTTGGCTTAACTGCTGCCTCTTCAGCCGCTAAAGTATCTGTTTTTACATCAACAGCCTTTTCAACTTTTTCTACTCTTTCAACAGCGTCAGTACGACGACGGCGAAATGGAGTACGCAACTTACGCCCACGCTTAGGGGACTCATCACTGGTTGCTGACGTGTTTTCTGTATATTCTGAGTTTTCGCTCATTTTTGTAGCCTTTAATGCTCAGATGAATCCGATGGTTCAATAACCTCATCTGAGTTTGTTGTAGATTCTGTTGTATTTACTTGTTCACTTTGCACAACAGCGGACTCTTCAGAAGTCTCATCTGAAGCCACCACCTGCTCTGCCTCATTTGGCAATTTAAGTTGTGCGGATTGCTCTTGGAGTAACTGTGCCAATTCCGTATCATTTGCCATCAATAACTCAGCGTCTGTCTCAATAGCAGGCAACTGAGATAAAGATTTTAAGCCCATATCATCAAGAAAATGCTTAGTAGTACCAAATAATGCTGGACGACCAGGACCTTCTTTGTGACCAATCACCTCAATCCAATCACGGTCTTCCAACGTTTTAATAATCTGAGAAGAAACCGACACCCCACGAATATCCTCAATATCACCACGCGTAACCGGTTGACGCCAAGCAATAATCGCCAAGGTCTCCATCACCGCTCGAGAATATTTAGGAGGTTTTTCTGGATTTAAGCGTTCAAGATATTTTTGCATCTCAGGGCGACTCTGAAAACGCCACCCCCCTGCAAGATTTACTAATTCTAACCCTTTATCAGACCATTCGCTCTGTAATTTTACCAACTGTTGCTTAATTACATCAGATGTAACCCCATCCGCCTCACCAAAGAGCTTAGCTAACTCACTGACACGCATAGGTTCATTTGCACATAAAAGCGCCGTCTCTAAGACCTGTTTAATGAATAATTCATCCATTTTTATACTCAACAGCCTAAAAAATTAAAAAAGTACTTGCATTATTATAACATCAGTTATATAATTTATTTTTCTGACGCGAGGTGGAGCAGTCTGGCAGCTCGTCGGGCTCATAACCCGAAGGTCGTAGGTTCAAATCCTGCCCTCGCAACCAAATTCATAAACAGCGTTTTTAACGAGGTTTTTACAATAAGTCGCTAGTTATGCACTTATTCGATTTGGATAAAGCTCCAAACTTAAACTAAAGCAGAATTGATTTTTCAATTCTGCTTTTTTGCTTTTCTACTATAAAATTTGCTGCATTTGAAAATGGCTATTCCAAATAGCTCTTACAGAATTGCATAATAATTATCGTAAGACGTGCTATTCAGCCTTACGCACTTTCTGCTCTAACGTATTATGTAGTAAAACTTTCGCATAGATACTATCTGACAAGAATACTGATTCTTCACCTTCTTTAACTACCCTAGGCACAGGAAACAGTTTTTCTTCTTCAAAATAGATTTCCACACACGAAATTAAAACATCTTCTGCCATCTCCATCGCTTCAGCGAAATTATCACCCTGTGTAATCGCTTCAGGTAAGTCTGGAAATGTCACCACAAAACCGCCCTCTTCAGCGGCTGTAAAATATGCTGGATAAAACATAACTCTTATCGTTATAAGACACTCAAATTAAATCAACCACACCCAAATCACAAAAACAATCGATGTTTAGGTCGTTTACGATTTGGCAGCGCTATCTGATAGCTTAGCCAATTTTCTGCAGTTAGTGCCGACATATTTACGACCTGAGCACTCGGTGTATCCGGCTCAAAAATCCGTACATGGGTATAAATTTCCTCTAACTGCGCCATAAAGGCCTGTTGCTCTGTCTTGTCTTTAAACAGTCCCTCACTCACAACAATTAATGAGGTACTTGAGAAATACATCACCACCTCTTCGTAAGCAACAAGAACCTGCTCTATTAAGCCTCGGTCTAAGACTAATATTGTCCCTCTATACTGATACCGCTCTTTCAGAAAAAAATCTTCGCCCAAGGTATAAGCTACGCTGCTTGGATCCACCCGCTCCTGACAATCAACTAACACTGTCGAAAAAGCAGGAATTTTACGCTGCAACGCTTGCATAAATAAATCACGCAATCGCTCTGAGGTCTCATTATGTAGCTGACAACACAAACACATACCTTGTGCATTTATGGGGGCTTGTGTTAACTGAACAGTAGCAAGCTGCGGCAAAAAAGACTTGAGGTGCTCAATAAAAGCACCTCGTAATGACGGGGACAACCCCACAATAAGATTAGTTGAAATTAAAGCTGACACTACTTCTTATCATCTTTTTGAAAATTAAAGGCACCAAACATATTATTCGCTTGGTTCTGCATCTGCTCTTGCATCTGAATAAACATATTCTTAGACTGCTCAACATAATTATTCATCATATTGTTCATCATCGGCGTCTGAAAATTCATAAATTGCGTCCACGCCTCTGGACTGAACTTCTGTTGATACAAGGCATCGGATTGATCACGCATACGGTTCTGCATTTCTGCCAACACCTGCATATTTTTCTCGAGATAAGAACCCATCACCCCTTGCATGGCATGACCATAGAAACGGATAATTTGCTTGAGGGTCTCCGCACTAAACATCGGCACACCCTCACTCTCTAACTCAAGGATAATTTGCAAAAGAATACTGCGTGTCAAATCTTCTCCGGTCTTAGCGTCTACCACCTGAAAAGGCGTAACATCTAAGACCAGTTGCTTCACATCCGCCAATGTAATATAAGCACTCGACTCAGTATCATACAAACGGCGATTGGGGTACTTCTTAATCACTCGCATATTATTAGCTCATATGTAAGCCGCCGTTGACCGAGAAGTCTGCACCAGTGGCAAAACCAGCGTCTTCTGAAGCCAACCAAGACACAATTGACGCAATCTCTTCTGGTGTACCTAAACGACGCACCGGAATAGTCGAGACGATTTGTTCTAACACTTCTGGACGAATAGCGCGTACCATCTCTGTGCCGATATAACCCGGCGATACGGTATTCACTGTCACGCCACGACTTGCCATCTCTTGTGCTAAAGCCATAGTAAAGCCATGAATACCTGCTTTGGCAGTCGAATAATTCGATTGACCAAACTGACCTTTTTGACCATTAACCGAACTGATATTAATAATACGACCCCAGCGCTTTTCATACATAGAATCAATCACTTGCTTAGTCACATTAAACAGACTATTCAAGTTCGTATCCATCACTGCCGTCCAGTCTTCTAGGCTCATCTTACGGAATACACCATCACGGGTAATACCTGCATTATTTACTAATACATCGACATTACCATGCTCTTCTTTAACTTTATTAAATGCAGCTACTGTCGAATCCCAGTCAGAGACATTACCCACAGAAGCATAGAAAGTAAAACCTAAAGCCGCTTGTTCATCCAGCCATTTTTGATAATTACGGCTTGGACCCGCACCAGCGATAACTTTAAAGCCATCTTTTGCTAGGCGCTGACAGATTGCTGTACCAATACCACCCATACCACCTGTTACGTAAGCAATTTTGCGACTCATCATACATCTCCTTAGTATGTATAAATTTAGATTAGTTTAACATTAAAATAATTTAACACTGCTCTTATTGAACAGCACGAACCTTAGCATAAGAGCCGGGAGCCTCAACTGTCGGCTTATACTGGCGATTACCTAGCGTTTTCTTAGCACGTACTTGTTTGCCTGCACGCTCAGCTATCCACGCATACCAGTCTACCCACCAACTACCCTCGTGACGCTCCGAATCCTCGAACCATTGCTCAGCACTTAAATAACCATCATCATATTCGTATTCATTAACCCAATAATGACGCTTCTTCTTGACAGGAGGATTTACCACACCTGCCACATGTCCTGATGCACCTAAACAAAAACGCACATCACCAGTCAAAATATCATTGCTCAGATAAGATGATTTCCAAGGCACAATATGGTCATCTTTAGAGGCGTATAGATAAGTGTCCGTATCTAATAACGATAAATCTAAAGCCTCTCCTGCCACTGTCAAATAAGCTGGCTTTTTCAGATTATTCTCTAAATAAGTGTGACGTAAGTACCAAGCGTAAAAAGGTCCCGGTAAGTTAGTACTATCAGCATTCCAATACAGAATATCAAATGGAACAGGTGTCTCACCCTTGAAATAGTTACTGACGACATAATTCCATACGAGTTCATTGGGGCGCAAGAATGAAAAGGTTGCGGCTAAGTCCTTGGCAGGCATTAAGCCACCCTGACCAATCGTCTGCTCACGCAAGGCAACACTCGCCTCATCAACAAAAACATGCATAACGCCCGTATCCTCAAAATCGAGGAAAGTCGTCAACAATGTCATACTATTGGCATAATCCAGACCTCTTGCCTTTGCTACCGCAAGACCCGTGGCTAACATAGTACCGCCGACACAGAAGCCCAAGGTATTCACTTTATCTTGTTGACTAATATCCGTAACGGCTTGCAATGCACGGATAATTCCATGCTCAATATAATCATCCCAGGTGTATTTTTCAGGTTGGTCTACATCATTTGGCAAAGGATTACGCCAAGACATCAAGTAAACCGTATGCCCTTGTGCCACCGCTCCCTGAACAAATGAATTTTCTTTTTGTAAGTCCAGAATATAAAACTTATTAATACAAGGTGGGACAATCAACAGTGGAATTTCATAAACATTGGTCGTCTGCGGTGCGTACTGAATCAATTCAAAAAACGCATTCTTATAGACAACCTTGCCCGGTGTCGTCGCGAGATTTTTACCTACGTCAAAAGCGGTTTCATCTGTCTGTGTGATACGCCCTTTTTGTAAGTCTTGTAAAAGGTTATAAAGCCCTTTTTGTAAAGACTCTCCCTGCGTCTGCTCAAAAGCCGCCAAAGCGTCAGCATTTAAAGCGAAGAAATTCGATGGCGCAACAGCATCAATCCACTGCTGCATCGCAAAGATGAACTTGTCCTTGGACTCTTGATCCATATCCAAATGCTCAACCATCTCCGATAATTTCTGAGAAGACAGCAAATACAGATGAGCCAAACTCAATAATTGAGGATTTTTCTGCCAAGCCTCACTACTAAAACGCCTATCACTCAACGCGGGCAAAGAACCACTCGCCGCTTGCGTAAATACGCGTTGAAAATCCTCCATAAATCCCTGTTGCATAGCCAGCCATTGCTCAGTCATACCAAGCATGGGAGCCATCCAAGCATTTAATGGTGAATCATCTTTAGGCGTCGTCATCCTACATCCTCCTTTTACAACTCCATTAGCCTACCCAATTTTGAATCATTTTTAAATAGGGACTTTCCATATAAGAAGTGATTAATCAACTATTTTCTATATAAGCAATCGTCACTATCCGACCTGTAGGTTGCCCCTTGCGGTAAGAAAAGTATTTATCCTCTTGCAGATAAGTACATTCACCGCTTAACTCAACTGCCGCAACACCACTATGTTCTAACTTATATTTAGCGATACCTGCCAAATCAGCCAAATACTTGCCAGCAATATGCGATTTAAAAAAGTCCTTAAGTGCCTCATCGCTATCCGTAAAAGCAGCATATACCTCAGCACCGACTTCAAAAACCGCTTGCGAAATTGCCGGTCCCACCCATGCCTGAAAACTCGCTTGTGGAAATTGCTCTTTCATCTGTCCTACCATACGCTCTAATACGCCAGCTTGCAAACCTCGCCACCCCGCATGGGCTGCACCGATGATTTTTCCCTCGGTATCCGCCACCACAACAGGCAAACAATCTGCCGTCATAATCGCTAACACTCGACCGACTTGTGTCGTAATAGCCGCGTCCGCTGTCGCAGGATAGGTAAAAAACTCATCGGCATTCAGCACATCCGTACCATGCACTTGATTTAACCATAAAGGACGGCTTGGCAATATGGCAGTTAAACTATCACGGTTGGCTTGCGCGTGTTCTGCATTGTCACCACAATGTAAGCCCAGATTAAAACTATCAAAAGGTGCAACACTCACCCCACCTGACATATGACGTGTAGTTGTCCCATAACGGACATTTTTCCACGCTTTGCCTGTGACTAATTCTTCTAATTGCATATTATTATTCCTCCCAGACGATACTATCGATTAGCGTCTGCATATCCTCAGGAATAGGTGCTTCAAACTCCACCTCCTCTTCGGTCAATGGGTTAACAAAGCGTAAGCGATAGGCGTGCAACATCTGACGAGCCACCTCAATATGACTGCCATATAAGCTATCACCTAATAAAGGGTGTCCTAATGCACTCATATGCACACGAATCTGATGAGTACGACCTGTTTCTAGACGACACTCAATCAAACTCACGCCTTTTTCAGCTTTTTTATCTTGATAAGTTCCTATCTTCAAACAAGCATAATGCGTTAAAGCCGGTTTTGGTGCAATTGGCTTTTCCACCGCCATACGCACGGGTACTTTAGGGTCACGACCAATGGGCAAATCCACTGACCCTTCTGTCAACATCGCCCCTTGAGCTAGCGCCATATAACGGCGTCCCATCGTCCGTGCCTGTAATTGACGCACCAGATGTGTTTGAGCAGTTTCTGTACGTGCCACCACTAGTAAACCCGACGTATCTTTATCCAGACGATGTACAATCCCTGCACGTGGCACAGTCGCTAACTCTGGGTAACGATACAACAAACCATTTAATAATGTGCCATGCCAATTACCTGCTCCCGGATGTGTCACCAAGCCTGCCGGCTTATTCACCACAATCCACGCTTCAGACTCCGCCACTACACCAAACTCAACAGGCTCAGGGGTAAACGCCTTACTCTGCTCACTTTCTTGTTCAATTACCGCAATGACATCACCCGGACCAACAATCTGTTTAACTTTAGAGGGCTTATCATTGACCGATACAAAACCATCCTCAATCCATGTTTGCAACCGTGCACGTGAATGTTCAGGCAATAACTGCGCCAAAATCTTGTCCAGACGATCCGCTTTAACATCACGCTCCAGACGAAAAATCACAGGCTGTTCAAACTCATGGTCGCTTACTAAGGCAAGGTTTTGTTCTGACATAAAAAATACTCAAATACACAACACTAAATTAAATGCTCTATCCTAATAGCAAAATATTTAATGTCAAAGAAAGTGAAAAAATAAGCAATATTGTAGAACCGAATTTACTTAATACGAAGAAAATCACTATAATATTCTGTCTAATGTTATCATTAACGTTATCTTTCATTTAACTATATTTATATTTGCTATGAAAAGACTATACAAAAGTAGCTTGGTTCTCCTAGGTACAGCCATTATCGCAGGTTGTGGTACATTCCGAAGCGATGTGGACGAGACCAAAGGCTGGACTGCTCCTCAAATTTACGAAGCTGCGCGTGAAAGCGTTCGCGAATCTGAATGGAAGTCAGCTCGCCGCTATCTTGCTGCCGTAGAGAGCCGCCACCCTTATAGCTCTTATGCTCAACAGTCGCTCATCGACTTAGCATACGTTAACTGGAAAGATGACGAGCCAGAACAAGCCACAGCAGCGATTGACCGTTTCTTGGCACTCTACCCTAACCACCCAGGTACAGACTATATGCTCTACCTCAAAGGGATGGTAACCTTTACACCACCTAGCGCTTTCCTCACTAGCTATACAGGTCAAGACCCGAGTGAGCGTGACCCACGTGGTTTACGCCAATCATACACAGCATTTAAAGAACTTGTTGACCGCTATCCAGATAGCCGTTATGCAGATGACGCTCGCCAACGTCTAGTATGGTTAGTCAGTACTATCGCTGACAACGAAGCCAATATCGCCGAATACTACTATATTCGTCACGGCTATCTTGCGGCGATTAACCGTGCCCAAGGCGTATTACGTGAATTCTCTGGTGTACAAGCAGCAGAGCGTGCTTTATTTATTATGATGAAGTCTTATGAAGCACTTAATATGACCGAAGAGGCAAATGACGCCAAACGTGTCCTAGACCAAAACTTCCCTGATAGCAAATACTACAAACAAGGGCTAACAGCTCAAACCTCATGGATGGACTGGTTCTCACCAAAAGGTTGGTTTAACTAATCTCTGCTTCATCACTATTAAGCAGCCACAATACGAAGAGCCTCGAGTACATACCCGAGGCTCTTTTATTATTGATTGCATTATTGAGGTTCTGGCCAGAAATCCAACGCCACTTGCTTATTCTGGGTACGGTAAAAATTCGGTAAACTATTCCATAACATCTTACTATACCGCTGATTGACTAGACGCTCATCACCAATAATCAGCACTCCACAGTCATTCTCCGTCCGGATTAGACGACCAGCCCCTTGTTTCAGAGCAATCGTCGCCATCGGAATTTGAATTTCCACAAAAGGATTGCCTCCACGCTTACGACACTCATCAATTCGAGCCTCTAGTACTGGGTCATCTGGTGGTGCAAATGGCAATTTATCAATGGCGACTAAAGTCACTAAATCCCCCGGAAAGTCTACCCCTTCCCAGAAGCTAGCACTACCAATCAGTACGGCATTACGCTCCTGACGAAACTTATCCACTAAGACTCGATGTGCCGACTCCCCTTGTCGCAAAATACATCGCTCAATACCCGCTTTATCAAAAGCGTCTAATAATAAATCCCCCAGTACCTCTACAGCTCGTAAAGTGGTGCATAGAATTAATACCCCTCCCGGCGTGCGGCGAATAAAAGGCACTAATAAGTCGATAAACTTCTGCTCATATAAGAAGTCTTTTACATTGGGGAGATCATTGGGCACATACATCACCGCTTTTTCGGCATAATTAAAAGGCGATTCCCATGATTGACAAGTGGCGTTATACAGCCCCAATTGTGCTTGGAAATGCGTGAACTGCTTATTCACAGATAAGGTTGCAGAAGTCAAAATCCAAGCTTGATCAGGTCGTTTAAAATTCGCAAAATTCTTCACTGACAAGGGCGCTCGACTAAAGCGTAATTGGTGCGTTCCAAACTCAACCCAACGCACATACGTATTCTTATCCTCTTTTTCATAATGCTCAGGATAAGCCCATTGGTGCAACGTCACATGATAGCTACTTAAGCGATTATAGGCTTCTTGTAAATCAATATGATGCTCAACTACTTGAGCCAGTGTTTTCGATAAGGTATCAATATGATTTAATAAATTATCTAATTCACTGAGAAATTTTTCCATATTGGGCAAAGCGTCAAAGACAGCCTTTTTACCGGGCATATCTTCAATCTCACGCCCATCCAGACGTAATTCTAGACAAGAGTGTTTGACCAAATTGCATAACCTTTCCCAGTCTGCCGAACTTTTGACATGGGTAGTCGTATGAATCAGAATCTCTTTTTGAGCGCGCTCAATATCACTTAGAGAAACGGTACTTCCTAAAAATTGCGTCGCCACATCGGGTAATTGATGTGCCTCATCAAAGATGACCGTATCAGCCACTGGCAATAAGTCTATATCTGCCTCTTGTCGCAAAGCAATATCCGCAAAAAACAAGGCATGATTAACCACGACCACATCTGCGTCACGTGCATTGGCTCTTGCTTTAGCCACAAAGCACTCATCAATATAAGGACAATCTTTATTTAAGCAATTCTCTTTTGTTGAGGTGACTCTAGACCAGATAGAAGCACTATCTGGTACCTTTGCACAGTCTGACTTATCCCCTGTCTGCGTACGCTGGAAGAACATCTTAATCTCTTTAAGCTGCTCCGCCTCTTGTTGATTTTTAAGCAAAGCATGTTCGTCATCCACCAGACGTTTATAGTGAAAATGACACAGATAATTACTCCGCCCCTTAAGTAAGGCAACATGAATCGGCAAACCCAATGCCTTTTTAATCATCGGTGCATCTTTACGGAAAAGCTGGTCTTGCAAAGCGCGAGTCCCCGTCGAAACAATCACTTTACGCAAGGAAGCAAACGCTGGAATAAGATACGCCCAAGTTTTACCCGTCCCTGTGCCAGCCTCAGCAATCAAGATAGACTTATCGTGAATCGCCTGCTCAATGGCAAGAGAAAGCTCAACTTGCGACTGTCGCAACACATAACCCGGTTGCGTATCCGCTAGGTTTCTCTCAAAAAAGTCGCGCACATCTAGGCTTAGCATAAAATAAAGGACTCAAGAAGACGAAAAGAGCCTATATAGTATCAAATAAAACTATTAAAAAATGCAAAATAGGACATTTTTATCCATTTTATACAGTATTTTTATACAGTATTTTTAGGTATAATGTCCTCCTTGTTAAATTAAACTCTCGATGATTAAATTATGAGTACAACACACGAAACTATTGATGAAAACCGCATTATTGAACAACTAGCCATTGAGCTTAATGTTCGCCCACAACAAGTGGCGGCAACAGTTGAACTGCTCAATGACGGTGCGACGGTTCCTTTTATCGCACGTTACCGTAAAGAGGTTACTGGCGGTTTAGACGATACCATTTTGCGTAATCTCGAAGTTCGTTTAGTGTACCTACGTGAACTAGAAGCTCGCCGTTTAGCAATCATCAGCTCAATTACCGAACAAGGTAAGATGAACGATGAATTACAAGCACAAATTATGGCAGCTGATTCAAAACAGCGCTTAGAAGACTTATATGCGCCTTATAAACCTAAGCGTCGTACCCGTGCCCAAATCGCCAAAGAAGCAGGACTAGAACCTCTCGCTGACGCTATTCTTGCCGACAAGCATGCCGACCCGATGACATTAGCGGCAGGCTATCTCAATCCAGAACATAAGATTGAAGACGCCAAGACGGCTCTTGATGGCGCTCGTGATATTCTCGCCGAGCGTTTCTCAGAAAATGCGGACCTCTTAGCAGATATGCGTGAATATCTCCAAAAAGCCGGTTATCTCTACTCAAAAGTGGTTGATGGCAAAGAACAAGAAGGGGATAATTTCCGTGATTGGTTTGATTTCTCAGAAACCATCCGCACCCTCCCTTCTCATCGTATTTTGGCACTCTTACGTGGTCGCTCACAAGGGGTACTCGATTTACGTATCGGTCTAGACCCAGAACAAGACGCTCTCACGCCTCATCCTTGTGTCACACGTATCAGTGACTTCCTCAGTCTAGACGCTGAGTACAATATAGACGCTAGTCCTCGTGGTCGCTGGTTAGCCGAGCTATCACGTTGGACATGGCGTGTAAAATTACTCACCTCTTTTGAAGCAGAAATCATCACCCAACTACGCGAAAAAGCCGAAGAAGAAGCAATTGCCGTATTTGCCGCTAACTTAAAAGACCTCCTACTCGCTGCACCTGCTGGTCCTAAAGCCGTACTAGGCTTAGACCCAGGTATTCGTACAGGGGTAAAAGTCGCTGCCATTGACCCTACTGGTAAATTGCTAGAAACGACAACTATCTACCCATTTGAACCACGCCGTGATGTCAGTGGTTCAATCAATACCTTATTAGCGCTTATTGCTAAGCACCAAATTGAGCTGATTGCTATTGGTAATGGTACTGCCTCTCGCGAAACAGAAAAACTCGTAGGCGACTTACTCAAGTCAATCCCCGACGCCAATGTGAAGAAAATCGTCATTTCTGAAGCAGGTGCGTCTGTTTATTCTGCCTCAGAATTAGCCGCCAAAGAGTTCCCAGATTTAGATGTAAGCTTACGTGGTGCAGTTTCTATCGCACGTCGTCTCCAAGACCCACTCGCTGAACTCGTCAAAATCGAACCTAAAGCTATCGGTGTCGGTCAATACCAACATGATGTTAACCAACGTGAATTAGCTCGCTCTTTAGATGCTGTTATTGAGGACTGCGTAAATGCAGTTGGTGTCGATGTCAATACCGCCTCAGCAGCCTTATTAAGCCGAGTGTCTGGTCTTAATGCCACCCTTGCTAAAAACATTGTCGAATACCGTGATACCAATGGTCGCTTTGCCAACCGCAAGAAATTGATGGATGTTTCTCGCTTTGGGGCAAAAGCCTTTGAACAAGCAGCTGGCTTCTTACGCATTAATGATGGCGACAATCCACTCGATGCCTCTGCCGTACACCCAGAAGCCTATCCTGTTGTAGAGCGTATTGTGAGCAAATTGCAGCAAGACGTAAAAAGCATTATTGGTCAAAAAGACGCGCTTAAAGGTCTATCACCAGCAGATTTCACCGATGAAAAATTTGGTGTGCCGACTGTTCGTGATATCTTCAGCGAGATTGAAAAACCCGGTCGTGACCCACGTCCTGAGTTTAAAACAGCCACCTTTAAAGAAGGCATTGAAACCATTAACGACCTCGTCGTTGGTATGATTCTTGAGGGAGTCGTCACCAATGTGGCTAACTTTGGAGCCTTTGTCGATATTGGCGTACATCAAGACGGTCTTGTGCATATTTCCGCTTTATCCGAAACCTTTGTAAAAGACCCTCGTGATGTCGTCCGTGTAGGTCAAATGGTCAAAGTCAAAGTACAAGAAGTTGACGCACCTCGCAAGCGTATCGGTCTGACTATGCGTCTAAATGATGATAGCCTACCGATGAAACGTGGTGATAGCTCATCTGCCCCACGCCGTGAACCTAATCGCCAGCGCGACCACCATAAAGGTACAGAACCCGCAGGACTAGGAGCGATGGCAGCTGCCTTTGCTAAACTAAAACGCTAATTGTGATTGTGAGCTAATAACTAGCCACTTTTGTAGCAAACAAAAGCCTTCATTGTGAACAATGAAGGCTTTTTTAGTTGAGCGCTAATTACCCAACCTTATAACGATTTCACCATATCCGCAATCATCATTGCCAATACAACAAGAAATCCCAAACCTAAAAAGCCTAATACAGCTTCAATCAACATATCGACCCAGTTTTTAATATTTGCTTGACGATGAAAATATGCCGCTAATTCTTCACGTTGGCGTATACTCAACGTACGCAAAAGACCCAAAATACTTGTTATTCGTTGATACTCTCGCTCATCAACTTTTAAGTCTAGAGAGTTTCCATTTAAAAACTCAATCCTCACCAGAAACTTATCGCCTTCCATCGCTTTATTCTCAAGCGTTTGAAATTCCTCAATAGCCACATAATAAGTCTTTGTAAAACCCTCTTGTAGAAGATAGGCTTTTTTCCTTTTTGACCACTTTAGCTCTCGAACTTTTTTCATAAACCCTTCATTTGCCAACACCTTTATCTTCCCTCGTTTCAGCAAAAAGGCATTTTCGGCATGACGTTTTTCTTGGTAAGCCAATATCCTCTGTAACAATGGGTCTAACAAAAGAGCGCGTTGTTCTCGTTTTTGTCTTGCTTGTCTTTCCTCTCTATATTCCATATACCACACAAGCAACATCAGACTAATAAGCAGAAGCCAAAAAATATTTACCCAAAGCGGTAAAAATACGTAGGATAGCACCAAGCCCAAGAAGACTAAAAATAAGCAACCAAGGTTTTCACCCAGCGCATCGGCAATCGCAACTGTAATTCCAATAACGACACCAACGGAGATAACCATCAATAAAATGCCATCAATCACAATATAACCCTATAAATTTTACTTTTCCTCTTCTCTAAATCTATCATATTTTGCACCCATAAAAAAAACGCCGTATCATCAATACAGCGTTTTTCATCATAAATACTTATTAGATAAGCAAAAATTTTTAATGCTTAATTTTCGTGCGTTGATACCCTACACCAGCGTCAATCACACCATAAGCTTCTACCTTTGAGCCATGACCACGCATACCAACCTTGCCACCGGGACCATAGAAGCCCTTAGGACCATTACCTTGAGCATGCCCATAAGCACTATTACCCGGACTTCCATAGTATGCACTACGAGGATGTGTCACACACGCACTTAGTGTCAGTACCAAAGCACCTATAGCAATCATTTTCCATGTTTTCATTATGCACTTCCTTTATTGAAATACGCTTAAGCTTCATCTTAATCAAAATACACCTCTTTGCCTATTGCAAAGCATAAACAATATTTCAACCTGTCACTAAGCAAAATCAACTATGTTGTTTTACCCATGCTTTTAAAACATCATTTATTTTTGTTTGCCACCCCTTTCCTTGGTTCTTAAAAAAACTAAGAACTTCTGCATCAACCCGTAATGAAATAGGTTTTTTCAATGGCGCTTTCTGCTTCCCTCTGCGAATAAGTGAGGCAGCTGCTCTGCCTTTTTTGGCAGCAGCAAACATCTCATCAGTTCATTCTGGATTATCATCATCTGGCAATTCTGGATTAATTTTGGAAATATTGTTCATATCTCTTAACCTCTCTCTTATTAGCCTTTCTTAAACTAATCACTCTCATGACTTCATTTCTTAATGTATAGACTAAAACATATAGCCTACCCCTAATTTTCCCTATTGCTAAAAATCTTTAGCGTATAGAGGTCTACTTAATTATTCAATTGGACAAATTTATCACAGTGACAAATTTGTCCATAAAAAAACTGCCGTATATCTGCTATACGACAGTTTTTCAAATAAATTAACAGCAAAAATAGACGGCTACAAAATCTCCAATTTCGCCACACCTAATGCTAATGTCTTGGCGCCAGCATTTTGGAAAATAATCTGTGCTTGTGATTCAGCTCCCTGCCCCACCAGATTAATAATCATGCCTTCACCAAATTTAGCATGAGCAACACGTTGCCCCACCTTAAACAGCTGATTGCCGACTTGGACACCACCACTCATCCCTGCCAACATCCCATTTTGGCGTGATTTAGTTTGATGATTTGTCCGAGGACTGTACTGCTCACCATTAAAAGCAAAGCGTGACTCAGCATGAGCAAAACCACTCTCACGTGATTTAGGACAAAGCCATTTGGTGTGCTTCTCAGGGATTTCCTCTAAGAACTGCGACCTCGTGGTATACTCAGTCTGCCCATAGAGCATACGCTCATGTGCTGCCGATAGATACAGACGCTCTCTCGCCCGAGTAATCGCCACATACATCAGACGACGTTCTTCCTCTAAACCACCATCTGCCACCAAACTATTCCGATGAGGAAAAAGTCCTTGCTCCAATCCCGCCACAAATACCACATCGAACTCTAAGCCTTTTGCAGCATGGATGGTCATCAATTGAATCGCATTTTCACCATGCTTGGCTTGGTTATCACCAGCTTCCAGACTGGCATGACTTAAGAACATCGTTAACGCAGAGGTTTGCTCAGGAAAAGCTTGTTCAGACGTATCATTCAAACTCACTAATTCAGCTGCAGGGCGACCTTCAAAAGACTCTTCTGCACAAAAGACCTGTGCCGCATTCACCAACTCTTGTAAGTTTTCAAGGCGCTCTTCACCATCTCGCTCACCCTGATAGAACTGCTCAATTCCTGTGTCATGTAAAACTTGTTGGATTAAATCAGGGAGAGTCAATACCTTTGCCATATTACTCAGGCGAGTAATTAAGCCTACAAATTCCGCTAACTTAGTCGCTGGCGCACCTTTTAATGCACCGATTGCCAATGCCAAACTACACCCA
The DNA here is from genome assembly GCA_034093535.1 of Pelistega sp. GTDB lineage: Bacteria > Pseudomonadota > Gammaproteobacteria > Burkholderiales > Burkholderiaceae_B > Taylorella. The sequence goes on from JAXECN010000032.1 coordinate 23,135, forward strand.
ATTTGTGTCGCTGCGTCCGTCAAATTTTCTAAAGTACGCGCACCAATACCTCGTGCCGGAAAATTTACCACGCGTAAAAAAGAGGTATCATCGTCTAAATTATGGATAAGTCGTAAATACGCTAAAACATGCTTGATTTCTTGACGCTCAAAAAAACGCAAACCACCATAAACACGATACGGCAAACCTGTACTAAAGAAAGCATGCTCAATCGAGCGCGACTGAGCATTGCTGCGATATAACACCGCAATTTGTTGATGCTCCACACCCTCTCGAATTAAACTTCTGACCTCATCGACAATCCATTGTGCCTCCGCACGGTCATCACTTAATTCATTGATTCGCAATAACTCCCCATCACCACGGTCTGTCCAGAGATTTTTACCTAGACGGTCGGTATTGTTTGAAATTAAAGCATTAGCTGAGTCCAGAATATGATTATACGAGCGATAGTTTTGCTCCAAGCGAATAATATTCCCTCTCGCATAATCACTTTCGTAGGCTTTCATATTGCCGACATTAGCACCACGGAAAGCATAAATCGATTGGTCATCATCACCGACCGCAAAAATAGCATTATGCTGCCCCGCTAATAGACGCAACCAACGATACTGTAAATCATTGGTGTCTTGGAACTCATCAACCAGAATATGTTTAAAGCGGCGTTGATAATGCTCACGGATTAAGGCATTATTTTTCAGTAACTCATAAGCACGCAACAATAACTCAGCAAAGTCGACAACTCCCTCTTTATCACACTGAGTTTGATAAAGCGCATACAACTCTACACTACGCACCTCAAAAGGATCATGAGGAATAATGTCATCAGGACGTAAACCTCGCTCCTTCTTACCATTGATGAAATTCTGAATATCCTTTGGCGGATATTTTTCCGTATCAACATTATGGAATTTTAAAAGACGCTTAATCGCCGAGAGTTGATCTTGGATATCCAAAATCTGGAAGCTTTGCGGTAGACCTGTGTCACGATAATGTGCTCGCAATAAGCGATTGCACAAACCATGGAAAGTACCTACCCACATCGCGCGTGTATTAATTGGCAAAAGACTACTTACACGGGTCAGCATTTCGCGTGCTGCTTTATTGGTAAAAGTCACCGCCAAAATACCACCCGGACTGACAAGCGCTTGTTCCATCAACCACGCCATACGTGTGGTTAATACCTTGGTCTTGCCACTACCGGCACCCGCTAAAACTAAAACGTACTGCTCATCAGTCATGACGGCAGTACGTTGTTCTGGATTTAATTGTTGAATGTCTATCATGCAGCGTATCGACGTAATCGCAGTGCGAACTCTTCTAAACTCCGCACACCACTCTGCTGAGCCTGTTGCAACCACTGACGTAAATCATGTAGTAATTGCTCCGTACTCGCTGTCGAACTACTCCATACACGGAATAACTCTTCACGCATAGCGACTAATTGAGCCAACGCTTTATTGTGAGTCAAGCTATCGGCAAGCTCTGCTTTCTGAGCGTCGTTAAGACCTTGCTCAGATTGCGTAATGTGCTGAGAAACAAAATTTAATTTTGCTACTTCTGCTTTAGCCTCTGGATTTTGCTGTAGACGAGCAATCTCTTGTAGTGCCGTCTGCTTTCATAAAGAAGCATAGCGAGTCATAATCTCGTAGCGATGTGTAATGATACCATGTAGCGTCTTTTCTGTGACCTCTTCTTGCACTTGGTTGGCTAATTTTAATTTAGGTGCGACCTTTTTCACTTCAGCCAAACGGAAAAATTTTAAGATTGAAATATACATCCAACCAATATCAAACTCATACCACTTGCTAGAGAATTTTGCCGATGT